>DAOPWT010000007.1:33110-35054 GCA_035351775.1 Bacillota bacterium | reverse complement strand
CCACGTTGAACACAGCGTCGGAATGCGGCACACTGCCTGGCAGCACGTTCCGGGCGGCCCTGGTAGACACGGGGAAATCAGGCACAGCCACTACAGCGCGCAGGCTGCCGTGCACCGGAACCCTGGCCCACAGCACGCGTGCCCCTACGAAGGAGGACGCGGTGATCCCGCCAAGTATGCAAGCTGCAGTATTGTCGGGGTGCCCCTCGATCCGGGCGGCCGTGCTCAATAGCCGCTGTAGGTCGGGAGCGATGCCCATGAAGGCATCGGCGGCCATGAGCCCCGCGACGATGGCCGACGCGCTGCTTCCGAGGCCTCGAGCCACAGGTATGCGGTTGACGATACACACCCGCACCGCCGGCGCTGCCTGGCCTGCGTCACGAAACGCAGCCGCAAATGCCCGAAGTGCCAAGTTGTCGCTGCCTGTGGGGATTCCCAGCGAAACCTGCCTTCCGTCTGGGTCAAGTGTGATCGCGCTGGACTCTGCGTCGGACGCGCGCTCGAACATCACCTCGTCACGGAGTTCCATGGCAAACCCCAAAGCATCGAATCCCGGCCCCATGTTGGCCGAAGTAGCCGGCGCGCGAACTATGACCCTATCGACCGGCATACGTCAACACCTCACTTGAGACGCTTTCGTAATCGGCGTTTATGGCGCCGCGGACCCGAGGCGCCTGCTGAATAGCCGTAGACGGATCCTTCAGGCCGTTGCCGGTAAGCACGGCTACGGCACACTGCCCGTCTTTGAGGCGACCATCGCGAGCCATCTTGACGAGCCCGGCTACACAAGCGCACGAGGCGGGTTCAGCAAAAACGCCTTCAGTCTGCGCCAGCAGGCGGTAGGCGTCGAGAATCTCCTCGTCCGTTACGGAGTCAATAAACCCTCCGGAGTCATCGGCGGCAGCCCGAGCGCTCGCCCAGCTCGCAGGGTTTCCGATTCTGATGGCAGTGGCTATGGTCTCCGGATGCTCCACCGGCCTGCCCAGCACTATGGGGGCGGCCCCGGCAGCCTCAAATCCAGCCATCCGAGGCAACGCGCCGATCCGACCGGCGGCGGCATACTCCGAGAAGCCCTTCCAGTACGCCGTGATGTTGCCTGCATTGCCCACGGGAATCGCCAGCCAATCCGGGGCGATGCCAGCCGAGCGCTCCGTGCCCGGCGCGCCATGTCCGCCCGAGGTGAGCTGATCCACTATTTCGAAAGCGGCGGTCTTCTGGCCTTCAATGCGCCACGGATTGACCGAATTGACCAAAGTGGCGATCCCTGCATCGGCCATTTCCCTCACAATCGCCAGGGCCTGATCGAAGTTGCCGCTGATCGGCACGACCTCGGCCCCATGGGCGATGGCCTGCGCCAGCTTGCCCATGGCTATGGCCCCATCCGGTATCACCACAACACAGCGAAGCCCCGCGCGGGCAGCGTAGGCCGCGGCAGAGGCCGAAGTGTTGCCGGTGGAAGCGCATATGACCACGCGGGCACCGTCCGCGACCGCTTTGGTGATCGCTGCAGTCATCCCGCGATCCTTGAACGATCCGGTGGGGTTCGCGCCCTCCAGCTTAAGACGGATATCGGCTCGAACGCCCAGCCGCCGGGCCAGAGCAGGCGCAGGGACAAGAGGCGTTCCGCCTTCGAGCAACGTGACAGTGGGCGCGCCCGCGCCAAGCGGTATGAATTCCCTGTATTCTTCGATGATTCCTCTCCAAAGTCTCAAAGACGAACACTCCCAGCAGCAAATAGCATCTTATTCGTATCTGAACAGGTTCCGTCCAAGACCGTACACACTCCTTGCAGGTTCGCTAACCCCCTGCCAAACGCGATTTTGCCTAAAGACCTGCGCAGGGCCCTTATCAACACCAGCCCCACCTTCTGGCGCGGGCACACCCACTGCGTGAGCTGTTCGGTCAATGGCCAAGACTCGGATCCTTCCCAGCGATGTGGGTAAT
>DAOPWT010000007.1:0-33010 GCA_035351775.1 Bacillota bacterium | reverse complement strand
GTGAGCTGTTCGGTCAATGGCCAAGACTCGGATCCTTCCCAGCGATGTGGGTAATACATAGATAGCTACAGACCGCGCGGTCCCAAACCCTACGACTCCACGCGGCCGCAACTCCACGCGACTACAACTCCACGCGGCTACAACTCCACGCGGCGAAATGCCCGCCCCGCTCCTGACATCAGCAGGCGATATGATAGAATCGACAATGCCGCGAAAAACACGAACGTACCCCACATTACCGCATGCTGGTCCAGGCCTGCCGACAACGCCTTCACAATGGCGTATCCCGCCCCCACTGCTACGACCGTCACCGCAGCCATGGCGATGAGTGCGTTCAGGTTGCTCTTCATCGCCCTCTGAGGGTTGTCCCAGGTGAGGTAGGGGCGCATCATGTCGACATACAGCGATGTGAGCGACGCCCACGTCGACCCCGCCACCCCGATCAACACGCCCGCCGCAAGCGCCGCCAGGTCAAGCCGGAGAATCAGCTGCATCACCACCACGAGCGGCAACATGGACGCAAACTGAAACGCCAGCGCAAACATGATCTTCCCGATCACCTGACGCCGGAACGACACAGGGATCACCTTGTACACCCAGTACTGCATCCCATCACGGGAGAACGCGGACGAAGCCACTGCGTTGATCCCGGATACAAACAGGATTGCGCCGGCGAAGGCCAGCGCGCGGGCGGCTGCAAATTCAGGCGATGACATGAAAGCGGCAAACCCGGGGATCTCGGCGAACGGGTTGCCAACTCCCGCGCCCCCTCCCACTCCCCCTCGACCTCCCGCAATGAACCACACAGCTAGGAGGCCCGGGAATACCAGCACATTAGCGAGGCCGTTCAGTAAATACGTCGGTGTGCGCACAAACAGCCACATGTCCTTGAGAGCTATCGCGACCTCCGGCGAACGCTGCACCCACCACGCGGCGGGCAGAGCCAAATCCCCGGCGGTTTGGGTCGGCTGACGGCGGCCCCAGCGCCCCACTTTGCGACCGGCGGCGGATACCGCCACCTCGCCGCCGGCTGCAAGGGCTGCATAGAACAGCCGTGAACCGAGAGCCAACGCCAGAAGGAGCGCGCCGGCAGACACTGCAACCAGGATGGCCAGGTTCCCGAGCCCAGCGGCAGTGCCCGCCTTCGACAGCGAGAACGAAGCCCAAAGGCTGGGCGGAAAGCGCATGGCCATCGACCGCGACAGGCTGTCCTGCACAGTCATTAGGTAGTTGAGCATGTCGGCCTCGCTTTGGGGCGCCTGGTGCATGATGTAGTACTGAAACCAGAAATACAGCCCGAGGAAGATGGCTGTGCCAAGGAACATGAACAACGTGCGGTTCTTGCGCACATTCACAAAACGCATGAGCAGTATGGCCACTGCGGCGTCGATAGCCAGGGGAATCACCGGCGTCAGCAGAAACACTGGTATGCACGTTATCCAGTAGAGCAAACCTGCGCCCGATCGTATTCCATATACACAGAAGGCCGGCACTAGCACCAGCGCCAGCGTGATGTATTCATTGATCAGCACTACCCCGAACCTGGCCATCACCACAGTGGACGCCGGCAGAGGCAGCGGAGTGAGTATGGACGAATCGCGCGAGAAGTAGAACCCCCCGATCACCCAAAATAGCCCCAGTATGAGCACCAGAACCTGCCCGGCCGTGATTGCATATGTTAGGATCACATTCCCCTGGCCCAGGGCTTCGCCGTTAGAGTACATGGCATTGAGTAGCGCGACATACCCGGCCATCATCGTCACTAGCGCCGTGCCGATCCCAAACGCAATCAGTATCGGTTCCCATAGTTGCTTCTTCTGTACAAGGAAGGTCTGGCGGCCATATGAGATACCGAAATTCACGTTGAGCAGAGCCCGAAACACGGCGAAGAACTGCGTCGCCCGAAAAGATCGCGAGATGCTGCCCGATCCGCTCATGAGTCCTCGCCCTCCGTCAGCTCGAGGAAGAGTTCCTCCAAAGTCTTGCCCTGAGAACGCCGCGCATCCGCCTGCCCCGACGCCCCGGCGAGCGCTGCCTGGCGCTTCAGGTCATCCAGCGTGCCGCAGGCGATGAGTCTACCATGGTCGATTATGCCCACCCTGTGGCATAGCCTCTCGGCCACCTCGAGGATGTGGGTAGAGAAGAAGACCGTTCCCCCCTCCTCGCAGTGCCCGTTCATCATCTCCTTAAACAGATGAGAGCTCTTTGGGTCCAGACCCACCATGGGTTCGTCAAGCACCAAGAGCTTCGGATGAGAAAGCAGCGCGCCCGTGAGCGCAAGCTTCTGCCTCATTCCATGGGAGTAGCTAGCTACCAGGTCGCGAACAGCGCCCTTCAGCTCGAACATGCCTAGAAGGCTGTCGATCCGCTTCGCCCTCTCCCCAGCGGGAACGCCGTAGACATCGCCCATGAAGTTCAGGTATTCCACTCCGGTGAGCCGGTCAAAGAGATCGGGGTTGTCGGGAACATACCCCATCCCGAGTTTCGCCCCGACAGGGTCCTGCACGACATCGCGACCATCCACGGCGATCCTGCCCGAATCGGGCGTCAGAAGGCCGACGATCATCTTGATAGTCGTAGTCTTGCCCGCGCCATTCGGCCCGAGAAAACCGAAAATCTCCCCCGCCTCCACATGCAAAGTGAGATCATCGACCGCCCGCCGAGATCCCTTCGCGTAGCTCTTCGAGATCCCCTCAATCCGAAGCATGCTCGAACCTCCTCGCTGCAGTTATGAAAAGTGTATACTCGCATTCTGGGAGTGTCAAACATCGTCCGTCTGGAACGCGGGTGCAACGATTATGCTTCTCAGGGCCCGGCATTTCTATCTTCCCATCGACGCGTCGGGCGGACGCATCGAGCGGACGCGTCGGGCGGACGCTCGCACAGATGGAAGCGCTGATGAGATAGGATGCCGCCGGCAGATGAGAGGACAGAGACTACCGTCTATTGCCGCTCCGGTGCAGGTCAGGTGGTCTATTGCAACCGCGTGATGCGCGGTCTCGACAGGAAAACAGACCTCGCACAGGGATGCCCTGAGCCTGAGGCCGCTGGCTCTTGGAGGCTCTAGCGCTTGGGCACCTCTAGCTGGGCCTGCAGAGATTTGCAGTTTCCACGGCGCAAAGCGGAAATTTCCTGCCGCGTAGGTGAAGAAAATTTCCGAGGCACTGGTTTCGGGCCACTTGCGTGCCATAGCGAGGAAGCCCCGGCGTCACTGCAAGCCCTTAAATAGCAAAAGGCAACCAGTACCATGCATTAAGTTCGTTTACTACCATCCGGGGACGCCTCCCTCGCTTCTGAATGTCGTTTGTTGCCGAGGTATTCCCAGCATCAGTAAGCAAGGGTCTCTTGCGCGGAGATTTTGCGCCGCATTTGTGCAGTAAATCTCCGTCGAACGCCTCCAAGGCGGAAAAAAGCTTCCCGGATACCCTCCGAGGGTATCCCGCAGCGCCGGCCACCCTGACGTCCGGCCGGACCGACCCCCGGAAGCACCTCGCAGAAGTAGCCCGAGCATCGAGTCTTCCGCGCAAGGTGCTCGTCTTGTTGGCAAGTGGGCGCGTGGCGAGGACCGTGGGCGATCTGTGCACGCAGAATCCCTTCCATCTCGGGATGGCCCCAAAAGGTGTCCCGTAGGGCACGGGACGCGATCACCGCCGATGTCGCGCACCCCTGAGGCCGGCCACGCCGCGTAGGCCACCGTCTCTCGGGCAGGGCACATGCCGCTGCGCGGCCACCGTCTCTCGGCCCGGGCACGTGCCTCACGGGGCGGGGGGGGAAATGAAAGGCCTGCGCAAACGCGAAGGCGAAACCCCCGAAACCTGGATCTGGCAAGCCCCTGGGTATCCCGCCGTTGTATCATATCTCCTCAGGCGACAAGAATTCTTCCGCAGCTTGCAGGTATGAGGGCATTCAGTGGAGAATTATGCATTCACGTTTGAGGCGCTGCCTGCACGGTATCACAATGGGCTCGCCACACATATTTACGAGGAGGGTTCCGATTTGAAGAAGTCTCTTCTGATTTCCCTGGCTTTGGTGTGTGTCCTGACCGTCTCGATCGGCGTCTATTCCGCGAGCGACCTGATACTAGCCACGGGAGGCACTGCCGGCACCTACTATCCGCTCGGCGGGGCCATCGCCAACATCGCAAACAAGCGAATTTCCAAGATGAACATGGCTGCCCAGTCCACCGGAGCATCTGCTGAGAACGTTAGGTTGATCAATAAGGGCGAAGCGGATCTCGCTCTGGTGCAGAATGACGTAGCGGACTATGCCTACAACGGAACCGAGACTTTCGAAGGCAAGCCCATCAAGACGTTTGGCGCCATTGCTTCGTTGTACCCCGAGGTCATCCAGTTCGTGGTGCGTGCAGACGGCCCCATCAAGACCTGGGCCGACGTTCGCGGCAAGCGTATCTCTGTGGGCGCTCCCGGCAGCGGAACAGAGGCAAACGCCCGTCAGATTCTCGACATCTACGGCATGACCTACGCAGATGTTGAGGAGCAGTTCCTCTCATTCGCTGAGAGCGCCAACCAGTTCAAGGATGGGCACATCGATGGGTTCTTTGTCACGGCCGGCGTGCCCAACCCAGGGATAACCGACGTGTCGACCCAGCACAAGATCAAGATCCTGTCGATGCCGGCCGACAAGATGAAGCAGCTTACCACCAAGTATCCGTTCCTAGTCGCAGCCACGGTTCCGGCCAACTCCTATCTGAACCAGACGGAAGCAGCCACCACTCCCGCGGTCATGGCGATACTCATAGCGGGCAACGCTGTGCCTGAGGCCGATGTGTACCAGATAACCAAGATCCTCTTCGAAAACGACGGCGACCTCGCGAAAGCCCATGCCAAGGGAGCCGAGATCAAGCTGGCCACTGCTCTCAACGGGCTTTCGACGCCTCTGCACGCAGGGGCAGCCAAGTACTATCGGGAAAAGGGAATCCTCAAGTAAGGCCCATTAGTCTGTTTGACAACCGGCGCGCTGAGCGTCGCAGGTCTACGGTGAGCACCCAGCGTGCCTGACGAGGTGAACAGGAAGCGCGGCAGCGTATGAGAGAAGCTTCGAGCGCTGCCGCGCATTCATTCAGAAATGAGCATGAGGCCAAACCGTTTCCGACTGACCATGCCGATTCCCCTTATAGTCGCGTTGGCAGTAGTTTCCGTGATAGTGCTCGTGATGGCGCTCGTGCGCCCACACGCCATGGTGCTTCAAGCAGTAGCCAGCGGAGGGCGGTTACTATACGAACACCAGGTGGCGCCGGGCGATGAGTTTGAGATCAGTTATACGCACTCAGTAGCCAGGACCGTTGTTCTGGAGAAGTTTCGCGTCACACCTGATAGGCAGATTCTGCTGTATGAAACGGTCTATCAGGACTTTGGCGCAGGTCTGCCGAGCGAACTGGACGAAGGAGCGCAGGTGGAGGTGGCCCCCGGCGGGGTACGAATCACCGGGATGAAGAGAGTCATGAGCTCAATTCCGCTTCGCGTCGGCAGTATTGCACGGCATCAGATCTCTTGTGGCAGCGATGTCGTCGACCTCATATCCCTGGTCGAATCCGGTGAGCGCGTCGACATTGCCGTTGCCGCGAAAGCCATGTTGCCGTACACGAGGAGGTAGTACTCGCTTTGGGCACCAATGATGACGACCGCAAGAGATTACCCGAAACCGAAGACGCAGTAGACATAGACGAAATACTCGCGAAATACGACCGCGAATCGGCCACTCGGCATCTGGCCGGCTGGTTGACATGGGCCGTAAGGATAATCGCCCTAGCATTCGCCATCTTCCAGCTTTACACCGCGATCCGGGGAGAGCGTCCGCCCCAGATTCAGCGCGTCACTCACCTGGGATTCGTCCTGACCCTGACCTACCTGCTGTATCCCCCAACCACGAAGGGGCGCGATAAGTTCTCATGGTTCGATCTGCTGCTTGCGATAGCAGGCGCAGGCGTGGCGGCCTATTATCTCACCAACTACCAGCATCTGATGACACGCGCCGGCGACTACACCACGATGGACATGTTCGTCGGAGCCATCGCCATCCTGCTCGTGCTGGAGGCTGCACGCCGGGTGGTAGGTCTGCCCATCGTGGTGATACTCTGTGTGTGCCTGCTCTATGCCTACTTCGGCAAACGGATGCCGGGCTTTTTGAGGCACCGCGGGGCGTCTTTTGAGCGTCTGACGACCCACATGTTCTTTACGACTGAGGGCATACTCGGCATCCCGCTGGGTGTGTCGTCCACGTTCATATTCCTCTTCATCATGTTCGGCGCCTTCCTTGAAAAGACGGGCATTGGCCGCTTCTTCATTGACCTGGGCAATGCTGTCGCCGGCAAGCAGCGCGGCGGGCCCGCCAAAGTGGCCGTGTTCACGTCCGCGCTGGAAGGCACGGTTTCGGGCAGCTCTGTCGCCAACACCGTGGGCAGCGGCAGTTTCACGATCCCTATGATGAAGAGCCTTGGTTACCGGCCAGAATTCGCAGGCGCCGTCGAGGCCGCGGCCTCCACTGGCGGCCAGATCATGCCGCCCATCATGGGCGCCGCCGCCTTCCTCATGGCAGAGTTCCTGAACATCCCGTACGTCCAGATAGCGAAGGCCGCCATCATCCCGGCGATCCTCTACTTCACTGGGATCTGGATAGGCGTCGATCTGGAGGCGGCCAAGTCCGGCCTCAGAGGCCTTCCCAAGGAACTTGTGCCCAGTTTCTGGCGGGTCATGCGCGAGCGCGGGCAGCTGATCCTGCCCATCATCGGCATGATTTTCTTCCTGACCACGGGCCGGACTCCCACCAAGGCCGCCCTGTACGGGATCATCCTTGCAGTGCTGGCCGGGGTGCTCAAGAAAGAGGTAGTCGCAGCCGACGGTGAGGACAGATCCGACTACACCCTATTCGACAGGATCACAGGGATAATCATTGCGTTCTCGGCAGGCGCGTTCGCACTGCGCGAGTTCCTCACGATCCCGCTGTGGCATGCCATGCTGATTGCCGCGGTTCCACCGGTCGTGTATCACGGAGCGCTGCGAATCGCCGCCGGAGGCGACCCAACAGAGCGAGGGGGCCAGTTCGCTCGACTTGCGGACGCAGCACAGCTCATCCTGCCTGCACTCGGAGCTGTGTACATGCTGGCGATAGGCGCCGGCACACAGGCGATGATCGTATATGCGGCGGGCATGTTCTTCCTCAGCCGGGCGCTCACCGGCGAGCCTCAGGTGAGCCTGAAGGGGCTACTCGGAGTGCTGGAGCAGGGCGCGAGAGGTGCAGTGGGTGTGGCAGTGGCGTGCGCGGGCGCCGGCATAATCGCCGGCACAGTCACCCTCACCGGCATAGGCCTTAAGCTTGCGACCGGCCTGGTAGATCTATCGGGCGGCAGTGTGATCCTGACGCTCTTCTTCACGATGATCACATCGATCATCCTCGGTATGGGCGTCCCGACCACGGCCAACTACATCATCACATCGACCATCGCGGCGCCCGCCCTGGCCGCTCTGGCCATCAACGGAGTGCCGATTGCCCCGATTGCCGCGCACATGTTCGTCTTCTACTTTGGCATTGTGGCTGACATCACGCCCCCTGTGGCGCTGGCCGCCTTTGCGGGCGCAGGCATCGCCAAGGCCGATCCGTACAAGACCGGCATCGATGCGACGAAACTGGCGATTGCAGCCTTCCTAGTGCCGTATTTCTTCGTATACAGCCCCGACTTGTTGCTGCTCAACCCGTCTTGGGCGCATACTCTCAGGGTCGCTCTCGGATCGTTCGTCGGGATGATAGCCATCGGCGCAGGGGTAGCAGGGTGGCTACGGACCCACTCACCATGGTGGGAACGGATCGTGTTCATCGCGGCAGGCCTTCTGTTGATCGACCCCAGTGTCACTACTGACATCATCGGCGTCGCGCTGATGGCGGGCGCGTTCATCACGCAGACCATCCGCCTCAAAGCCGGTGGAACTCATCCGCCGAAGAGCCCGGGCGCGCAGATGAGGCGGGCAGCGTAAAGCAAGTAACCTGAGCATCGCAACAAAACCGGCGGCCGTCGCGCTGCTGCTGACGCCAAAATCACACAGTCAGCGCGAACGGCCGCCGTTCGTTTTCACTCCACTGTCCTCAGTCGTGTTCTCCCTCGCCCTGTCTCCTAGCCCCGTCTCGGCGTCCCGCCCTACTTACTCTCGCTTACTCTCGGCCTCTGCCACGGGGCAATCCGCCTCATCACACTCGTTGATCTTGGCGCGCAGGGCCTCGGCGGCGTCTTCTGGGGTGGCTATGTTGATATAGAAGCCGGAGCCCCACTCGAATCCCGCCACTTTGGTCAGGCGCGGCACGATCTCGAAATGCCAGTGGTTGTAGCGTTCGTCTCCCGCCGACGCCGGAGGCGTGGTATGCAGCACGCAGTTGAACGGCGGGTCGCCCAGCACCTGAGCGAGCGCCCAGAACACACGCCTGAACACGCGTGCGAGGTCCATGAATTGGCCCTTCTCCATTCGCTCGAAGAAGGGATCATGATGCTTGGGCATGATCATGATCTGAAACGGCAGATACGAGGCATATGGCGCAAATGCGATAAAGTGCTCTGACTCGTGTATGATGCGCCTGCCGTCTGCACGCTCCTGCCTGATCACATCACATAGCGGGCAGCGTTCCTTGTAACGGAAATAGTCTTCGGAACTCTCCAGCTCCTCCAGCACTCGCTTGGGCACCACAGGAAGACCAATCAACTGCGAATGGCCGTGAGGCTGCGACGCGCCTGCTTCTTTGCCGTAGTTCTTGAAGATCAGCACGTAGCGCAAAGACGGATGGCGCATGAGATTGATCAGCCTGTCGCGATACGACCAGAAGATCTCCTCGAACTCCTTGTCGGTTGCCGTCCCCCAAGTATGGTTGTGCCGCGGCGACTCAACGATCACCTCGTGCACGCCGAACCCGGTTGCCATGTCGTACATGCCTTCGCCTATACGCTCCAGCGGCGTATCGGGATCGAGCGCCGAGAACTTGTTGGGGATCACCCTTATCCACCAATCGGGCGTATCGCGCTGACTGCCTGCATGCCTGTAGGCCGCCACCTCCGGCGGGGTCATCGCCTCATTGCCCTCGCAGAACGGACACTTGGGGTCGCGCACGGGCATGTCGGAGGGTGTCACCGGGCTTGGGCTTGAGAGCTGGCTCGGTCTTTTGGCTCTCTCAGTTGCGATGATCACCCACCTGCGGGTGATGGGGTCCTTCCTTAGTTCGGACATTGGCTCACCTCTTCAGCACAGAATGTAGACCGGTCGCACCTGCAGCATCGCTAGCGTGCCGGCGCAATCTCATGGTACATCGCAAGGTAATCGTGGGTCGACCGCCCCCACGAATAGTCAGCTGTCATGCATCGTATGCGCATGGCGAGCATCGCTTCAGGGTCTCGGAACACCGCCAGTGCACGCTGCATGGCTGCATACAGTTCATGAACTGAGTATTCCCAGAACACGAAGCCAGTGTCGGGCTCGTGCACTGAATCGCGCAGCCCGCCGACTGCCCGCACCACGGGAATCGAGCCGTATCTCATGGATATCATCTGCCCCAGTCCGCACGGCTCAAACCTCGACGGCATGAGGAAAAAGTCGGCCCCCGCGTAGATCTCATGGGCGAGATAGTTGCTAAATGCCAGTTTGATACCGATTTTGCCTGGGCGCGCACCGGCAAGAAGCCGTAGTGCTTCCTCGTACTCGGGCGAGCCCGTCCCCAAAATCACAAACTGCACATCTGAATCCGCCATCCGCGATGCGGCCTCGATCAGAATGTCTACACCCTTCTGCTCGAACAGACGCCCCACGAAGCCGAACACAGGCGCTCCGGGCCTGTATTCCAGGCCGAACCTGGCCAGGAGGGCCTTCTTGTTCTCCTCGCGCGCTTGGATGCGCTCCGCGTCATAGTTGGCCGTGAGCAGGGTGTCGGTCATCGGGTTCCATTCATCGTAGTCGATGCCGTTGAGTATGCCCCGGATCACCTCATGCCTTGCGCCCAGCACTTCATGGAGACCCATTCCGAACTCGCGCGTCTGGATTTCGTGGGCGTAAGTGGGCGATACGGTGCTGATTCTATCAGAATACATGATTGCGGCTTTTAGGATATTGAACTTGCCGAAAAACTCGGCCCCGCTCGGGCCGAAGTGGTCCCACGGCAAGGACGAGTAGATGAAGTCATCCCAGTCGCCGGTACCCTGGAAGGCCAGGTTGTGAATGGTAATGACAGTTCCGGGGTCGCCCGGACATCCGTATACCCTGCAGTAGACCGGCAGAAGGCCAGTGTGCCAGTCGTTGGCGTGCACAATGTCCACATCGAGCTGCCGCGCCAGCTCATACGAGGCCTTGGCGAAAAACATGAACCGCCTCATGTCGTCGGGCGAGTCATATGGCTTTTCGCGGGCAAAGTATGCGCCATTGCGGATAGTGTAGAGCGTGAGGTTGGGAGCGATCTCGACGCGTCCGACTTGCCCTTCCTCTCGCCCGTATCCCATGGGGGGGTAGACTGATCCCCACTCCTCAAAAGACAGCCCGTTCCACTTCGCGGTCTCGTACTTGGGCATCACAAGGTGTACATCGCACCCAGCCTGAGCCAGAAACCTGGGCAGACTTCCCGCAACGTCCGCCAGGCCGCCCACCTTCATATACGGGTTGACCTCTGAAGAAGCAAAGAGCACTCTCACGCGAAGCATACCTCCTCATGTAGCTGTTGTTACCGCACTATTCGCATTTGCCTGTCGACTCAGAATCGTCCTGCCCATACTCGGCGGAGCCGGCAGGCGCGGCGGGCGCCGAGGGTTCGTAGGTGTAGGCTGGGAGGTCTTCATCGCTCAGGACCCTCTGAAGACGCGCATAGGCCTCCGCGCACCTGCGCCTGTGGCCCTCGAACCGCCTTTCCGGATAGTCGCCGGCAGTCCCAGTATACATGAGAAACTCCCAGTCGGAAGCCAGCATTAGCAGGAACTCGCGGAGGAACTCGTCCACATGGCCCTGCAAGTCCCAAAAATCTCCGGGCCATGGTCCAAACGGCGTCAACACCCAGCTGCCGTTGACGACGTCCTCCAGTTCCCAGATCTTCTCCCACATGGGCTTGGTCCGCTCATTCATCCACACCGAGTGATCGCAGTTCACTCCCCACGACGATTCCAACGGCTCGATCCGCTCCCGCGGCGTCGCGCCTGCACCTGCGAGTATCTGCGAACACGTGGCCAGCTTGACGCCTTCGGACTGGTGCGCAAGGCGCGACACTTCCTCCAGGAAGACCGGGCCCTCAAACCACCAGTGCCCGTACAGCTCGGTGTCGAAAGCGGTGGTAAACACAGGCGACTCTGCGTGCGATTTCGCGGCGGTCTCCTCCACATGCGCCACGAAGTGCGCCGCATGCTTCTTAGCGCGCGCCGCTGCAGCCGCCGGGTCGTATGGCTGTTTGGTCTTGAGGTCGCCGACGGAATCCGTGACCCGGTGGTACCTCATGCCGGAGCGCGGGTTCTGCTTGTGGAACTCCCTGTAGGCGAAATCGCCTGGGTACCCGGTCCACTTGGACCATACCTGCGCGCATAGCTCGGGATGGCGGGGAAATATGACTAGCCGCGAATCACGACAACTGTACAGTCGATCGACCAACCGCCCCGTTGACGGCTCTTCGCGCGTGCTCTCGCCATAGTGGCTCATGGCGCGCCCGCCCTGTACCGCCATGGCATCGAGCACAGTGTAGTCATAGCCCTCATCGGCCACGAGCTGTTCCAGGCCGGGCTTGTAGGCGCACTCAGGAAACCAGAAGCCCTTAGGCTCGATGCCGAAGACCTCGGTGAACATGATCCGGCCCATGCGCACCTGAAGCCGCCTGGACTTGTCATGCTTTAGCAACGGCAGGTAACCATGGGTTGCGGCCGAGGTTGCCAGCTCAATCATACCGTCTCTGGCCAGGCCGGCAAACGCGCCGGGCAGGTCACGCCCCATGGCTTCGAACTCAGACAGGACCAGCTTAACCTGGTCCTCCATCCAGAACGTCAGCTTGGCCAGCTCGGTGCGCCCGTCGGCCAGAAACGCGGCTCGATCCTCGCCGACGCGGCGAACCCGGTCTTTGAGATACTCCGCGAAACCTCTCTTGAAGGCGTCCGACGCCAGTTGCTGCGCCAACACCGGCGTGATGCTCACTGTTACGTTCGCAGGTATCCCCTCGCGCGCAAGACTTCGGAAACACCTCACCAAAGGCACGTAGCAACTCCATGCGATCTCGTATATCCACTCCTCGCCAAATGGCCATCTGCCGCACCCCATCACCCATGGTAGGTGACTGTGAAGCACTATCGCCAGCATAGGACGGTTCCGATCCATCATGCCCACCCCCCAGCCTTTCATGTTGTCGCCCCCGCCGGCGCCGCCGACGCCGCCGACGCTACCGAAGTTGCCGCAGGGCCTCCTCTATCCGCTCCAGCCCTTCCCTGAGAATAGCGCGGGAGCAGCCGATATTGATCCGAGCGAACCCTTCGCCGCCGGGCCCGAACATCCGACCATCGTTGACGCCCACACGTGCGCGGTTGACTAGAAAATCGCGAAGCGCGTCTGCGTCCAGCCCGAGCCCGCGGCAGTCAAGCCACACCACATACATGCCCTCGGCGGGCACAACGGTGATTCCGGGCAATCGCGACGAGGCGAAGCTCTGCAGGTATCTCAAGTTACCTTCGAGGTACTCCAGAGCCCGATCCAGCCAGACGTCGCATCGCCGGTAAGCTGCCTCGAAGGCCGTGAGGCCGAATATGTTGCTCTCCGCCATTCCCAATCCCAGCTGCACCCGGGCGAAACGTTCTCTCAGCTGCTTGCTCGGTATGATTGCCATGGACGTGGTCAGGCCCTGAACGTTGAAGGTCTTGCTCGGGGCCATGAAAGTGACTGACCTGTGAGCCACGCCTTCCCCCAGTGACCCGAGGGGAATGTGCCTTGCGCCAAAGTAGACGATATCGCAGTGTATTTCGTCCGACGCCACGATCACGTCGCGCGCTCGACACATGTCGGCCAGTCGCGCCAATTCCTCGTCTGTCCACACCCGGCCCACAGGATTGGCCGGGCTGCACAAAAGGACCAGCCTGGCCCCATCGTCCAGCTTAGCCTGAAGATCATCCCAGTCGATAGCGTACCTCCCATCGGGCCCCATTCGCAGCTCATTGTTGAGCAATCTCCGACCATTGCTCTCTACGACCCGGAAGAACGGAGGGTACACAGGAGATTGCACGACCACGCCATCGCCTGGCTGAGTGTATGCCAGCACTGATATGGCAAGACCGGGCACTACCCCCGGAGTAATCACGATCCACTCTGGGTCAATCTCCCATCCATGCCGGCGCGATATCCAGCCGACTGCAGCCTCACGCAACGACTGGGACGGGAAGGTGTACCCATAGGTAGGATGCTGGGCTCGCTCAGCCAGTGCCTCCACGACTTCAGGGGGCGACGCGAAATCCATGTCGGCCACCCACAGAGATACGACATCCTCGCGCCCAAAGACCTCCATGAGGTTATCCCATTTCTCGCAGTTCGTGTTCCTTCTGTCAAGCACCTTGTCGAACTCATATAGCATCGGCCGGAACCTCCCCCAAAGCCTTGCGTAGGCAACACGCTACTAATGGATTGTAGAGCAGTATTCGCCTCCGCGTCCCATTGTCCTGTATGTGCTGCACGGCACAACACCCCTGATACCAAGCGGGTATAACATGTAGCGAGGTGATCGGACTTGCTGGAATTATGGCTCGCGAAATTAGAGGAGAGCAGTTTTGGCGTGAGTGGTTTCCGCAAGCATGTGCACAAGATATCGGGGACCACTGCAACACAGGCAGGACACCACCATAAGGTCAGCGTGATCACCGGCCCTCCGTGGCCGGGAGCCGGAGGACACATCCACAGGATCATCGGCGCCACTGAAACGGGCAAGAGCCCCCATGTACATCAGGTGAAAGGATGGACCGGACCGTCCATGGCCACAGGCGCCGAACACACGCACTCCGTGGATATTAGCACCAAGGAAACCCAGGCGCATGCCCATACCGTAACCGGCACTACCGCCGCTTTCGCACCTAGCAGATCGGCAGCTCTGGCAGCCCGCACCACTGACGGCGTATTCGGAAAGTGACATCGAACGCGACCCTGTCGGATTAGCCGGCGGTGGGCCCGCCTGCCGAGGGGGATCCACCGTCGGCGCCAATGATCGCCTCCAGGGCGAATTCCGCGGCCACCAGCCCGGTCTGCCTGAAGTGCTCTGCAGTTTGAGGATGACAGGTGAAGACGAGTACCTGGCAGACGTCAGACAGCTCCGCCAGAACGCGCGCCGCCGCCGCTTGACGCACCGGGTCGAAGTTGACGAGCACGTCGTCCACCATCACAGGCATGGGTTCGGCATGCGAGCAGTATTCGCGCACCAGCCCGCATCTCACGGCCAGGTAGAGCTGCTGCTCAGTGCCGCAGCTCAGCCTGGTATGCGGGCGGGCCCGACCGTCCGCCCCCACCACGTCCAGCGACTCCAGGCCATCCACGCGGGCTATGATGCGCGGCCAGCGACCGCCGGTCATCCTGCCCAATGCGGCCGAAGCATCCTGTAACACCTGGGGCTGTCGCTCGCGCTCGTACTTCTCGCACGCGCTGTTCACAAGGTCCAAACAGACGCAGTAGGCAGCCCACTCCCTGAGCAAGGCTTCCAGTTCGCCCTGCATGGCCGCACGTTCAGCCCCCGCCCGCGCGAGCTCGTCGCGGTTTTCCAGTATCGCCCTGGACTGCCCGAGCGATCCGAGCTCCCGATCCAGCTCCCCGGCCTTGGCCTCGAGCGCCTCTGCACGCTTGCCTGCTTCCTCCAGCGCAGCCCGGATCTCAGCTGCAGTGTGAGACTGATGATCAGCGCGCGCCCGGGCACGGTCAGACGCGGGAAAGACCGAGTCAAACTGGGCCTTCAGATCCTCCACCTGAGCAGCCAGGCGCCTGCGCTCGTCCACCGTTTCCTGCGCCCCGGCTAGGGATGCGACTAGCTTGTCCACTTCCGCCCGGTAGCTGTCGTGGCCCAAAGGTTTGCTGATCCCGCCCGGTTTGGCCCCCTCGGCGGGCCTCATCCCGAGCTCTGCCCGGACCAGATCCACGGCCTCCTCGTACTCCCGAGTGCGTCCTCGCGCCGCTTCCACCCGGCGCTCTGCCTGACCGAGTCGCTCGCGCGCATCCTTGGCCTTGCGTATCAGCTCAATCGTCTGCAGCGCACCATCATGACTGAACCCGGGATCAATGCCCCTGGCCGAAAGCCACCTTCGCCACCCGTCACAATCGGCCTCCAACGCCGCGCGGGCATTGCCCAGCGCCTCGCAGGCGGTTTGCAGGTCCTTCTCAGCCCGTCTGCACTCCTTCTGTGCTTCTTCCAGATCCCGCGCCAAGCGGGCGAGGTTGTCCCAATCGAACAGATCCTCCCTGGCCCGTTCCGCAAGCTCAGCCAGCGCAGCCAGCGCAACGTCATCCGCCTGCCCGAGTGCCGCCTCCCCCAGGCCCGCCTGCCAAAGCCCCGCCTTCGCATCCTCCAGCTCCTCGCCGGCCCGTCGATAGGCCGCGGCCAGCTGTTCCTCATGCTCGCGCGCCTGCCTGGCACGCTCCTGCGATGCCCTGGCTGCCATATCAGCAAACCTGGCCCGGCGCAGGGCGTTTCGGGCGATGACAACTCCTGCAACGGCCCCGACCGTGATCAACAGTGACGCAGCCCAGGCAGGCCTGCCCAGAGCGGCCAGTATCGACCCGACTCCGATCAGAACAGGCGCCAGCCAGGCCTGCGCAAAGCCCCGCGCCTGGGATGCAGCCTCAGCGCGCTCAGCAGCCTCGCGGGCAAGGTCAGTGGATCGCTCCCTCGCGGCCTCAACCTTGGCGGCAGCCGCGTCCACTGCCAGGAGAAGTGCCTGGCACCTGCCTATATGCTCAATCCTGGACTCTATCGCAGCCCGATCAGGATAATCCGGCCGGCGGCTCTGTTCCATCTCCTGCCTGAGTCGGTCATGCTGGCGTATGGCCGCCTCCGCCGCCTCTTCGCGGGCGGAAAGCACCTCCTGCGCACGCTCCACCGCCCCGGCCAGCGCATCCCGGTTCTTGCGCATCTGACGCACGGTTTCGTCCACACCGGGAGATGTGTCGAACGCCGCCACTGCGCCATCGTCCCAGCCGGCGCCCAGCTCTCCGAGGAGTCGCCGACGATCGGCGCGCATCGCGTCCGCCTCTGCCAAAAGCGCAGAGATCGACGCAGCCACACTCAGGTAGGTGTCCAGCCTGAGCTGCAGTTCTCGAATGGCGCCCGCCTTCGCGAGCAGCCCGCTGCAGCTCGGATCCTCCGGGCCGAGCCTGCCTTGGGCAGCCGCCGCCTGGCACAACCGCTCCCATACCAACCTGGTCGAATCCAGGCTGGTATACCATTGCTGAGCCTCCCTCGCCGCGCGCAAGGACGCCTGTATGTGGGCGTGAGATGCCTGGCACTGCTCGATGGCTTGAATCAGGCGCGCGTGCTCCGAAGGATCCCGGCCGAGATCGGCAATGCCCCTGTCCAGATCGTTCGCTCGTGCAAGCGCGGCGTTTATCGATGGCGTGCGGCCTCTCGGCTTGTATAGCGAGTCGCACCTAGACCCCAGCTTCCTGCGGGCTTCCGGAAGTGACCTCGTGCCCAGCCCGGCGCCGGCGCTGTAGATCCTGGAGCGCACTTCGTCGGATCCGAGCGATGACAGCACGGCCAGCTCGGCCAGGCCAAACGCAAAGACGTTGGTGTAGAGAGCCTTCGACATGTTGCCCACTGCCGACGCCGGCTGACGGGAGTGCCCGCGCTCCGCATACCGCACGATCCGGTCAAACCTGCCGTCAACCATCTCTACCTCAAGGCTCCCACCGTGCCGTCCTCCCCGCTCAGGGGCGTAGAAGCTGCGCGATGCCTCGCCCTCAAAGCCGAACAGAACGCCGCGAATAAACGACATCAGCGTGGTTTTGCCTGCCTCATTGGCGCCGGTGAACAGCACCACGCCCTGGTTGCCGCGTGCGGTTCGGCTACCACGCGCGATCACAATGCGCCGGTCGTGAAATATCCCGAATCCATCAAGGTAGACTTCACGTATGCGCATGGCCTATGAATCAGCCTCCTCCAGGAGCAGGTCGAGCGCAAGCGATTCCGCCTTCGCAATGATCTGCAGGATCTCCTCATCGCTAAGCTCGCGAACCGACCGGTTCAGGGCGCGATCAGCCCGACTGCCCAGCTTCTGCTCGAGCGCCCCGCGAACTGCCTGCAGGCGGGCCGGGGCGGACCGCATGTCGTCTGCCAGGCACAGTAGGTCGGATATGAGACTGCCTCCGGCCTTGAGCGCATCCCTGTCCACATCCGGGCCGGTCAAGTCCTGTACACACTCAATCCAGTCGAACCTATCGCCGGGAAGCGCGGACTCGCGTGCAGCCGCCAAAAGCGCCTCCGGCCCGTCCATTGCCAGCTCGCGGTGGACCGGGCCCCTCCCGAGCAAGCGCACTCGGAAAGCGCATGACCGCATGTTGCTCGACATCGCCAGGCGTGCTACCCCGCTCTGGATCTCGCCGATAACCTGATCAACAGTGGACATTCCGTCGATCTTGACGTCCAGCACGTGCCAGCGGATCACGTCAGTGGGCACAAACTTCAGTGCCACGCGCCCGCCGCCGATCCCGCTACCGTCATCGCCGCCCGCCACACTCACGACAAAGCAGCCGTGCGCCCCCGTCTCGCGCGGGTTCCTCCCCTGTGCACACCCGGGGTACACCACAGCTGGGCTTTCCGCCCTCAAGATCCACGGTTCATGCACGTGCCCGAGCGCCCAGTAGTCGATGCCTGATGCCTCAAGGTCGGAAAGCGCACATGGCGCATAATTGGCGTGCCGCACATCGCCGCCGACATTGCAGTGGAGAACGCCCACAGTGAAGGGATCACCCGGATTCTTCCGAAACGCAAGCGACAGATTATCGGCCACAGATGGCTGTGGGTAGCTGATCCCGCTCACCCGGGCGATCTCGCGCCCGCCTGCGATAACCGGATATGTAGAGACCTCGGGGCCGAAGAAATGGACCTGTTCCGGCCAGCTGAAGGCGGATCGCCATCCTGACAGACTATCGTGGTTGCCGAATGCTACGTAGGTGTGCACGCCGCGCTCAGCTAGACTGCTCAGGATCGCCCACAGCTCGTGCTGCGCTCTCAAGCTTCGCTGCTCGCTGTCGAATACATCGCCCGACAGCACCAGGAAGCGCGCCCCCTCCTCGATGCACACCCGGGCAATTCCCCGAAGCGAAGCCCTGGCCGCACCGGCAAAGGCCTCCGCCGCCTCTAAAGAGTCCAGCTTCATGGAGGAAAACGGCGAGTCCAGGTGGACGTCGGCAGCATGTACGAAGCAGAACCCAGTCGCCCCAACGGATTCGTTCAAGCAGAAAACCCCCTCCATGACGATTATTCGCGCCAACGAGGGGGTTGACCTTTCGGTTATTTCACAGACTCCGGGCCATCTTGAGCAGTAGCAGCGGATCTACATCGCCGACAAGCACATATCGTATGCCATTGCGCTCCCACTCGATGGCATGGCCCACGCGCGGAGGAGATGCTCGCCGAGCCCACCAGGGGACCCGCCTCTGATAGAAGGTGATGGTACCTAGGCCATCGCTGTATATCAACTGAGCCACCGGAGCCGAACGAGCCATCTGAGCCGGCCTCAAAGAAACGAGCCGGTAGCCTTCGGGCACCCATGCGGGGAGGGCCACGCCGAACCCAGCTGCCTTGGATATCTCGCCCAACGACATGCTCGGTTCCGAGCAAGGCGCCGCTTCATTCGACGATATCGCAGCGCGTGCCGCCTGCACTATCTGCTGAGGCGGCGGCTCGAACGAAATCCGCTCAACCTCCCAAAGCCAGATCAAATCGCCGCGATAATTGCGGTCCTCAACTCGCAGGGCAGTACCGGCATGAAGGTCCGCCCACACCGTCCTGCGCACATTCCCGGGCCACTTAGGAACAACCCGCAACTCGATGGTCTCGCGTCCTGCAACGGAAGTGCCCCTACCTGCCACGAACGTGTAGTTTTCTGACAAGAGCGTGGAATCGTAGTGCAATGGTTCGGCCAGTGATGCCAGTGCCTGCATGCGCGGACCCACCGCGGGAGAGAGGGTCATATCTGCCGCCGAGGCGGAGGAGGTTGCTGTGAGGGGCGTCCTGTAGAAGACCCGCATCCCATTAGATAGAGCTACACTGGCGATGTGCCCGGACACACGTATGCTGTACACAGTAATGCCATTCGCGCGAGCCGCATCCACCCACACTTCTGCCGTGGATGGGTTCCACATCCTGACCCGAGCTTCGTAGTCAGACGTCGGCGCCATGCTGAGTTCGTAAAGCGCCTCCGGAGCGAGCTCGGCTGTAGCCGGTATGGACGCGGCAGAGGCCGCGCAGGCGCATGCGGCAGATGAAATCAGGCACACGGCAAGCGCCAGTGCCGGCAGCGTCGGCAGTGCCAACCATACCGATTGCCGCGACTTCACTACTTAGTTCACCTCCCCGGGTACGAAACCAGCAGCGCTCCGACATTCCCTGAACGGACTATGTAGTGCGAATCCACGAGAAGTTTGTCCTCGGCCGTCAGCTCGCGCCTGTATGCAGTTCCAGCAACCCCAAGCACCGAAACCGCCAGCACAATCAGAGCAATCCCCAGCCCAAGCGCGAGCCTCCTGCGAGATCTGACCCATCCAATGACCCGGCCTGCCCAACTCCCCCGGAGCATGCCTTCAGCCATGCTGCCACGCGATTCGCAAGCCATGCCCACGGCCCCAGTTTCGGAGATGCCGGCGTCCACCAGCGCAACCATTGCCTCTACATCCCACTCGGGCGATTCTGAGCGCCGCGCCGCACTTCCGAGCGCGGCTATGGCCTCGGCCGCAGCACGGCACGGAGAACACGTCCGTAGGTGATCGGCTGCAGCCTGCTCTGCCCACGCATGCAGTTCGCCGTCGACATAAGCGCCCAGCGATTCGTCGTCCAGATGTGACGGGGCGCCGTCACGCCCGCGCGTGTTACAGCCTACTGTCGGCTTCATGCACCATGCCGCGCCGGCTCTCACGCGAACCGCGCAGCCTTCACCTCCTCGCCCAGAGTCTCCCTGAGAATCCGCCTGGCCATACTCAGCCTGGACTTGACAGTCCCTTCCGCAATTCCAAGAACGCCGGCAATCTCGGAGTAGCTCATCAGTTCCGTCTCACGCAGGAGGAACACCGTCTTGTAGATGTCGGGCAGTCTGGCGACTGCCTTGGCGATCTCCCGGGCGGTCTCGATTCGGCCCACGACATCCTGAGGATCAGATCCTGCGTCTTCCACCTGAAGGTGAAGCGGTTCGCCCGGTTCGCCCGAATCCGCAGGCATATCCAGCGACACCGTGCCGGCCCGGTTTCGACCTTCCTTGCGGAACTGGCCCATGATCGCGTTCACCAGTATCCGTCGGATCCAGGAATAGAACTCGGCCTCGCCTCTGAAGTTGCTGATGCCCCTCCATCCTGCGAGAAGGGCTTCCTGAACCGCATCCCAAGCTGCATCTTCGGAGCCGATCATCCGCCACGCCAAGTTCAGCAGCTTTGTTGAATGCCTCCGTACAAGCTCAGAATAGGCATCCTGCGAACCCGAAGCTGCTCGGCCCGCAAGATCTCCATCGGACATGTATGCCCACTCTGAACCGACCAACAACCCGCCCCCCCTGCGCCCCATGGAATGGACCCCGGAGCCGACGCGACGCAAATCAGTCGAATCGCGCCGACCCCGGGACCTCCATCAATGCCTCGATATCGACAATGCCTCGACTCGTACGCTCACCAAGACATTCGACAGGCTAGCTGTGCAGACCTTCGGGCGCGGAGGATCACTTGCCGTTGCCAGGAAGCCCCACGGGGCCTCGCATCATGTTCATCCACTGCATCAGCATCATGGTGCGCATTCGGGCAAACTTCATCATCTGCTCACCGACCGAGCCCAGATTGGGCATCACGCGATACTGCGTACCCAGCCCCAACCCGGGGACGACTCTAGCTCCAACGTTGCGCGAGTCTGGCAGTCGCCGCCTCAGGCGATTCGGAGCCGGTACTTCTCGGCCCGCGGCGACCTGCCCCTTAGCTATCAGCCCATCTGCGGCGGCCTGCTCAAGGAAGGCTGTATGTAGCGCAGCAACCTCCTTGGCGAACTCTTCCATAGGCATGCCTGCAGCGTAGGCCAGAACACGCATGCTTACCTTATCAGCCTTAGCCTGTTGTATGACGTCTCCCAGGCTCTTTCCCTGCTTACGCGCGACTACTACCGCACCGCAGATGTCCTTGAGCCCGATCCCGCTCGACAGATGCTTCTTGAGTTCCTCGGCCGGTACGCCAGTGACTTTCGCCCATATCGCCAGTTCCTGTTCAGCCTTGCTGGTACTGCCGCACAGCGGGCACTGGCCCCATTCACCGGATCTTGGCGCAGGCACAACCACCACAACACGATTGCGGATCCGGCCCCGGGCCGCTGGCTGCTCTGCAGACTTCGGCGTAGCCTGCCCTGGCTGCACAAGCTCAGGCGCTACGGTTTCGGGAGGCACGGGCTGTTGACTCTCGTCAGTGCCGTCTGCATATACTGATGCCGCAGCTCCCAGAGCCAGAAAGACTACGATCAGAAGAACGAGAATGCGCTTCACCACAGTCACTCCTTTGCGCGAACGTAGCCAGCGACGGGCGCACGCAGCGCGAGTCGCTCAGGCCCTATCTGTACTGATGCTGAAAGCAATGAAAAGTTCGAGCCGCGGATCGCACAAGCGTCTGCGCGCATGATGCATGATGAATGTGGCTTGCCCGAAGCCGCTCATATCGTGTACTATCTGCAGTAGGGATCATTCGGAGGTACTTGACCCATGATTTACCCAGACCAGCCCGTGCTAGTACAGAGGAAAGCTCCTCTGACCTTAGCTCTACTCGCGGCCAATATTCTGGTTTTCATAGCCCTGGAGGCATCCGGCGGGTCGCAGAATCCTCTGGTTCTGCTGGAGTGGGGCGCCAAGTTCACCCCCGCAATCCGCGCCGGCCAGCCTTGGCGCCTTCTCACATCCATGTTCCTGCATGCCGGCATACTGCATCTGGCTGTCAACTCCTACTCTCTGCACAACCTGGGGAACGTGGTGGAGCGCCTTTTCGGTACACCTCGGTTCGCGCTGATCTACTTGATAGGCGGAGTATGGGGCTCTCTGGCCAGCACGTTCATGTCTGACCCAAGAGTGCTTGGAGTGGGCGCCTCCGGAGCCATATTCGGCCTCGCAGGCTGCCTTTTCTACTTCGGCCTGCGCTACCCCAATCACTTCCGAGTCCTGGCAGGCTGGAGATTCATCGCAATCGTCCTGATCAACCTGCTGATTGGGTTCTCCAGTTCACACATTGATGGATATGCCCACATAGGCGGCCTCGTGGGCGGTTTCGCGGCAGCCGTCGCGCTGGGTTTGCCGACCGAACGCGCCTCGCACGTCCGTTCCACAGCCCGCCTGTTCCTCGCCGTCGCCACCCTGGCCGCCATCGTCATGGCCGTCAGTCCCGTCCCCGTATCTACATTCGTTCCAGTGTCCCTGTCCACACCAGCGCCTGCATCAGTGCCCGGGGATGTACTCGCGCGCAGCGCCGTACATATCCGCTGACGCACCCGCTGCTTCGCCGATTGACACGGCTCTTCGGCGGTAGTAGTATGTGGGTGTGCACAGTTTTGTGAACACGTCTGCTTCCCAGGTAACCATCACGTGTTTATGTTTATGCAGTGGCCATCAGGAGGGATATACGTGGGCGTTTTCGACAAACGCATCGACACATTTCTCGCGGAGTACAATGATCTCCGCGAAAAGGACCTCTACTACTATCTTCAGCAGGTAGACCAACTTGACGGCGCTCATGTCTGGATCGGCGGACGGCGCATGGTCATGTTCTCATCATATAGCTACCTCGGACTGCTCAAGCACCCCAAGGTGCAGGAGCGCGCCCGCGAGGCCCTAGACCGTTTCGGCACCGGCACCCACGGCGTCAGAATACTGGCGGGCACAACGGCAGCTCACGTCCAGTGCGAGCAGCGTATTGCCAGCTTCCTTGGAACCGAGGACGCCATCGCATACAGCTCCGGCTATGTTGCCAACCTGTCTACCATATCCACCTTGCTCGGCCGCCACGATGTAGTCATGACCGACAAACTCAGTCATGCCAGCATTATCGATGGCTGCCTGTTGTCGAACGCCGAGTTCCAGCGGTTCAAGCATAACGATCTTGACGATCTCAAGCGCCTCCTCGAAGCTGCTGCCGACAAGTTCGAGGGCAAGCTCGTAATCGTCGATGCCGTATACAGCATGGACGGCGATGTCTGCCCTCTGCCCGAGCTCGTGGCCCTTTGCCACGAATACGGCGCGTGGTTGATGGTGGACGAAGCCCACTCACTTGGAGTTCTGGGCAAGACAGGACATGGGATCATGGAGTACTTCGGCATGTCGCCGTCAGACGTAGAGATGCTGAGCGGATCACTGTCGAAAACCCTTCCCGCAGTCGGCGGTTTCGTTGCCGGCCGGCGCGACCTCATCCAGTTCCTGCGCCACACGGCCCGCGGGTTCGTGTTTTCTGCTGCCCTGCCGCCAGCAGCCGTGGCAGCCGTAACCGCCTCTCTCGACATCATTGAGGAGGACCCATCGCTCATCGCCGCCGTGCGCCGGAACATCCAGCGGTTCGTGGGCGGGCTGAACGAAATGGGCTATGACACGCTGAACACCAAGAGCTGCGTGATTCCGATAATCATAGGCAAGCCCGAACCCACGCTGGAGCTGACATCCAGGCTCCACAGGGACGGGATGTTCGTATCGCCCATACTACACCCGGCAGTGCCGATGAACACCTGCCGTCTGCGTGCGAACGTAACCGCAGGGCATACCGACGAAGACATCGACTTCGCCCTCGATCTACTTCGCAGGCATGGAAGGGATATGCGGATAATCAAATGAAAGCAGTTCAGTTCGAAGGGACCGTTCCGAGGTATGTGTACTCAACCGTAGCAGGCGCCATAAACCGAAACGCATACTACGACCGATTCTCCAACATAGCGATGAGGGACGTCCGTCCCCCCGAACTACCCACACCCGAATGGGTGAGAGTCAGGACCAAGTACGCCGGATTTTGCGGCAGCGACAAGAACCTGATACTTCTGCACGACTCGCCGTCCACATCCCCGTACGCGTCTTTCCCGTTCACGATCGGCCACGAGAACTGCGGTTACGTATCCGAAATGGGCACGGTAGCAGCCGAACGCCTGACTATCGGCATCGGCGACCGCGTCCTGGTTGATCCATTGCTCTCGTGCGTCCCACGGGGCATCAGCCCTGTCTGCCCCAGCTGCGCGCGGGGCGACTACTCGCTTTGCACCAACTTCACTGAAGGGTCAGTCTCACCCGGCATGTCCATCGGAACATGCCGCGACACCGGCGGCGGATGGAGTTCTGAGTTCGTAGCTCACTACTCCCAGCTCATCCCGCTGCCCGCGAGCGTCAGCTTCGAGGATGCCGTGGTCGTGGACGCTTTCTGCTCTTCACTGCACCCCGTCATGCGCAACTTCCCGCCTGATGACTCCACAGTGCTCATCATCGGGTGCGGAGTGATCGGGCTCTCTGCCATCGCCGCCATCCGAGCGCTGGGCGGCAAAGCCCGGATTGTGGCTTTGGCCAGCCATGAGTTCCAGGGCGAAACAGCAGCGCGGCTCGGCGCCGATGCGGTGGTATACCTGAGGAAGTCCGCCGACTACTACGCCGAACTGGCCGACGCGCTCAATACGAAGCTGCTCAAGCCCATGCTGGGCAAGCGAGTCGTGGTGGGAGGCGCGCACACCATTTTTGACTGCGTAGGCAGTTCCACCAGCATCGACGACGCACTGCGGTTTACGATGCCCCATGGCACGATGGTCCTAGTCGGGCTGGCCGCCTTCCCCAAGGGAGTAGACTGGACCCCCATCTGGCTCAAGGAAATCCAGGTGCGCGGGTCGTTTTGGTGTTCAACCGAACAATTCGAGGGAAGAGCCATGCGCACCTACGAAATCGCAGTGGAACTACTGCGCTCCGGCAGGCTCAGCCTGTCGCCCCTGCTTACGCACAAGTTCAGTCTAGACGAGTACAAACAGGCCATTGAGGCCAACCTCAACTTGGGCAAGTCACGGGTAATCAAGTCGGTCTTCGAGTTTGACTAGCATGAGATTCCATTCATCATCATGCGCTTGATCATGGGCGCAGCGTCCGCATGAGGCGAACTGCCATCACCGGGGTCGAGCACTACCGTCGCAAGTGCTCCTAGCACATACCGGATCGCGGTGTGGGTATCGATATCGCGTATACGTCCTTCAGCTTTGCCTCTCGTGATGATCGACCCAATCAGCTCGGCAAAGCGATCCTGGTATTGGGTAGTTTCAGCCAGCCATTCGCGCCCTGACGCGAGCACCTCTCTGAAGAACAGCCGCATGAAGTCGATGTGTCGTCTGCCGTATTCAAGCAGCACATCGAGCACACGTGAGAGCTGATCCACGGGGTCGTCTACCTTCTCGATACTTCGCTCGACATCAGCCAGCAGACGCTCCAGCCCGTCCGATATCGTCGCTGCAAGGAGCTCTCGCTTGCCGCCGAAATGATAGTATATTGTGCCTTTTGCCACGCCTAGGTGCGCGGCTATCTCATCCACCGAAGTCGACTCGAAGCCCTTCTGCGCGAACACCCGGGCCGCCCCTCGGCATATTTCCCCCTTCTTGCCGGTCCTCTTCATCTCAAGCCACTGCTCCTCTGCCCAATCCACTTCCCTTACTTGGCCGCCTTTATCTTCAGCAGGAACCGGACCTCGCCAAGAGCGCCGTCCGGCTTGCCGATGAAGCTGTCATAGCCTGCCAGACGATCTGCCATAGCCGCCAATACCGCCTGCCCCTTTTCCGCCTCAGCCAGCCCGTTGCCGAGTTCAGTCGCCATCTGGGACGTGCCTTCCTTCCGCATGCGCGCCAGCCCCCCAGAAAGCTGCCTGGCCCCCGATGCAAGCTCCGCACACCCGCCCCGGATCGCGCCCACGCCACTTGACGCCGCTGCAAGACCCTCGACGGCTCTTCCCATCCCAGGAAGTTCCGCCCCGTCCACGCTGCCGCCCTCAGCCAGCAGCACAGTCCCACGCTTTACGTCATCAAGCCCCGCACCTATCTGCCTCAGTCCTTCGCACAGGACACCCATCCCCGGTATCGTATTGCCCTCGATTTCACCGCCGTAAACCACCGCATTGAGTGCAGCCACTGCCTGCATGGCCTGTGCAATCATCTCGTCAGACTGCGATAGGTACCCCGAGACTAGGTTGGTGCCGAGCTTCAGCTTGGCCGTGTTCGACGCCAATCCTCGGGCAGTGTCGGACAACTGCGGGAGGGAGGGCACCTGCGAGAACCCGACTTTCCCGCCTGCACCGAGCATGTTCACCGCCGCATCCTGCTTCTTCAGCGCAGCAGACAGAGCCGCATATTCCGGCGACTTGGCAATGGACGGGTTGGCCCGCGCCAATGCCTCGGCTGCCGCCAAAGCATCTGAGCTGGACGATTTGGCCGACGCCACTGTCTGCGCCTGCGAGGCAAGCGCCCTGGACAAGGTCTGGGCTGCAGCGTCAGCTTCCGTCACAGCGGATACGATACGCTCAGCGAACCCTGCATTGCCGCCCTGCAGATCCGCGGGCAGCATCGACACCACTGAGCCCACACCTTCCGCAATCTGCGTCAGGACCGCGAGGTCAGCCTCCGCTAGCTGCGCAAGCTGCAGCGGCGCCTGCGTAACCTGCCCCGTGAGCCCATCATTCATCGTTCTGGCTATTCGATAGTGCGCATCTGCCAAACGCGCCAAATCGCGCAGCCCATCCTCCAGCGCGACAACCCCCATCTCCAGCCCGTGCTGGCCCTCCGCTAGCTGCGCCGCTCCCTTCTCGGCCTCCCGAACAGCCGAATCCAGCGCCACCGCGCCGGCGGCGAACTTGCGAAGCTGATCGACCACATCCAGTTGAGACAGTGGCGGCATCGAAGGGATTATCGACACATCGAACCCTGCCGGGCTCATCTCGTCTCCCTCCAGAATCAGGGATACCGATGCGTCAGGCGCGGGGAACAGCATCCAGTTGACCTTGAGGTCCTTTCCCACCAGCACAGTAGTGGCGCCCGGTGCATCGATGTGCCTGCAGGACGGCAGCGGAACATCCGAGCTGATCTGCACGATCATCGGGACGCATACATCAGCGGATAGGGGCGAGGATGCTCCCGGCGATCCGGATGCGCCGTAGCGCAGTCTCTGACTGCGGACTGTGGTGTTGTGCAGGCTGAGACGTATCTCAAGCCTGCCCGAGCTGCCGGGTACCTGCCCGGGTGGGACTTCCACCCCGTTCAGGATGTACGCGACCCTAATTGACATCGGCAACGGCCGGCTGGACTTTCCGGAGTAGTTGATATCGGTCAGCTGTGCCGGATCAGACACCCATGTAAGGCCCGTCTCGCCCAGATGCGGCACCTCAGGGCCGCGCAGATTCGCAACATCGGTGAGATCGCCGGGGTCGAATATGTCGGCCGGACCGCCCTTGGGCGAGCGAATCCAGTCCACAACAGTGGTGGAGATCACCTGCCCGTCCGGCGCAAGCACCCCAAACACTGTCTCATAATCGCGAATCTGCGAAACCGCTCCCGGGGCAGCTTGCTCAGCCCGGGCTGCGGACCCAGACCCGATTGCGGGCCTTCCGGCACTGATCAGGATGAGGAGCGCGCACAAGCAGAGCGCCGATCGCTGTCTGGTCCCCTTCATCTAAACCCCTCCCTTGTCCCTTCAGGCCAGCCTGCAGAGGTCTTCGCCAGCACCTTGTGCGCCATGAGCAGAACAGCAGGCAGCAACACCGTGGTCACAACAGTGCTCACAATTGCGCCCCGAGCGAGCAGCGCAGCAAGGTCCTTTGCCGCCCTCAGGCTGGTTGATGCATACACGCCCATGATGGCCGCGAACATGGCGCCTCCACTGCACAAGATCGCCGGGCCGCTCTCTTCCACCGCCAAGCGCATGGCATGTGTGGGACTGCAGGTACCGAGCTTTCCCCGGAAAGTGCTGGCCATCAGTATTGCATAATCCACAGTCGCGCCCAGCTGGATGGCGTTTATGGCGAGGCCAGAGAAGAAGAAGAGCGGAGTGTGGGTGAAATACGATATTGACTGGTTGAGCCAAATAGCGCACTGGATAGCCGCCACCAGCACAACGGGCGCAGTGAGGGAGCGAAATGCTATGGCCACGATGATGAAGATGGCCGCAACAGACACCATGTTGACGACGGATATGTCGTGTGACGTAAGCCTCATGAGGTCGCTTGCGATGACTGGACCGCCGGTAAAGTAGACCGAGGCATCCGCGGCATCCAAAGCGCCCGAGGCGCCCGAAGCGCCCAAAGCGTCCGAGGCGCCCGAGGCATCCGAAGCGTCCGAAGCGTTCGCCTGGTCCAGGGCGCGCGGCAGCATCTCTCGAATGCCGGCAATCAGGCTGTTCATAGCCTCGTCAGATGCTCTGCTATCGACGCTCAATATGGCAGCGCTGTATTCGCCCGCCACATACCTTGATGCGACACCATCGGGCACAAAATCGAGTGGCACGGCAGGATCGACTACATCAGCCAAACAGCCGGCACCGGTGACGCCATCCATCCCGCGAAGCGCCGCAGTCATGCGCTGGAGTCGCCAGCCGGGCACTCCCCTTGCGACAATGTACATCTCTCTCAGCCCGCTGACTACATCGCCGAACTCCTCCATAGCCGCAATGGACGGCATGTCGCGGGGAAACGTGCTGTCAATGTCGTAACTCAGGCTCACCCGCGAGGAGCCGACAAATCCCACAACCAGCACCAGGAGGGCCACGGCAAACACAGGAACTCGCCCGCGCACCACCAATGACGCCAAACCGCGAAAGCTCGGGAGCAGCACGGGGTGGGTCAGCCTGTCGATGACGCTTTGGAGTGCCAGCACCAGGCTGGGCAATACCACCAGCGTGCACACTACCGAGAGCAGCACACCCCTGGCCATCAATAGCCCCATGTCCGCCCCCAATCGCACACGCATCAGCGCCAGCGCAGCAAAACCCGCAGCCGTAGTGAGCGCGCTCGACAGGATTGCATTGGCAGTCTTGGCGATTGCACGCTCCATCGCTGCCTCCGCTTCCGCGGAAGATCCGCCATTACCGCCCGCGCTCGCACTCGCATCTGCGCTCGCACTCGCATCTGCGCTCGCACTCACACCTGCGCTCGCACCAGCAGGGCTTTGCTGCCGCTCGGCATGGAAACTGTGCATCAGGAAGATGCAGTAGTCCATCGTCACACCCAGTTGCATGGCGGCGGCGACCGAGCTAGTGAGGTAAGACACCTTCTGCCCCAGTGCGTATGATATGGCCATGTTGTAGGCATAGGCGGCGCCGATCGTCACCATGAATATGAAGGGCATAGCCGCTGAAGGCAATGTGACGATCAGCACTAGGAAGATCAGCACTGCAGCGGTCCGTATCATCCTGGGCATCTGGCTCATGCCCAGTTCCTTCATTTCGATCCCGCTGACTACCTCGCCCACAAGGTACTGGCCTTCGCCCAGCAAGCGCTTGATGTCGTCTATCGCCTGCACAGTACGGGGCGAAGAACTGTCTTCAGCCAAGCTGACCATGAGGAAGGTGATATCTCCATCATCCCCCCTGTAGAACTGCGACACCAGTTCCTCGCCGAGGTAGTCGTGGGGAATGGTTGGATCGGCCAAGTCCGACAGCCAGAAGACTGACGACACTCCGTCTATCTTCGAAAGCTTGTCTTTAAGCGAAAGGACAGCCCAGTCAGGCTGTCCTTTGACTACCACCGCTGCACGCTCAGCATATCGAAACTCGCGATCCAGAACCTCATACCCGCGCACAGACTCCAGATCCCTGGGCATGTATTTCAACAGGTCGTACTCGATCGAAACGTTCAAAGTGCCGTACACCGCAGGCACAAGCAGAACAGCCGCAGTAATCAGGATTGCCACCCGGTGCCGCACCGTGAACCGAGGGATCGAACCGACAATGTCCAGAAGCCGAGCGCCCCAACGCAAATTGCAGCCCCGCCCTCCGCAGGTTCTATGATGACCGTTCTCGGGCTGACCTGATTTATACTGACCGGTCAGTACAATCCAATTTTAACTAGCGGAGCCTGCTCTGTCAACTCAGCGATTTGCGTGTGTTACCGATTTGCGTCCTTCGCCCTCCGCACAACCGCCACAGCAGTGCCGGCCAGAAGGAGGACTGAACCCACCCAGAGCAAGCTGGCGAAAGGTTTCACACTGACCTCCAGCGTCACGGATTGCTGGCTGCTCTGAGTTCGTGGCGCCCCGTCCTCAGGCAGTAGTCTGCCCATGCGGAGCACGGCCACGCCGGCGCCGGCATCAATCGACATCAGCCTGAACGCCACACTCCGCGAACCTGCAGCATTGCCGGCATCGGTCGCATCCGAATCGATGAGCGCATCCGTCTGCACTTGCCCGCCCGCGGCAAAGCCCAGCACTGGAGTCACAGTCCCCAATTCCCTGCCAGACGAGATGTCTGACACGTCGAGAGTAGCCCCGACAGCCATCACATTTTCGCCCAGGTGCTGACTCATATCGAACCCCACGAACTTCACAGCCAGGCCCTCAATCTCAACCTGTTCGCCCTTATGCAGCCTGAACTCCTTCGCGTTGTCGGCCCACGACGGCTCCGGAGACGTATCCTCCTGAACTGGGGAGATATAGAGGTCGCTGGTAAACGTATTTACTATGGCCGGATGGCGCAGCATCCCCTGATTAGTGGGGCGCATATACGGCATTGCGGCAATAGCAGTGCTGCTTCCAGGCTTCGATACCTCCAGATTCCATGCGACAGACAGCTGGTGACTGCCTGCGATTTCGAATTCGTCGCGCGATACATATGCAATCTTCCAGCCAAGCACCGTACTCTCCTCGCCCGCTCGCAGGCTGAGAGTCTCAGTCCGATTGTAGGCAGACGTGGCGATCACTCCGATAAGGACCAGCGCTATGCCTACGTGAGCAACGAGACCACCCATCACCCGCAGACTCATGCGCGCCCGTGCACGCTTGACCAGCACTGCTATGTTGCCCACAAGCGCGAGAAACGCTGCAAACAGGAACAGGACGAACCACACGCCAGTGGCTCCGAGTAGCAGCGCTATCACGGTGAGCGCCAAGGCCGCAATGGCGGGAACAAGCATCGCATTGCCGACCTGTGCAGGCGTCGAAGCGCCATAGGCCAAATGCGGGCATACCGCAACGGTCAGCATGAGGAGGAATCCCAGCGGGGCGTTGGTCATGTTGTAGAACGCCTGTCCTACAGAAGACGGATTCCCAGAGAGGCTTGTGAGCAGCGGCGCGCTGGTCCCGAGCGAGACGATCGCCGCTGATGCCACAAATAGCAGAGCAGTCAGGAAAAAGGCGAAATCTCGCGACACAATCTGGTCATACGGTTCTTTGTAACTGCGCTTTGAAGTCATGCTCTTCCAGCGCCATACGAGCATGTAAAGTGACAACGTTGCGAAAAGCACACATGCCGAAACCAGGCAAGACGACAGCCCCAGGCTGGCAAAGGAATGGACCGAGAAATCCGAGAGCACTCCGCTGCGAGTGAGGAAGGTTGCGTAAGCGATGAGCATGAACGAGACTACGGCCAACACAATGTTGGTCCGCACCATCTTGCCCCGCTCCCGCTGCACTATCAGGGTGTGCATCAAAGCCGCCCCCGAAAGCCACGGAACCAGCGACGCATTCTCCACAGGGTCCCAACCCCAGTATCCTCCCCATCCCAGCGTGGCGTAGGCCCACTTGGCTCCGATAATGATGCCGGCGCCCAAAAACAGCCAGGCTGCGACCGTCCAGGCCAATGCGGGTTTCGCCCATTCCGAGTATTCATCCCGCGCAAGCGCCGACATGGCGTACACGAAAGGAACCGCATACAATGCATATCCAATGAAGACAATTGGGGGGTGTATTACCATCCATGGGTCCTGTAGCAACGGGTTGAGACCGGCACCGTCTACAGGCACTACAGGCAGCAGGCGGAATGGAGTCGCCCTGAGCAGCAAGACCATCAGCACTGTATGCACGAGCACATAGAACCGCATCACAGACGCCTCTGCCAGTGCCTGTGCCTGTGCCGACACCGCCGCATTAGGCGCCTTCGATGATGGCGAGGCCGATGACAGCCAAGAACCTGTTCGGATTCGACCGCCCAAGGTGGCATGACTGCAGCTAGCTGCCAGTATCAGCCCGATGGCCCCCGAAATCGCAGCCCACAGCAGGAACGTTCCTTCCTGACCGGCCCAGAACCCGGATACAAGGTAAAAGGCAGATAGGCCCCTTGATGAGTAGCTCGCAACATAAGCAAGACGGAAGTCGTGTTTGAGAAATGCCGTGAACAGCGCTGCTGAGGCTGCCAGCAGCAGCATAAACTCAACTGCGAACAGGCCGCGTGCCAGCTGCGCTAGCCTCTCGCGCGTAGCCGCAATGCGCGCGCCACTTGATGCGAAGTAGAACGCAAGAGAGAGACATGATGCCGCAAAAGCGCCGATCAGCGCGTAATTCCACGTGCTATAAGTAGTCAAGTAATGATTCCTCCTCTCCAAACCGCGTCTGCCGCTGATTATACCGTTTACGCGGAGCAGTGTAAACGGAACTGTGAACCAGAACCGCGAACTGCAACCGCGAACCGCAACCGCGAACCGCAACCGCGAACTGCAACCGCGAACTGCGACGGCGAACTGCGACGGCGAACTGCAACTGCGAACCGCGACGGCGAACTGCGACGGCGAACTGCAACTGCGAACCGCGACGGCGAACTGCAACTGCGAACCGCGACGGATAACTGCAACATGCAATGATTGACAGAGACGTCACCCTTCGATATCATCCAATCAATGAGCCA
>DAOPWT010000006.1:0-37327 GCA_035351775.1 Bacillota bacterium | reverse complement strand
CTATTTTCGGCCTTCGATGGTGGCCATTGGCCCGCAGGCGAACACGATATGGTCAATTTTTGAGTACATCGGCCCCAACTACCGTCAAAAAACGAGGATATCCCAGCTACATAGCATATCCGCGGCAAAATGCCTGGTAAATGCGCAAATGAAGCGCCGGATGCCCTCTCAAAGGTCGCCGAGTACGGCCACGGCTCAAGGATGGGCGTCGGGGGCTAAAGGGGGCCCCTGGATCCCCCCCGTCTAGCTTCGCATCAGCCGACGCATGGATACCAAGCAACTCCGACCGCTCCCGGCCCGGCGTGAGTGCCGACAACAGGCCCCACTTCATTGACGATCAGTTCCTTGCACGTGAACCTGCCCTCGATTTCGCGCTTCCACTCTTCGGCCTTCTCGTGCGCGTCTGTGTGCAGCACCGCAGCGCGAATGGCACGCGATCCAATAGCCTCATTCATGAGCTCCATGGCTCTGGGCAGCAGACGTCGCGCTCCCAGCACCTTATCTCGCGGGGCGACTTCACCGTCTTCAAGGTGGATTATGGGCTTGACTGACAGCAATGTGCCCAGCAGCGACGCTGCCTTGCCGATCCTGCCGTTGCGCGCCAGAAACTCCAGCGTGTCCACGGTGAAGAGCAGCTCCACACAGCCTGCAACTCGCAGTGCTGCCTGGCAGACCTCCTCGCGACTCCCCCCGCTCTGTGCTGCCCGGGCGGCCTCGAGCACAGCAAACCCTTCGCACATCGTTACCTGCTTGGAATCGATTACGTCTATCGAGTCGCTTTCCAGGGTATCCCGGGCAATGCATGCGCTCTGGTACGTGCCGCTCAGCTTGTGCGAGGCGTGAACCGACACTATATGGTCATGCGTTTTCAGCAGGTTATCGTAGACCTGTATGAAGTCCGCCGGCGAAGGCTGAGATGTAGACGGCATCACACTGGACGTCTTCAGTCTGGCGAAGAAGTCGTGCGAGTTCATGTCTATGCCATCCAGAAAAGTCTCTTCGCCGAAGATGACTGTCAGAGGGACTATGGACACTCCGTGCTCCCTAGCCGTCTCCCCAGGCAAATCAGCCGTGCTATCGGTGACAACCGCAATTCTCATCCTGAGCCCACCCTCCCTACATGCTCCTTGTCTTGTTCAAGCCTTTCCCACTTGCCGCACCTACCGCCCCAGCGCGCCACCACCTTGGAATCACAGGCGACCTCGACAACTTCACAAGTGTTGGGGCAGCCGTCGCATTCCCACGATACTGTTGAATACGCCTGCTCCGGCACGTCCCAGCCTGCGAAGGCAGTATTTTCGCGTCCTGACGCCGCCCAGCGTTGTGCCAACATGGCTGCGCCTATGGCACCCATTACGTCGAAATGCGGAGGGACGACCACCTCGAAACCGAGTGCGTCCTCAAATGCCCTGCGCATCCCCAGGTTGGCCGCGACGCCTCCCTGGAACACGGCGGGCGAAGCCACCGTTTTCCCTTTACCCACGTTACTCAGGTAGTTGCGGACCAATGCCTCGCACAGGCCACGCAGGATATCCGGCAGTGAGTATCCTACCTGCTGCTTGTGCACCATATCCGACTCGGCGAACACTGCGCACTTCCCAGCGATTCGTACGGGCGAGGAAGACTGACATGCGATCCCACCGAAATCCTCAATGGGCACTCCTAGCCGTTGAGCCTGGTGTTCCAGGAAAGACCCAGTGCCTGCGGCGCAGACTGCATTCATGCCGAAATCCACTACTACGCCCGAGCGCAAGATTATGATCTTGGAATCCTGGCCGCCGATTTCTATGACGGTGCGAACGCCCGGAACCACCGCCATCGCCGCGACTGCGTGCGCTGTGATCTCGTTCTTCACCACATCGGCGCCTATGACAACTCCCGCCAACTTCCTTCCGCTGCCCGTGGCGCCGGCGGCCGCGACCTCGAAATCCCGGTGCGCATTTCTCAGTGCGCGCATGCCCTCCTTTACTGCTTCTATCGGGCTCCCGCGCGTCCTCAAGTATGAAGAGTCCACCAAAGACCCGGATTCGTCCAGCAGCACGAGATTGGTGCTGACGGAACCTACATCCACTCCGATGTAACCACGCACACCGTGCACCCCCCATCCCCAGAGGGTGCCCAGTCTCAGCCGAACGGATTCGCGTTTCGGCCGGCGCCTCCCGCCGACCGCCACCCTCCCCTCATTCGGCCAGCGCCGCGTGGGCCTCCTTCAGCAACTCGATTACGTGCAGCTGCTGCGGACACGCCGCCTCGCACTGGCCGCACTCCGCGCACCTAGACGCATCCCTGGCAGCTTTGACGATCCCTCTGTACATCCGCCGCGAGCCCTCCCAGGCATTGAAGATCCCAGCCTCATTGTAAAGGCCAAACACGTCAGGTATCACTACCCCATGTGGGCACGGTTGGCAGTACCCACACTCGGTGCACGAGACCCTGATCCGAGCCATGTAGGCCTCGCGCGCCCGCGCCAGCGCCGCCAACTGCCGCTCGGTCAGCACCCCCGGGGCGGCGTCCGACGCTATCCTTATGTTATCGACAACCTGTTCCATGCTGTTCATTCCACTTAGGGCCACGCTGACTTCCGGCAGGTTCCACACCCAGCGCAGAGCCCACTCCGCCGGGCTCCAGCCCTCGCTGCCCTCACCAACCTCGCTGCCGTCACCAACCTCACTGCCTCCGCCCAGCGCAGCGACGACCTCGTCCGGCAAGTTTGCGGCAAGCTTGCCTCCACGAAGGGGTTCCATGACGATCACTGCCAACCCATGCTCTGCTGCATACTTCAAGCCGGCCAGTCCGGCTTGGTATTCTACGTCTACATAGTTCAGCATAATCTGGCAAAATCCCCAATCGAAAGCATCCACTATGCCGGGAAACGCCTCATAGGCATCGTGAAAGGAGAATCCCGCGTGCCGTATTCTCCCCAGCTCCATCTGCTTAGCGAAAAACTCCAGCACCCCCATGTCACGCGCCCTCGACCATGACTTACTGTCGAGGCTGTGGAGCAAGTAGCAGTCGATGTGGTCCGTGGCAAGGCGTTGGAGTTGCTCGCCGAGGAGCCTATCGAAATCATCGTGCGACTTGCACAGCCACACCGGAAGCTTGGTGGCGAGCTTGACCCTGTCGCGGTATCCGCTGGCAAGAGCCCTGCCTACCAGCTTTTCGCTGTTCCCTCCGTGGTATCCATAGGCTGTATCCACATAGTTGACGCCTTCATCGATGGCGTATCGTATCATCCGCACCGCCTCATCCTCGCGTATCACCGACTGATCGCCGCCAACGCAAGGAAGGCGCATGCATCCGAACCCGAGGGCAGACACATCAAACCCGCATCGCCCGAACTGCCTGTATCTCATGGCCGATCCTCCCTACATCCATCATTAGTACATTCAGTTTCTTCTTCAGCCAGGCACATCCCTTCCTGGCGCTCTCTATCCCTCCCGCCCAGCACTAGATCGAATGGCACAAGGCATCCAAACCGCGATTTACCTCGAACGATATCGTAAAGTAACGCAATAACACAAGAGGTAAGCAGTTCGACGGCGTCGTAGTATTCGTACATAAATAGTGCCTATTCGAGTTCGAATTGCAGCATTCGATGGAGGATGCTCCGATGCCGCTATTCACGCCGATCGCGCCTGTTCGCGGGCGCTTCAAGCGCAAACTGACCGCAGCTGTGTTGCTCGCACTCACTCCGGTACTGGCCCTGGCCGGCATGCTGGTTCTGAATCATGTTGTTGGATACCGCTCGAACGCGGTGGCGCGCGACGCGGCAGAGGCCCGTCACTTGGGGTCTGCTCTCTCATCCCATCTTAACGACCTGCTTCAACGGCAAGTAGTGCTGCTCGACACTGTCAGCACATCTTGGCTTCAGTCCGGCTCACCAGTGCGCGTAATGGACAGTATACTGAGCGACCTGCGCTCTTGGCAAATCATCGGGTGTTCGTTGTTCGGCGCCGATGGACAACTGCTAAGCACTGCCGGCATTGCTCCGAACTACACTCCCCCTTTCGACTCATCCTTGCTGGAGCCTGTACTATCAGGCAGGAAGCCTACCGTGTGCTTTATCGCCGCACAGAGCGAAGACGGCCCTGATGCTGTCGTCCGAGTCATACTGGCTAACCCGGTCCAGAGGGCAGAGTGCGGGCTACGCGTGCTTGCCATGGAGGTCGACGTGGGCTGGATGACTGCGGTAGTCGAGCGCATCTGGGATGATGGTTCCGGCCCGGATGTATGCGGGTTTGTGGACCCAAACGGCCAGGTGCTGCTGTGGAACCACAGCAAGCCGGGTCATACAATCCGTAAGTCCCTTGAATCGCTGGATGCTAAGTGGCCGCTGGATAGCGATAAAGCCGCTACCATGATCTTCACTCATAGAGGCGGCTGGGACGACGAGGCCGCCTCAGGAACCTACGGAGTATCCGCCGTCGCCATCCCATCGCTAGGATGGGCCAGTATCGCCGCAACAAGAAATGACCCTGCCAGCGCCGTGGCAGGTGATCACACGCTGGCGCATATCTGGTCGATGGTCATCACTTCGCTCGCCAGCCTGCTGGTGGCATTTGGGCTGATGCGCCGCTTCTCAGCCGAGGCCTGTGCCCTCGAACGTGCAGCCATCGCCGTAGGCGCGGGCGATCTATCTGCCCGATCCGGGCTCGGCGGCACGACCGATGTAGGCGCCGCAGGTCGCGCCTTTGATGAGATGGCCGTCTCATTGGCAGAGCTAGAGCAGTCGAGGTTGCAGGCGCTGCGGGTTGCCTCCCATGAGCTGCGCAATCCGCTGTCTGCGGTCAAAGGAGCTGCGTCGCTCCTTAGCATGCGAATGGAAGAAGGCAAACGGCCTGCTGAACTGATGCCGCTGGTGGACATCATGGTGCGCCAGGCAGACGATCTCACCGACAAGATGACACGAGTCTTTGACGCACTCATCCTCGCTAACCATTGGCGAATCATGGACAAGAGACCGGTTGAGCTCAGAGAGCTTGCTCGCGAGACGCTTCGGCCTTTCCTGGCCGCCGAAAGCGGCAACCGGATTGCCGTGTTCGGCCTCGATCCCGATCTGCCGCACTTGGTGGTTATCGGAGACCGCGAGCAACTCGCGACTGTGATCGCGAGTCTAGTCTCAAACGGACTGAAGTACTCGATGGGCCAAGGAATGGTGCGCGTCGCCGTGAGGCCCATCGAAAACGTCGCGAGAATCACTGTGTCCGACCATGGAATAGGCGTGCCCGATGCCGAGCTGACCTCGATCTTCGACGGTTTTGCCCGCGGCAGCAACCTGGAAGGGCATGATCCCGGTGGGCTTGGACTGGGGCTCTACGTATCAGCGATGATAGTCAGACAGCATGGCGGCAGAATCTGGGTAGAAAGCGACGGGCAGACGGGCGCGCGCTTCCACGTGGAATTCCCGCTACATCCAGTTGTCTTCTCAACACGCAATCAGAACAGGGGTGATGCAAGTGGCCGAAATACTCGTAGCGGAGGACGAGGCTGACATCGCCGTGATCCTCCGCGAGATACTCGACATGGCTGGTCATCATGTAACCCTGGCTATCGATGGCGCGATGGCACTGGAGTTGCTCGAATCAAATCCCCTTCCCGATATCATTCTGACCGATCTCAAAATGCCAAGGATGAGCGGAAGACGTCTCGTTGAAACCTTGCGCTCCGATCCCCGCACCGCGGCGTTGCCTGTTGTACTCATTACAGGCGCCATTCCCAACACGGACGATTTCCCGCCTGATGGATCGTATGACTACCTTATCGAAAAGCCGTTCGACATATGGGATGTGGTCCACACAGTGGACCGACTTGTCGGTCGCCGCAGATCGTGACTTTCGCCGTGCGGCTACGCCACTCCCATGTACCGTTTCATGATGGAGACTAGCTTCTGAGCATACTTCGGGTCGGTAGCATATCCCGAGCTCTGTAGCTGCCATGCAAATGCTACCGGGTCGTCGCGTACGGACATGGCGGACGCATAACGCCCCGCCTGTGCAATGAGAGAGGCATAGTCAGAAAACGACTCAGCATAGTCGTTGTAGGCCCTGAACTGTGCCTCTTGCCACATCTTCCTGCCCTTGATGTACTCAACTACATCAACCGTTACAGAGCCGGCCGGGCCCTCGCCTTTGATGTTGAACAGGTTCAGGCTGTCCTGCCCAGTCCGCTTATCCCGCACCGTCTTCTGCAGCCATCCCGTCTCCAGAGCAGCTTGAGCCAGCATGATCTCTACAGGTATCCCGGTCTCCTCGAATACGCGCTCTGCATGGGGCCTCAGCAACTCGACGAACTCTTCCGGCATCATGGACTCCTCACCTCCCGCAATACATGTACACCATATGCAACATCCGGTCGCCCGGTCCGGCTGTGCACAGCGCGGCCCAACAATGCATGTTTCATGCGCTTGTCGTATTTTCTCGAAACTTCTCTACTGCGCAAATGGGCGCTGTGTCAGGCGCACGAACAATATGCGCAGGAAAATGCACATGCATGGCGAATATGGTCCACTAATGTGGACGCAGGAGCGCCGTGCGTTCAGTATCAAGCGGCACTCCCGTCTTGCCGACATCCTATCCCTATCACAATTAGCAGGAGGTGTGCGTAAGTGAAGAGAAGTCGGTCAGGATTGCTGCTCATCGCCGTTGCCCTGGTTCTATCAATGTCACTCGGCTACTACGTCATGGCTGCCAAGGAACCCATTAGGATCGGACTTCAGGCTCCCATCACGGGCCCCTGGGCCTACGAAGGCGAAATGGCTCGCAACTGCGTCCAAATCGTCGTAGACGAGGTCAACAAGGCCGGGGGTCTTCTGGGAAGGCCGGTCGAGATTGTGCTCGGAGACGATCAGGGATCCCCCAAGCAAAGCGCCCTGGTAGCTCAGAGAATGGTCAGCGACAAAGTAGTGGCGGTGGTGGGCACATATGGCTCATCCATTAACGACCCCGCTTCGGCCATCTACGAACGAGCGGAACTAGTCAACATCGGCTATGGGTCCACGGCTGAGAAGCTTACGGAACAGGGCAGAAAGTACTTCTTCAGAACCTGCTTCCGCGACGACAAGCAAGGCGCGTTCTTCGCGACCTTCGCCGTCAACAAGCTCAAGGCCAAACGGATTGCCATCATCCACGACAACACCACTTTTGGCAAGGGCCTAGCTGAGGCAGCGCGTCGGCCGATTGTGGAGCAGAAGAAGGCCGAAATCGTGTTCTACGACGCGATCACGCCCGGCGAGCGCGACTTCACAGCGATACTGCTGAACATGGGCAAGCAGAACCCGGATGTGCTGTACTTCACGGGGTATTACTCCGAAGCCGGCCTCATCATCCGGCAGATGCGCACGTTGGGCATTAAGGCGACGTTCGTAGGCGGAAATGCCGCCGTCAACGACGAGTTCGTCAAGATCGCCGGGCTCAACATGGCTGCGGGCGCTCTGCAGACTCAGGAACCCCTGCCCACTGACCTTGATTACCCGCAATCCAAGGCATTCCTTGCAGAATACATACGGCGGCACAAGGAGCCCCCGTCCAGCCCGTGGCCTGTTTATGCCGCCGACGCCTTCAAGGCAATCGCCGCGGCCATAGAGGGCAGCGGATCCACGGATTCCAAGGTGCTAATGAATTACCTGCGCAATGGCTTGAAGGACTACCCGGGTATCACAGGTCCCATTTCGTTTGATGCCATCGGCGATAGAGAAGGCGCCATCTATCTGGCATACGAGGTAACTACGGACGGCAAGTTCGTTCCACTTCGCTAAGTTTGGACCGGATGGGAGGTGTGCGCACGGGAGTCGCCTCTGCGGCTGCAGTTAGCGCGTGGCGGCTCCCGTGCCGCGTCAAAATGGTAGTCTTCCTGGAGCAAATGGTCAACGGGCTCACGGTGGGTGCGGTGTACTCCCTTGTGGCACTGGGATACACGATGGTCTACGGAGTCATGAGGTTGATCAACTTCGCCCACGGTGACTTCTTCATGCTCGGCTCATACTTGGGCTACACGATGCTGGTAACGGTTCTGGCTCAGTCCTCCCTCCCACTCTGGGTGAAGCTGTGCCTGGCTACCCTGATATCAATGGGAGCCATTTCGCTGCTTGGAGTGCTAGTAGAGAGAATGGCCTACCGACCCTTGCGCAAGTCCAGCAGGCTGACTGCAGTCGTATCGGCTCTTGGCGTATCGATATTCCTACAAAACGCGGCGATGCTCATATGGGGCGCACGCTATCAAGCCTATCCGCCGTGGTCGGTCCCTGAAGCCCGCTGGATGCTGGGCGGCGTACATGTAAGCTTGATGCAATTGCTCATCATGGGCATATCGCTTGTCCTCATGGTGGGGCTCTACATGTTCGTGCAGCGCACTACGGTGGGCGCAGCCATTCGCGCAACTGCCATCGACCACGACACAGCACGGCTGATGGGCATCGACGTGGACCAGATCATCCGCATCATCTTCGTAATAGGCCCGGGCCTAGGCGCCATCGCCGGTGTGCTGCTCGGCCTGTACTACAGGCAGATCCACTTCACGGTAGGATGGTCCTACGGCCTGAAGGCGTTCACCGCTGCCATTTTAGGCGGAATAGGCAACATCCCCGGTGCAATGGTAGGAGGCATGCTCCTCGGCATCCTGGAGATGTTGGGGGCAGGCTACATATCGGCAGCCTGGAAAGACGTCTTCGTATTCCTGATCCTCATTCTGCTCTTGATCTTCCGTCCTACGGGCATCTTGGGCGAACGAGTGGCTGAGAAGGTCTGAGAGGGGGCAATGGACATGCGTTTGGAGCTTTCGAAACAGGCGTCGTTCATCCGCGCCCACTCGGCCTGGTTCATCGGCGCCCTGGCAATAGCGGCGGTGGCGCTGCCCTTTTTCATATCGGACTACTGGACAGACGTGTGCGTGTTCTGGGGCATCAACGTTCTGCTCGGCCTGTCGCTCAATATCATCGTGGGCGAGGTCGGGCTGTTCAACATGGGGCAGATGGCCTTCTTCGCCATTGGAGCGTATACTACGGCCATTCTCTCCGAGAGGTTCGGGATCAACCTGTGGTTGCTCATCCCCATAAGCGGCCTGATCGCAGCGGCGGCGGGCTACGTCCTCACAGGCCCGATCATCCATCTGCGAGGCGACTACCTCCTGATGGTGACTATCGGGCTGAATGAGATGATCCGCATCACCCTGATAAACAACCCGTTCGGGTTGACCGGCGGCCCTAACGGGCTGATAGTCCTGGACCAATTCCGGATATTCGGCCACGTAATACAGCGTCCCGCCGACTTCTACTACCTGGTGTGGGCAGCCGTCGCATTGCTCCTGTTCTGCCTGGGCCGCCTGCAGCGTTCGCGAGTGGGTCGCGCGTGGAACTACGTCCGGGAAGACCCCATCGCCGCCGAAGCCACAGGAGTCAATACGAGATGGGCCAAGACCTTAGCATTCACGCTGGGCGCAGGGATCGCCGGAGCGGCCGGAACCATATTCGCGGCCAAGATGATGGTGATTTCGCCTGACTCCTTCACCTTCATGGAATCGGTCATCCTGTTCTGCATAGTCATCCTGGGCGGCATGGGATCAATACCCGGGGTGATCCTGGCTTCCGGCGCAATGATGGTTCTGCCTGAGCTGTTGCGCAATTTCGCCCAGTACAGGATGCTCCTGTTCGGACTGGCCATGGCGGTCATGATGATCTTCCGCCCGCAGGGGTTGTGGCCCAGCCAACGGTGGATGACCCGTCTGAAAGAAGGTGACGGCGAATGAACCCGACACCGGACGCCCAGTTGCTATCGCTCGTGTCGGTATCGAAGAACTTCGGCGGGCTGCGGGCAGTCGATTCATTCGACCTGAATATTGCCAAAGACAGCATAACCAGCCTGATCGGGCCGAACGGGGCCGGCAAGACCACGGTGTTCAACCTGATAACCGGCATCTATCGACCGAATTCGGGCAGTATCACCTTCGGCGCGACGCCCCTCATCGGAATGCTCCCGCACCAGGTGGTGGAGACGGGCATCGCACGCACTTTCCAGACTCTCAGGCTGTTTGAGAACCTGACCTGCTTCGAGAACGTGCTTGCGGGGCAGCACTGCCGATGCAAGGCAGGCCTCCTGGCATGCGTTCTCAACACACGGGCCCGCAGGTCCGAGGAAGTGCGGGCACATAGCGAGGCAGAGCGCTGCCTGCGGCAGCTGCGCATCTGGCACCTCCGCGATGAGCTGGCCCGCAACCTCTCCTACGGCGACCGGCGCCGGCTCGAGATCGCCCGCGCCATGGCCTCCATTCCCGCGCTGCTCATACTGGATGAGCCGGCGGGGGGCCTTAACGAGCGTGAGTCCGACGAACTCATGGACATAATCCGCGAGATCCGCGATTCGGGGATCACTGTCTTCCTGATTGAACATGACATGCGCGTGGTCATGGGCATCTCCGACCACGTGGCCGTAATGGAGTATGGAAGGAAGATCAGCGAAGGCACGCCCGAGGCTGTCCAGAAGGACCCGGCAGTCATCGAGGCCTATCTGGGCACAGACGATGAAGACGACGAGGCAGAGGCCGAGGCGGACGCAGAGGCAGGTGAGTCGGTCCAATGAGTCTACTGGAACTGAAGGACGTAAGGATAGCTTACGGCAGCGTCGAAGCGGTGCACGGCATCAGCTTGGCAGTGGAGCGAGGTCAGATCGCCACCATTCTGGGCGCCAACGGCGCCGGCAAAACAACTACCCTGCGCGCCATATCGGGCCTCATACGGCCGAGATCTGGCTCCATCCTGCTGGGGGATGCCGACATATCCGAGATACCGGCGCACGAGATCGTGAACCGCGGAGTCGCACACGTACCTGAAGGCCGGCGAGTGTTTCCCACACTGACAGTGGAGGAAAACCTGAAGCTGGGAGCCTACAAGCACAGAGGGCACCCTGACAAGGTCAACTCCAATATGGAACGGGTGTACAAGCTCTTTCCAAGGCTCCTGGAGCGCCGCCTGCAGCTGGCAGGTACGCTGTCGGGCGGGGAACAGCAGATGCTCGCCATCGGGCGCGGGCTGATGCCCGACCCCGACATCCTGCTGCTGGACGAACCGTCGCTGGGCCTTGCGCCCAAGCTGGTTCAGGAGATATTCCGAGTCGTCCGCGAGATCAACGGCCAGGGCGTAACCATACTCCTTGTGGAGCAAAACGCCCGGCTGGCCCTGCGCATATCGAACCACGCCCACGTGCTGGAAACAGGGCGAATCGTCCTTTCCGGCCCGGCGGACGAACTGCGCCGCGATCCGAGGGTGAAAAAAGCCTACCTTGGAGAGAAGTAGATAGACAGACTGAGCAACTGGCAGTGAGCGGGAGGCCGGCTCCAGACGTTCTGGCGCTGCGCCTCCCGCCGCACTCACAACCAGGGTCACTGCTCGCGATTTCTCTCGCGCGCTCTGGCCCTGATCTCTTCAGCCGTGGGCCATCTCCGTATGGTCAACCCTCTAGCTGCCATGAGATAATCCTCCCACCTCAGCGTCGAGTCGCCCTCGATGGCGAGCTCGTAGGCACCGCCCGGTTCCGACACGACCAGGTGAGCATCGGCATCTAGGAAGGAGAAGTTGATATCAGATATGGGCACTTCCACGCTAGTGGCTCCCTCTGAACCGGAGAACGAGAGCGCGCCGCTCGCGAGCCTCAGCGTGCCGACGCCGAGATCGGCTACACCCTGCGATAGGCCAATCCTCCATGCATGCGCAGTGCGCGAAAGGTCGAACACCCCATCAGGCGCGTCCTCCATCTCGCCGGCACGCAGCTTCTGAATCAGGGCCGACCTGTACTCGCTCTCGGTCATGCTACGCCCGGTTTTCTCATCGATGATCCTGAGATCGCGCGTCACAGTCCATCTGGCGCCACACTTGGAGCACTCCAGCCCTGACTTGGTCTCCTTGAGTGTCGCGGCTCCTCCGCAGCTCATGCAGCCCCATGCCACCATGGTAATACCCTTGTGCGATGCCAGAGCGCGTCGCGGAATGGGGGGATGGCCTACAAGCGAGAACATCTTCGACTCGATCTCGCGCCGGAAATCGGCCACCGACTCATAGTCGCACGGATTCACAGGAGGGAAGAATCGGACCTCCCACTCGCAGAAGGCCGGCCCCGCTGACCAGGCAGGCCAACACTCGTGGGCGCCAAGGGACGTGATGGGCACAACTGGCGCGCCCAAATAGTGCAGTACTCGGTACACCTCATCGCTCACGATGTTGCAGCCGCCGTCCCAGTTGTACTGGCCCTGGGGGAATATTCCCACAGTCTCTCCGGCCTTCAGATGGTTGCGCATGGCGCGAATTGCCGATATGTCTCGGCCCCATTTGCGTTTTGGTATCGCCCGGTTGGCTCGGAGAAACCATTTCAGAAGAGGACTTCTGAATGCCTCGTCGGCTGTGACGTAGTGGATCATCCTATTGACATACAACCCGATGGCGTACGGATCGGCGATGCTCATGTGGTTCGACGCAAACACCACAGGGCCTTCGGTAGGTATGTTCTCGACACCTACCGCCTTGATTCGCCAGAGGAATGACGCAAGCAGGCGCACGAGGAAGACCGCCAGCAGAGCCACAATGTCGAGCTCCCCCGCATCCTCGATCAGCGCCGCCCAACGTGGGACGAGGCCAGGGACGCTTCTGCGGTAATCTTCATACCGCTTGCCAAAGGCGCTTACCAAACGTGGTTCCTCCACGAGCAGGGCCCACGCGGCAAATCCGAGCCCAAGTAATGCCGCAAGGATGACGTGGCCCGGTGAGCGCATCCAGAGCCCAACGCCGATCCAGAACAGCGTGTAGCCCCAGAAAAGCGGATGGCGGACAAAGGAGTAGATGTATCTGTCCACAATGTACGTGGTTTGACCGCCCGGCCAGTTCTTGCCCACGTATGACAGGACTAGGAACGCCCGAATGGTCACGTAGGCGCCCAATGCTGTGAGAATCGCGCCGATGGCCGTGCCCACTGCGGGCAGCGGCATCGCGGGCAGCGACATACCCAGAGTCTCCGACAGCCTGGCCATACCCCCAGGGAGTATGACAAGGTAGAAGGCTGCCTGTAGTCCGAAGAAGAATGGCGCCCACACGCTGGCCCTATCCTGTATGGCAGCATCATGAGAACCCATCTTAGCGCCTCCAATGGCTAGCATCAGGTCTGGCTCCGGCTCCGGCCCCGGCCCCGGCTCCAGCCCCGCTTGCCTTAAGATGCTTGCTTCTGCTCTCTCTCGTCTGTCTGACCTTCCACTGCCTGATAGTTGCGCCGCGCGCTGCAGACACGTAGTCCTCCCAGCGCACCGGCGAATCACCCTCCACCTTGAACTGCACCGCGCCATGCGGGCCCACCACGACTAGGTGGTTGGCAAGGTTCAGATACGTGAAGTCGATACTGTCCAGCGGAACCTCAAGCGGCGCGATCCGCTCTTCGCCTTGGTTTCCTTCTCTTCCTGCTTCGAAGGCCAGCGCCGTGCGACTCAATCGCAGAGTGCCTCTGCCCAGCGATTTCAGCCGCCTGGTAGACTCGATCCTGTAACACATGGCAGTACACTCGATCCGAAAGTCACCGTCGAGCGCCCCATCCATCCGGCCTCCATGGAGACGTTCGACTAGCGCTGCATGGTATTCGCGGGGAAGCATGCGGATCTGCCCGCAGCTCTGGGCTCCTGATCGCGCCCCCGCTTCAGAGGATTGCCCCGACACAAGCTCCAGAGCAGGCGTAATAACCCAGGATGCGCCGCACTGCGAACACTCGAGCCCTTGCCGGGTTTCGCGAATAGTCATGTCGCCTCCGCACCGAATACATCCCCACAGCACGCTGGCGATCCCATTGTGTAGAGCAAGCGCACGGCGCGGCGCCGGCGCTTCACAGGCAAAGCCGAAGATCCTCTGCTCAACGGCCTTTCGGAAATTCTCCACTGAGGAAAACTGCCTCGGATGGATAGGTTCAAAGAAGCGAACAACCACATCGGACAAGCCGGGCAGTGTAGACCATCGCGGCCAGGCTTCATGCCCGCCCACCAGAGTTGCGCAGAGTATCGGCACGTCCAGATGGCATAAAAGCCTGTACACCTCATCGCCAACGATAACGGGGCCGCCGTCCCAGTTGCGCTGGCCTTCGGGGAATATGCCCACTGCCTCCCCCGAGTCGAGGCGGCGCAGAATGGATCGAATAGATGCGATGTCCCGGCTCCACCTGCGCTTGGGAATGGCGCCGAACACGCGAAAGAGCCAGCGAGTGACAGGATGCCTGAACAGCTCGTCGGATGCCACGAAGTGGATGCGCCGTGTGAAGTGCATCCCGAGCAGCAGAGGATCAGCCAGGTTCACGTGGTTGCATACTACCATGACCGGCCCCTCTTTCGGGATGAACTCCTCCCCCTCTGCCCGCACATTCCACAGCCGCCGGCCGAGAGCGCTCCCGAGCATCGTGAGGGCGAGCATGGTGCTCGGCAGCTCATGCATGTCGTAGTAGAGCGCCTTCCATACAGGCAGGACCATAGGTGTCTGCCGGCGGTACTCCTCATAGGCCGCCCCGTACCTGCGGCGCAAGCGCGGTTGCTCAATCGCCAACGACCATGCCATAAACCCCGCGCCCAGCACCAATGCCTCAGCGAGAAGCCCCACAGAGCATGTCCAGATCGCCAAACCTATCCAGAACATGGTGTATCCCCAGTACATCGGGTGGAGCACAAACCTATAGATGTACTTGCTCACCAGGTATCGCGGTTCGCTTCCCGGCCACCTCTTGCCGGCAAACCACAACACCATGGCGCCCCTCCACGCCACGTACACCCCGAGCAGGCAGACACATGTGCCCACAATGGCTCTGGGCATCTCGAGGGGCGTATCCGGCACGTACAGCGACAGGCGCGGCGCCAGGCGCAACATTGCCCAGGGTAGGACGACAAGGAACAGCACCGCCCGGGCGGATACGGCTGATAGCGCTATGACACCTGTCGAGTTGGATGTCGAGTCGGGCTTCAAGTTGATCATCTCGATTGCTGCCTCCAGCCGATCTGCAGGCTACTTCCCGAACGCGGCCCCGGCAATCGGTGCGACGGGACCGTTTGGATCGACCAAACCCTTACACGCCGACCACGGCACAAGCACCACCCAGGTTCCCTGTGCGTAACTGCCCATCTCGTAGGGCCCGAAGAACAGGTCGATGCCTGCAGGGCTCACAGTGAACCTCGTCATGTTCTTGCGGGGCACCTCGCGTACCTCGCCGCTCACGACCCAGTCGGCGCCGCGCGCCTTAAGATCCTGGATCACATAGTCGGAGATCGCCTTTTCCCACCCAGCTCCCTTCCGGAATATCTGATCGATAGTGAAGACGGAGGCGCCGGTCTTGCCTACTTTCAGGTTCATAGATGTGTGAAAAGTCATTCCATGGGCGCCGCCGGTGAAGTGGTAGACCTCATTCATCATGCTTATCAGGGAGCTAGAGTAGTAGCGCATGGTCACCTCGCTGAAATGCTCCCACGACCACCACGGGGCATCCGGCTCGAACTCATAATCATCACTCACCGGGTCCACAGGATCTGCCCAGATGCTAGCAGCAGCCGCCCATACCTCTCTATCCACCAAGGCCTGCACATCCTGGAGCCCGCGGTGCCGGCCGGCGCCGGAGAACAACGGGTGAGCGACATGCACCTTGATGAAGCCCATCCTCATCTCTTCGGTGATCACGATCTCAGCTGCCTCAGTCAGCTCGAATGTGAGTGACTTGGTCCCGTCGGCGCTGGTCCACTTGCCTTTCCAGACGGGATTGAGAGGGTTGAATGCCCCGATCCAGGACCCAGTCGCCTTGCCGTCGGCGGTCCGTTCGGTCAATCGCATGCGACCATCTGCGAGCGTGCCGGCAAGCTCCAGCGGCGTACCTATCGCCTCATACCAGTAATGCCCCGACACCTTCCCGTCCTCGATGTGCAATTCCATCTGAACCGCATATTTGCCTCCGATGCTCCCGGCAAAGTGATACCCAACGGGCCCGAAGGCCAGCGCAGGCTGGGCGGGCGCCAGCAGCGCCAGCACGAGCGCCAGCGCTAGGCACATGGAGAACGACAGTAGGAGCATAACCTTACGCGGTGGTCTGCCCAACACAAGAATCGCCTCCCAACATTCGCACAATTCTCACTCACGGCCTGGGTCTTCGGCCCGCGAGTCTCACGGGTCAAGCATAACACATTCCGCCCGGTCACAGCCATCATCTGTCTGGCTCCGGGCATGCTGGCGGCGATGCTCCTCCGCCTCCTCCGGTCCGGCAGTGCCTTACGATAATGGGACGACACACGTTTCCATCCGTGCCAAGCCAGATGTGCTATGATTGTGATGCACCAAGACTAGCCTGAGGTGATTGTGGCATGGACTCCGGTATGGACTGCGCGAAGGTTGCCGACGCGCTCGGCTCCTGGATTCGCGAACGCGCTAAGGCGGCGGGCTGCCTCGGTATTGTGTTTGGACTCTCAGGAGGGCTTGACTCGGCTGTAGTAGCCGGGCTGGGAATGCGCGCCATGCCCGATGGGTGCCTGGGAGTGGTTATGCCGTGTCACTCCGACCCCGAGGACGTAGAGGATGCGCTCGCATGCGCTCGCGCCTTCGCACTGCCCACGATCATATGTGACCTCACTTCCCTCTTCGACCAGCACCTTGCCCTCGTCTCCAGCTGCCTCTCGGACTGTGCCGCACGGCAGGAGCCCGATGCCCCGTTTCGAGGGCCCGCCCTCACAGCCATGGCGGAGACTGCCGCCCGCCTCGCAGCATCCGACCCTGGCCGCGCCCGCATGGCCCAGGCAAACGTCAAGCCCCGCCTGAGGATGACCGCTCTGTACTACTATGCCAACATCCTGGGCTATCTGGTCGTAGGCACGACTAATCGGAGCGAGCTGACGGTGGGCTACTTCACCAAGTACGGCGATGGCGGGTCCGACATCATGCCCCTTGCCGGCCTGGTGAAATGGCAAGTGCGCGAACTCGCCTCATACCTGGGTGTTCCCCGGCACATCATCGAAAAGGCCCCCACGGCCGGCCTGTGGAGCGGCCAAACCGATGAGGGCGAGATGGGCATCTCTTATACTGAACTAGATCGCTACATACTTACAGGCGAAGCCGACGACGCCGTACGCACGCGCGTTGATTCGCTAAGCCGCGCCGCCCAGCACAAACTGACTAGGCCGCCAGTGCCGAACATTCCCCTAGAATAAGGACATGACGAGTGGACCGGGCAAGGCCTCTTGCCGCCGGAACCTGGCGCTAGGACCGATACAGCAATGTCTCCCTGGTGAACATCTTCACGGCCGCCGGCAACACCAGAGCGGCTGCGATCACACTCCCCACAGCCGACAGGGCCACTGCGTCCCACTGTAGCCCGCCGGCCTGCGCCATCCTGCCCAGGGCAGCGAATGGGCCGTAGACCGGTATGAGGCATGCCCAGAGTGCCTTTGCCTGAGAGAAGGCAGCCACAAACCCCGGGATCATCACAGCGAACGTGAGCGGCGTGGCGGCCGACTGCGCATCGCGGAATGTGCGCGCCCTCACACTGATCATCATCTGTGCTACGCTCACGACTAGGGCCAGCGGTATGCCGGTCAGGAGCGATCCCGCAAGCACGAATCCCGGCAAGCCCTCGTTCCCTGCGGCCAAGCTGGGCGGCATGAGATTGCTCACTGCCCAGAATGCCATGAGCGTAAGGATCAGCGGAATCACGGATATGGTGAACACGGCGCCCAGTTTGCCCAGGAAGACCGCCATGTCGGACGCAGGGGTCACAAGCAGCGACTCGAGCGTGCCCCGCTCCTTCTCGCCGGCTGTCACGTCGATCGCCACGAATAGGCCGCCCTGCGCCACGGTGACGGCGACGAGTAGCGTCAAGTAGAAAGACGCAAAGAAGGCCCCGCGCTGCTCCGGCGTGGCCAGATCTTCCGTATTGAGCGCAACAGGGACCAGGATAGACAGATCAACCTCGCGGGCCGCCATCCTCTCAGCAACTATCATCTGGTTGTAGGCGCCCACAGCCAGTTGCAGACGAGTGTCGGAAAATCCTCCCCCGAAGATGCCTCCTGCGGTGCTGTTGGTGAGCAGTCGTGCCGTCGCCGGGCGCTCCTTTGCGACATCTTCAGTGAAACCAGGCTCAAACACCAGGCCCGACTCTTTCTTGGCATCCTGGATGACCGCTTCGAGATCGCCTTCGTACTCTTCGAGAGTTATCCCGTACTTGCCGAACACATCCAGGAGCCTAGCGTCGGCGTACGCGATTCCCTGCGCCGGGATGGTGAGCGGTTTTTCCCTCCGTGCCGTCATCGCCTTCATAAGCATGGGCGTGAAGCTGGCGTAGAAGATCCCGATTACCAGCGGAATCACGATGGCCTGCGTCATGCCCTTCCGGTCGCGCACCGTGTCTTTGATCTCCTTGCGCCATATGTTCAGCACATCTCTTGACATGGCACCTCTCACCTCCCGCTCACCTCGCACGTCCGGCAGCGTCGCCGTTGCCGCTACCGCCGTTGCCTTGTGCGTCGCCGTCAGCGCTCGCGTACTCGCTCACAAGAAGGCCCTGTGCGCCGCCTGCCAGGGCCACAAAAGCGTCCTCTAGGCTGTCGCATCCGGTCTTCTCCATGAGCTCGGTCGGACTTCCCACAGCTGCGATGCGTCCACGGGTTATTATCGCGACCCTGTCGCATAGCTTCGCGGCCTCGTCCATGTAGTGCGTGGTGAACAGCACACAATGGCCCCTGTCGCGCAGCATCCGAATGACGTCGCGCGTCTCGCGCACGGCCATCACATCCAGGCCGCTGGTGGGCTCGTCCATTATCACATTCCTCGGATCATGCACCAGCGCACGACCGAGGATCACTTTCTGCCGCTGCCCACGGCTGAAACCCTGTGTGCGACGGTCGGCAAAGTCGCCCATGCCCAGCATGTCGATGACGGCCTGTACTCGCGCGCCGAGCTCAGGGCCATAAAGGCCATAAAATCCCCCGAAATACGTGAAGTGCTCGCGCGGAGTGAGTCGCGGGTATGTCCCGCTCGAATCGGTCTGTACACCGAGCGCCCGTCGAACTGCGGCTGGGTTCCGCCCCACATCGTGGCCGTCCACAATCACAGTGCCCTGCATTGGACGGATCAGCCCGCAGATCATTCTGAGAGTCGTGGTCTTGCCGGCCCCGTTCGGGCCCAAGAGCCCGGTTATGTGCCCGTCAGGGCAGTGAAAACTGACCCCATCCACAGCCCGGACCTGTCCGTAATGCTTCACGAGATCCCTTACCTCGATCAACTAGCCCCACCGTCCTCTCAGTCCTGCGCCCGGTTCCAGCCGTCCGCGCCATGCGCCTTATCTAGCATTCTTCGACCCGCGGCTCGGGATTCCTCTACCAGCTTCATCGGCCGCGCGCCGCACCGGAGAAGACACTACAGTGATGCTCTCTATGACCACTTCCTCCTGCATCGCTTCCGGGCGAGACGGGTCGCGAGTCCGCCTCACCTCCACGTGAGGCAGAACCACCGAAAGCTCGTGAGCGACTGCTGCCGCCGGCATCACCCGCTCCACAATCATGGTCTGCCCGGCGATGGCTATCTCGATGTAGTCTCGGGGCGCGGCGGCGCCTGCCGAAAACAGCGCAGCGAGCCGTCTCAGGACCCCTACCGCCGGGGCCATGTATGCAGCAGGGCTCAGTCTCGATCTCCGAACCGAAGTCTTCCGTACAGGCTCCTGGTCGGCCTCCTGAACACGTGCGCGAGCGGGAGCCCGAATCCTGCCCGCCATACTGAACTCACTTCTTTCCTGTAGACTTCCCGCTCATCAACATATGAACAGGCAGGACATGCGGACACGGTATGGAATAATTCGTGCATACGGGCATAGTTGACGGGATCGCACGAACGGAGTTGTGGCGGTTGGCAAACAGGAAGGCCCCCTTCGCCCTCATACTGACCCTCATGTGCACCGGAGCGCTTTTCCTAGTTGGCCTCTCCCTCTCATCGCAGAGCGTGCCGGATTACCCAGGCATACACCCACTGTCTGCCCGCCGCGTCAGCGCCATCGTCTTTGCAGCGTTCGTCTTCACAGCGGCGTTGTTCATTGTGGCCGCGGTGGTGTTTGCCATCGCCGAGCGTCGGGCGAGCGGAGCTCGCTCCGTACTCCGTCTGCCCAAAACACGGTCGCTTCTGACCTGGCTCGTGCTGGCCATGGCGCTGCTTTCGGCTCTTGCCCTCACGAACAGCGGGCCCGCACGCCGCGAGCCGCCGGCCGAGGAGCCCCAGGAGTCTTCGCGGACCATCGGCCCAGAAGAGCTCTCGCAGCCACCACCAATGCCGGGTGCCGAGCCTGACTCCGGCAGTAAGCCTCCCGTGCAGCGCGCCCCTGCGGCATCGTGGCCCTGGGCAGTGTATTCGATGGCCCTATTCGCACTGGCTTTGGCGGGAGTCATTGCAGCGCTCGCGCTGGGCCGCTGGCGCAGGTCGCCCAGTGCCGCACCCTCGACGGCGCCGCCTGAGCTGCCCGGCGATGATCAGGGGATCGACCCTAGGTGGTCCGACGAAGAGGCGATCAACGCCATACAGCGAGAACCCGACCCGCGCGCCGCGGTGATCATGTGCTACCGTCTCTTTCAATCAATGCTGGAGCAGGCCGGGGTTCGAATCGAGAAGCACCACACGCCTGAGGAATGCGGTCAAATGGCGGTCAGCCGGCTCAAGCTGCCGCGTCGTGCTGTGTTCAGGCTAGTCGGCCTGTACAGCAGAGCGCGCTTCAGCGAGCACTACATCAGAACATCACATAAGTCCGCTGCCATGGCCGAGGTGCGCCTGATAGCCACCTCTGTGCGCGAAATCCTGGCAGCGGCAGATGCGGCAGTGGCTGAGGCAAGAGCCGAATCGGAGTTGAAGGAGGCGCCCGACAGTGTCGCTTCTGGGCCCAAGCGAGCATGATCCGTTCGCAGATTATGTCCACATGCTGCTGGCCATGTCGGTCATCGTCATACTGTCTTTGGACATATACCGCCTGAATCCTGCGTGGACGAAGCCGTTCACGATACGCCTCGCTGGGTTGAGCTTGATCTATGCCGGCTATGTCAGGGCATGGCAAGCGGCCCGCGCGTCGGTTGAGAAGCCAGTGCCCTGGAACACGCGCCGCAGGCGCCATTTCTGGGACTGGTTCGACTCGATGCTCCCCTGGCGCCGAAGGGCGAAGGCTCCCCCAAGGGTATGCCCTGAGTACGACACCCTGTACCGGCAGTTGCAGATGTCCATGCGTCGCGGTCGCTACTTCGCGCGCTTCCTGGAAGAGCATGGCGCACCGCCCGAGGTCGTGGAGTATGCCCACGCCCATCTCGCGGATAGCAGTAATCTACGCTCTGAACAGGTATCATCAGTATTCGATATCATGGAGGAGTCGCTATGAGTGTGTACACACCCGAACCTGCCGATCAGTCTACGCCGGCCATCGCTTGGGCCTGCGACAAGTGCCGCGAGGTCGTGTCGGCAGTAGGAACGGTGATAGTGGGAAAAGACGAGCAGCTGGAGCTGATCATGACAACTCTGGTCTCCGGCGGGCACCTTCTGCTCGAGGATGTGCCCGGAGTGGCCAAGACCCTGGCGGCGCAGGCCACCGCTCAAGCCCTCGGGCTGGACTTTCGCAGAATCCAGTTCGTCCCCGACCTGCTTCCCGGCGACATCTCGGGCAGTTTCATCTACGACTCCCGCGCTGATTCGTTCAGGTTCAGAAAAGGGCCGATCTTCACTAACCTGATCCTGGCAGACGAGATCAACCGAGGGACGCCCAAAACTCAGTCTGCCCTGCTCGAAGCGATGCAGGAGCAGCAGGTCACCGTGGAAGGCCAGAGTTTCGCGTTGGACAAGCCGTTCATGGTAATCGCCACTCAGAACCCGCTCGAGTTCGAAGGGACCTATCCACTTCCCGAGGCGCAGATCGACCGATTCCTGGCCCGAATGAGCATGGGTTACCCGTCGCCCGAGGCCGAGTGCGACATGCTGGCGCGCCGGCAGGCTCGGCAGGCAGACGCCGTGACACTCTCGCCCGTCCTCAGCAAGCAGGACTTCCTCAAGATACAGCGCGCCATCGAGGCAATCCACGTAAACCCCGATATACACAGCTACATCGTGCAGATAGTCGCGAAGACGCGCGCCGACAGCCGTGTGCAGTTGGGCGCCTCGCCCCGCGGCAGCCTCGCCCTTTTCAAGCTGTCGAGGTCGCGTGCCATGATGCAGGGGCGCGACTTCGTGACGCCCGACGATGTGAAGGCCGTAGCCGTGCCCGCACTGGCCCACCGGGTGCTTCTCCGACCTGAGCTCTGGGCTGAGCGCATCTCGGGCGAAACGGTAGTTCAAGATGCGCTGGATGGAGTGCCGGTGCCCAAGGCGGAATGGAGGTGAGGTTGCTTGCGCGCGCATGTGGCCGGTAAAGCCTATGTATACGTCGCCGTGTCGGGCGCGCTCGTGCTGGCCGCACTTGCGACCAGCAGAATCGAGCTGTTCATGCTGGCCACGCCCGTCATCTTCCTACTGCTTTCACTGGCCTTCGAAGCGGGCGCGCCGGAGCCCAAATACACGGTAAGCACCCAACTCCAGCGTGATCGGTGCTTCGAAGGCGACAGAGCAGAAGTGTGCGTGACTGTGTCGGCGGTATCCCGCGTCTCGCTGCTCAGCCTGCACATTATGTTGTGCGATGCAGACAACCACGTGCTCGCCTCGCGCCACTTCACACTGTCGCTTAAGCCAGGCGAAATGCGCAGCTTCCAGTTTGAGCTGGAGATGCCTATTCGAGGTGTGTTCTACGTGGGTGATGTGGTATCGCGCGCCTATTCTCCCTCAGGGCTGAAATCGTACCCCGACCGTGTGTGGACCGGAGCGGAGTGCATCGTGTATCCCAGGCCCGATACGATCAGGGTAGACTGGAGCGCGTCGGCTCGTTCGCGGCAGCACGTGGGCGAATCCGCATCCCGGATGGCCGGCGACGGGCTGGAGGTGTCAGACGTCCGGCTGCACATGCCCGGCGATCCGGTTCGCCGTGTCAACTGGCGGGCGACCCAGAGGCACGGCCAGCTCTACATAAACGACAGCCTTCGCGATCGCAACATCGACGTAGTGATAGTAGTAGACGGCCTGGCCGATGTGGGGAAGTCGCCACACTCCTACCTAGACTGTGCCTGCCGGGCCGCCGCCACAATCGCGCTGGCCTTCCTACAAAGCCGCGACAGAGTTGGAGTAATCAGATATGCAGGCGCGGTAGACTGGGCAGTCCCGCGGGGCGGGCGCAATCAGCTCTACGCCATACTGGATCGCCTAGCTCGCGTACGTACCATTCAGAGTTTCGTTTCGCCCAACATGCGTCTGATTCCCCGAAGTGTGCTTCCCCCGGGATCGCTGGTGCTGGTCATCACGCCCCTGCTCGATGACCGGTCCATCCAGATGCTCCGAGGATTGGCCGCCCGCGGCTCGAACCTCATGGTACTCTACGTGTCTCCGATGGACCTGCTTGTGCCGGCAGGAACTCACGCAAGGCCATCAGGCGACGATGCCGCCCTGGCCGAGCGGTGGTGGAGGCTGAAGCATAGGAGTAAGGTCGCACAGCTCAGGTCGATGGGGCTTATGGTAGCTGAATGGGATGGGGTCAGCCCCCTGGGCGCCTGCCTCAGCAGCCATTTCGGCGCCCCGGGCTTTCGCGTGGGTCGGGAAGCCTGGCGTGGATCGGCAAGGGGGAGTGTGCTATGAAGACGACACGTACGGCCTGGCAACGGTCATGGAGGACCATTGCGGCACCGGTTGCAGTGTGCATCATGATTACCGGTTACGCTGCGCTGATGGCGCCCACGTTGTGGGCAGTTGCGGCTGCGTTTGCATCGATCGTCCTGTGTGCAGTGGGCGCCGCGGCGGGCGATTTCCGAATCGTCGGATGGAGCGGAGCTGCGGCCGCCGCTGCGTGTGCCGCCAGCCTCGTCGAGAACCGTCCCATCCACTGGGGAGAACCTACCCTAATGTGCGTCGGCGTCCTGGCCATGCTCGAAATCGGGCACATCGCCTGCATCGTTCGAACGCGCGAGGTGAATCCGTCGGCGTTCGTTCACATCAACGCGGACGACCATGTAGCATTCATGACCCTGCTGCCGCCCGTGGCTTTCCGCCTTGCGGCCTCGGGCGCAGCGTCGCTCGGGCTTACGCGTCTGTATCTGGCCTCGGCGATCTCCGGTGCGCTGCGTGATTCCGATACGTTTTTCGTGATGTTGCTGGGCGCCGTTGTAGTGGGAGCATGCATGTACTGGCTTGTGCGCGCCTCAATACAGGATTTTCGCTCATAATTGCGAATATGTTCATATGGCGCGTCATTCTGTGGAGTCTTTGGTCAGGCCAACCAATGGGAGGTCTGCTGTATGCAAGTCCTGAGCCCTGCTGATCGGCTTTACTCCGGCAATTCCGCTAACCGCTCCGACTCTCTTCCACGCGAAACCGGCAGCTGCATGTCCGCACTGGCCAATATGACAGAAGTGGAAGTGTTCTTCCTTAGCCCGGATTTCGTCATATTGCTCGCAAATGATGCGGCGGCGACGGCAGTGGGAGTCTCCAGAAGCCACCTGATAGGCCATAGGATTGACGAAGTGCTGCCCATGTTATACCGACGGATTGAGACATTCCATCCTGAGCTGGAACGAACGGGCGCAATCTTATTCGACCAGGGCGCAGCGGAAATGCGTCAAGGCCAGCTCGCCCTGCGCGATACGTACGTGATCCTCATGCGCGACATGCTTGAGAATGCCCCATTGGGGTGGGTAGTGATTAGCCTGGATCCGACGGTGCCAGCCAGTCTGCGCAATGCCGTGGAGACGATCCCCGTACCGATGGCAATCCTGCGTGCACCCGAACTCAGCATTGAGCTGGCCAACTCAAGTTTCACAACGCTCTTCGCGCCATCGGGGTTGCTCGCCACCGCCGAACCTGGTCGGCCTGGGCAGGCAATATCCGTGATGGTAGAAGCAGCGATGCGCACTGGAGAGTACATTAGGTCAAGCACCTCTTGGCCAGGTGGTCCTGACAGGGGGCGAAGGACCGACTGGACCGTCTACTGCTGCCCGATTCGCCGTTTGGGTCAAAGCCGTCGCGATAGTGAGGCCGTAGCCGTCCTAATGCAGCAGACACAGGCGCGCGCCTCGATGCTCCAAGGACTCGACACCGTGCGCAGGCTGGGGTTGGCCATAAACGACCGTACGGACATCGCATCCTTTCTGCACGCCGCCACGTCAGCGTGTGCATCGTTCCTCTCTGCAGCGTACTGCGCAGTCATCCAGCACGATCGGGTCGGCGGCCGGTTTGTGAGGCTGGCCGAGTCCAGCCCGCTGGGGCTGATTCCAGAGTCGGCTCCGGAGGAATGCTGTGGTAGCCTGGCCGAAATGGTGCTGTCAGAAGAGTCTTCCTGGCGCATAATCCCGCTCGGCGGGAACGCAGGATTGGGTGCGTGCGAGCAGGCCGTGATCGAGACATGCGTCGCCTTCCCCATTGCAGTTCGTGGCAGATGCTACGGGCACCTAATAGCGGCACTGACCTATGACAGCACAAATCTGAACGCCGATGACCTGCGCCTGGCTGAATTGACGGCGCTCTACTGCGGCATTGCGCTGGAGCAAGAGCGAGCGGTCGGCGACTACGCGCAGCTCGAGGCGGCACAGCGAAACGCCGAAAGCGAAGCGATACAGAATTTCACGCTTCTAGGCGCGCTCATCGACAGTCTTGAGGACGGCGTCATCATCGTTGATGCCGACAAATGTGTGATCCTGGCCAACAGAAGCGCTGCAACGTTCTTCGGAATGCCGCGGCACGAAATGCGCAGCCTCGATCAGATTCTCGCTCACACCCGACTGGCGCAGATGAATGGAACGCCCCTTCCCACAGTCGACCGACCTGCGCACAGGCTGCTCCAGGGACTTCATGTACTCAAGGGCGACTACATGATGACGGCGGGGGATGGATCCTCTCGGGTGCTCGCTTTCAACGGTGGAGTGCTGAGGAATCCAGACGGCAGTATAGCATTTTCCATTACGGTTGCGCATGACCGCACCGAACTCGTGCAGGCGGAGAAGGCCAGCCGGGACTACTTACGGTTCGTCTCTCACGATCTGCGGTCGCCCCTCACCCTGATCTCGGCCAGGGCCCAGATGCTCGAGAGATCTGCCGAGCATCCCGATGGCGTACGCAGGAATGCCCAGGCCATCCTGCGATCCGTTAGGCAGATGAACTCCATGATATCCGACCTCACCGACTCTGTCCGCCTGGAGTTCGGTGGAGCCCTGTCCGTACGGCCCCGTACGGTTGACCTCGTGGCCCTCCTCAATGAGCTGATCGAACGGTGGAAGGACACACCCGAGGGAGATCGCATTGAATCCTGCCTGCCCGTCTCAATGCCGCCTGTGCGCGCCGATGCCGACGGCGTTGAACGCATCCTAACGAACCTCATGTCCAACGCACTCAAGTACTCGCCAGATGAGGAGAAGATCACAGTCTCGGCGGCGGCTAACGACATGGAGGCAACCATCTCGGTCGCAGACTGCGGGCCCGGAATCCACCCTGAAGACGCTGGGCGCCTGTTCGAGCGTTTCTTCCGCTCGGAGAACGCGCGGAAGCACCACGATGGCCTGGGCCTCGGTCTACCGATATCCAAGGCGCTCGCCGAAGCACAGGGCGGCCGCATCTGGGTAGAGACCGAGCTCGGTCGGGGCAGCGTCTTCTCATTCACCCTTCCCGTATCACCACCGGATTCTACGAGCGCTGAGGTATGAGCCTCAACACCCGCCATGTCTCATGCAGCTGGTAGTACCATCCATCAAAACGCCCAATTGTGCAAGAAGGAACAGAAGTGCCGACGTCGTATATCTCATTGTTGCCGCAGTTGAGAGGGGGTGAAACACATGAGTATTCCGAAATCAAAGCTGGTATTGCTTGCAGTTGCCATTCTGGTTGCGGCGTCGGCCGTCATGGCCGGGCTGGCCCCTGCAGTAGCAGAGGCTGAAGAGAGCTGTGTTGATTGCCACAGCAACAAAGACCTCCTCATATCTCTGATCCCCGAGAAGGAAGAAGAGGCCGCGGAGGCAGGAGAATCATGAGCGGGCCCGCCTCCCCCGGAGGGGGAGCCGTATGAGAAAGTCTTTGTAGATCCGTCTTTCCTCGGTACTACCCATGGCTACATCGGATGCACATCCTGCCATGGGGGCAACCCAGATGGCAAGACGATGGCAGCGGCACACGTCGGAGTCAACGCGTCGCCGTCTAGCCTTGCTGAACAGAACTGCACCCCATGCCACGACGATGTGGTGGCAACTTACAGCACAAGCCTGCACGCTACATTGCGCGGGATAGAGAACGGGCTCTGCTCTTTCACAGGAGAGGCCAATCGAGGCAAGGCCAAGGAAGCGTTTGACAAGTACTGCTTCAAATGCCATGCCACGTGCGGCACTTGCCACGTGTCCAAACCCGAGGCAGCCAACGGCGGGCTGATACAGGGGCACAAGTTCTTCGGCACACCCGACCAAGACTCCACCTGCAACGCATGCCACGGCGGTCGCGTTGCAAATGAGCTCAAAGGCGGAATCGAAGGATTCCCAGGCGACGTGCACTACGAGAAGCTCGGGTTTGATTGCCTGACATGCCACGATGGCAAGTCCTTCCATGGCGACGGTTCGGAGCCGGCAAACAGATACGAGGCGCCCAACAAACCCTCCTGCCTGGACTGCCACCCGGATGCCGAGTCCGGCAAAGGCACTGTGGAGGCCCACAATGCGCACCCGGAGGGTACGGTGGACTGCTATGTATGCCATGCGACGGTCAACAAGAGCTGCTACAACTGCCATGTGGGCGAGGGCGCCCAGTCCAAGGTGGACTTCAAAATCGGGCTGAACACGCGCGCCGACTGGCCGTACAAGTACTCGGTGGTAAGGCACATGCCTGCAGTCTCCACCATGCTGGATCCGTTCGAGCCCGGCCTGATGGATGACTACGACACTGTCCCGAACTGGAAGACAACCATGGCACACAACATCCAGCGGATTACTCCAAGGAACAAGACGTGCAAGTCGTGCCATAACAACAGCAAGGCGTTCCTCACCGAAGGCCGACTAGTCCCTGGCGACTCTAAGGCCAGCGAGAATGTGGTCGTGCAGCAGTTGCCGCCCAAGTTCTAGCCGATAGGCCGCAGAGATATACCGAACAACAGGTCTATTGAACTAAGGAGGGTTATGTGATGAAGAACACTATTCGAGCAGCGTTCGCAGCTGTGCTGATCCTGGCCATGTTCGCAGTCCCAACCTTCGCGGCTGAAGATGCCGTCGTCGAAGCTGTAGACAATTTTGTGAGCAACCTGCCGTCCGACTGGTTCCAAATGAAGCCAGACGTCCTCCTGCAGAAACTCGAACTGGGCGAGGAGATCTTCGTGCTTGACGTGCGCCGACCCGACGAATACGCCGCAGGCCACGTCGAGGGCGCCGTCAACATTCCCGTGCACGATCTGGCCAAGCATGTCGACGAACTGCCGGATGACCCCGACACCCTCATCGTGGTATACTGCCGCAGCGGAGTACGCTCCATGTTCGCCACCTCAGCCCTCCTCGTTCTGGGCTACAACAAGGTGTACAACATGCCCGGCGGCTTCATGGCCTGGCAGGACGCGAAGTATCCTGTAGAGAAGTAGACAAGTAGAGAAATTGATCTCCTGAGCAGCGAGGCCCCTTTGCGAATCACGCAGGGGGCCTCGATTTTGCGGCTTCACCGTTTTCGGTCGACCGCCACAGAGATCGCCTGCCCAACCCATTGAATGGACTGCACCAACACGATGAGCACGACCACAGTAGCAATCATCACATCCGTGCGGAACCGCTGATAGCCGTATCGTATGGCCAGATCGCCCAGACCCCCGCCGCCCACCGCCCCGGCCATCGCCGAGAAGCTGACAAGGCTCACAAGCGTCAGCGTAAACCCGAGCACCAGCGACGGAAGCGCCTCAGGAAACATCACCCTGAAGAGCACTTCCATCGGAGAGGCACCCATGACCAGAGCGGCCTCCACGACCCCTCGATCCACACCGCGCATGGAGCTTTCCACCACGCGGGCGGCAAACGGAATGGCCCCTATGGATAGCGGCACAATGGCCGCCTGCGTACCGATACTCGTTCCCACCAAGAGTCGCGTCAACGGGATGATTGCCACCATGAGCACTAGAAACGGCAGAGACCTGCCCACATTGACGATAGCCGACAGCACCTGGTCAATGCGGAAGATCCGATTGATCGGCCAGTCACGACCTAACCCTGGGTCAGAAAAGAACACCAGCGCGGCTCCGACCAGAGTACCCAGAACTATGGAAATGCCGCCCGACACAGCCACCATCCATACCGTCTCCAGAAGCGCAGTCCTGAGCAATCGAAACAGCATCACAATCAACTCCACGAAAGCGTAGTGACCATTGCCTTGAGAATACGCGACGATGGGGTGCGCAGAACCTCCTGCGCAGGGCCCTTCTCGACTATCTGACCTTCGTCGATCACGACAAGCGAACCGCAAACTTGCTGCGTGATGCTGAGTTGGTGTGTGACAATGAGAACCGTCACCCCGAAATCCGCATTCACCTGCCGGATCAGCTCCAGTATCGACTGAGTGGTTATCGGATCCAGCGCCGAAGTCGGCTCATCACAGAGCAGAACATCGGGATTAGTCGCCAGAGCCCGCGCAATCCCCACCCGCTGCTGCTGACCTCCGGATAGCTTAGCTGGGTATGTATCGCGCTTGTCGGCCAGGCCCACCACGTCGAGGAGTTCCTCCGCTCTCCGCCTCGCTTCCCGGGCAGGCGTCCGCGCGATCTCCAGCGGGAACATGACATTGCCCAGCGCTGTGCGGTGCGAAAGCAGGTTGAAGTGCTGAAACACTACGCCCAGCCGACGCTGCGCCTGCCTCAGTTCCGCGCCCCTGAGTTTTGTGATGTCAACATCGCCGACGTAAATCGCGCCCCTATCGACACGTTCAAGACCCGTAATGCACCTGATCAGCGTGCTCTTGCCCGCGCCCGACAGCCCCACGATCCCGCATATGTCGCCTTGCTCAACTGCAAACGATACCCCGTTCAACGCAGGCGCGGCCTGCCCTGGATACTTCTTCGACACATCTTCAAGGCCGATCATCCGACAGACACCTCCTGGAACCCCAAATGGGCCTCATACATGCCCCGGGCAGCAAAAAGCCCTCTCGCTCCTGGCTAAATGCCAGGGACGAGAGGACCTAAATCCTTCGTGGTACCACCCTGGTTCGCGCGCCCCTCGCGGGGAAACGCCTCGACAAGCGCGGCGGACGCGGGCCTTCGGCCTTGCTCATGTGCGCAACTACCTAATTCCACGACCGCGATGCTCCGGCGCTGTAACGGGCGCGCCCGTCCGCGCCTACTGATCCCTCCGTGCCGACGTCGCTCCGCTGGCAACACGGCAACGGCTGGACTTTCGGGCGACCGCTCAGGGGCCATGTTCCTCGCATTTCCAAAGCGCCGGCTCTCAGCCCTGGCCGACTCTCTGTAGCCCGTACTCAGCGAGTACTCATCCCCGTCAATGCGTATGTCAATATGGCTGCTAAAGACCATTTTGTGCTCTTGACAGCAACATTAGCACACAGGCCCTTCGTTGTCAACACACCCCGAATGCCTGCTCGCACTTCCACTTCGCGATGCCTACCGGAACTACCTACACCCGCGTAGCCCAGCTAGATGCATCACTCAAAGGCCCAATGAAAACCACCTGGCAGTGGACCGACTACTTTATAGCCGTGATCATGGGGTCCAACTCAACCGGCGCGGGCATCTCCACGACCACTTGAACCAGCGGGCACAGAAGATCCGTGACCCCTTCCAGGCTGGCAGGCCGATCCCGAGGCAGCATGCTGCCGAACAGTTCCCGCGCGAAGCGGCCTCCATTGTGGGTCGGCTGAACGACCGAGAACCCGATCTCCCTGAGCCACCTGACATATGTTGCACCCGATGGATGGCTCAGTGTGCACACCCAGGCCGCCGTGATCGCAGGGCGCAGGGCATCAAGCGCACCGGGCGTAACATGCTCGATGCCGACTGCCCGCGCGCTTGCGCCGGCCCCACCAGTCAGCGCAGATGCGACATCGCCGACGGCCATCGACAAGTCCAGCCCGTACTCATCGGCTCGTTCTTGCTCGATGTGCCTGTCGTAGATGATCAACCTGCACGCCTCACCCATGTCAAGCAGCCACACTTCCCGCTCCTTGCCGCCGCGGTAATATGCAAGCCCCTCATAGTCCATGCGAAGACGCCCCCCTGGGCGCAACACTCGATAGATCTCCCGCAAGGCCTCCCGGGGGTCGGGCGTCTGCTCAATCGAAGTTGCCGCCATAACGCCATCGAACGACTCATCCTCAAACGGCAGTGGACCAGAGGCGGGAATGTGGACGAACCTGGCATTCGTGATGCCCATGCGCGCGGCATTGCCGGCACATACCTCCACCCGCCGGGCCGAAGCGTCGACGCCTACAACTTCGCCTGCAAAAGGTGCAACAGGAAGCGAGGGCCACCCATCCCCAGGGCCAAAATCCAGCAGCCGAGCGCCCCGCCCACGAGTAGCGAACAGGTAATCGAGAATACGTCCTCGATCATCCCAGTGCCAGGCCTTCTCCGGATCGAACGCTTTGTAAATCACCGGAAGGCCATACTCCGACTGCGACTCCATCGCATCGTAGAAGAACTTGTCAGACGTGCATCGCTCGGGCGCAAGGTGAGCTGTGATCCACTGGATAACGTCCACCGTTCAGCCTCCTTGTTCAGCCACCGTGTTCAGCCACCGTGTTCAGCCACCGTGTTCAGCCACCGTGTTTGGTCCCATTCGGTTCCCGTATCGTGTGTCCCACTTCCCGGTTGACGATGAAACAGCCTTGTGGAGGGTGAGATCAGCAAAGAGCAGCCCGCCGCGCTCTGCGCTAAGGAAGAGCGCGAGCGCAGCGGGCTACATACAGGCTCCACCAACTGGGGTTGGGCAAGGCCAGCTCCACCCCATCAACCACCAACTGGGACAGTCGATATGGCAGTCTAGAGATAGCCCCTCTTTCCCAGCAGCCCCACCGCTGCATCCGTATCTTCCTGCGCGACCATGACAATCGGCCCGGTACATCCCATGCCGCTCTCGGCATAGATCCCCGCGGCCCAGAGCGCCCGCACTGCCTCCTCCAGCTGCAGGATGTCGACGCCGGGAATCTCATGAGTGACTACCTTCGCTGCCGGAGGAACAATCCCTGCGCCCGGGTCAGCTCCCCCATCAGCCCGCTGCACCTGCTGCCCCAGAGCTTCGCTCAGCGACGACCACCCCGCGCTCCGCGCCGCCGCGAACTCGGTCGCGGCCACGCGCCTTAGGTCGCCGCGCACTAGGTCGGCAGCGTACCGTATGGCTCCTGCCACCACAGGCGCACCCGAAGCCCGCGACAAGATCATGATTATCCGCTCGTAACCCTCGCCCACGCCAGGGCCGTATCCATAGCCGGACGCCTCGTAATCTCCCCCTGTCGTATACGACGAGAACACCTTCATCAGCAGATTCCCCGTGAGGGTGTCGCACACCATCACATCGGGAACTCCCATGAGCAGATCGTTTCCGCGCATCACGGCCCCGCCGTCGGCCCGCGCCGACTCGGCAAACCGCACGGCATACCCATTGCCGTCCAGCTTCCGCAGGGCCCGTTCCACCTGCCGCGCTCCGTCAACGTTGAGGATTCCCACACTGGGCCGGCTCACGCCGCACGCCTTGGCTGCCGCAATGCCGTACACCGCGTTCTTCACCATGTTCTCCACGCGGTCAGTTCCAGACGTTCCTGTGGTGGTGGCAATGAACATCTCCCTGCCCCGTCCGGGCGTGACTACCCTACCTACAGTCGATACACCTATCGGAAACGTATAGTGCATCGTCACACACGCATCAAGCTCACCGCTATCGAGAAGCTCCTCCATGCGGGCATGCTGCGTGGCCACATCTTCCGCCCATACCGCGTCAAGCCCCCGGCTCCGCGCATCCTCACAGCTCACCGGCCCCACGAGCACGATGTCGACATCGCCGTACGCGCGCGCCGCGAGCTCGGCGCCTGTCACCATCTCCTCCGGCCCGTGCTCACTGCCGAGCACAGTCAGGCCCACACGCGGTCTCCGTCCGAACCGGCCCGTCTCGAGCCCTTCGGCCATCTGGCGAAAGAGCTCGGCCACAGCCACCATCCCGTTTGTCCTTGCACTGGCATCGCTACCCATAGGACCTACTCCTTCACGAGAGACTGAGCTACCTCGCGCAGTGCCTCCGCCATGATCTTGCGAAGCTCATCGCGGGACTCGACAGCAACTGCCCCGCACTGTTCGATCTGGGCCTTCTCCTCCGGCCTGCCCTCGTTCTTCTCGAACAAGAAGGAAACCCCGTCGAACAGGTTGGTCATCCTTCCTAAAAAGAGCGAGCCCTTGCCGATGATCTGCGCACGCCTCATGCGACCGGCCATGATCTCATCTCGGAAGTAGCCGATGCTGGGCACGCCCGATGGCACGTGGCCCTGCGTTGGGGCAAAGCCCGGCAGCCCGTGCGCCGCAACGAACGAGTCGATATCGGTCCTCGCGATCTCTCCGCGCTTGACGGCAAGCGCCGCAATCATCTTGAAGTTGGCCTTGGGCACATCGCCCGCGCCGGCCGACTCAGTGATCTCCGGGTTCTGCATCTCAGGCGAGTACTTGTCGACATCGGTCAGCTTGAGCCCCACTCGCTCCAGCGGATCGAGCACGATCGCGGTCATGACCGCCTGCGGGGATGACCCCGACCCTATTGTGTGCCGGCCCACGGCGTCAGTGCGTATCAGGGGGCTAGCCCCGTCATTTGCCGACACCAGGATCGCGAAGGCGCCCAGCACGTCCTCGAGGAGCGGCAGGCCCTTCTTCACATGGTCACGTCCGTTCATGCCCAGTTTGGCTGTGGCCCCGCCCGCCACGACGGCCACGTTACGAAACACACCCGACTGCACGAGGCTCGCCGCGTACACCATGGCGTGTGCGGGCGCAGCGCAGAAACCCCGAACATCGCTTCCGGTAGCGCCGGTGCACCCGGCCATCTCGCCGATGGCCTTAGCGAAGTTGCCGCCGCCCCGCTGGTTCATGTCTCCGCATGCTTCCTCGGAGCATTCAACGATGTAGTCTATCTCCTGAGCGTCCAGGCCATTTAGCTTGATCAGATGCCGTAGGGCCAGAACGCCCGAAGCCTTGGTCGCCAAGTTCTCCACCATGACGTGAGCCGTCAGAGCCCGATCACGTTCATGCGCCGCCTTGATGCACCCAACCAGCCGATCGCCTACATAAAGCGGCTCAGCCCGCCCCCCGTCCAGCGTGGCCCGGATCTGTGCAGCCGGTGTTCCCTCTCCCAGGCGTTCGGCGTCAGAGTCAGTCCATATCGGCGAATCCGGCATCTTCGCAGCGATCTCCTTGGCGAATGACTCCTCCAGGACTACCAGGCCAAAACTATCTACAATCTTCATAAGTCCGTAGAACTCATCCTCCGGCATGACCTCGCCCCACTTGCCGTAGCGCGAGGCGCCGCCGACGGGTCGCTCGAACCAAGGCCGGGTTACCTGCGCAAGCTCAGCCGGGGTCATGTTGCCGATGTAGACCTGGTTGGCAGGGTAAGCCACGCATTCCTGGTAGGAGCGTAAATGCTTCTGGAACTGGCTCAAGTATTCTGAATCCGGGTTGATCTCCCGCTCCACAGTCTGGGTCGTGCCCATGTGGACCAGGAGGGACGGCGCGTGCACCAGCGCGTAGCTCACGCCCTTTACGACCGCGAAGTCCATCCAGGCACCTCCTAGTTCGACTCACCTTCGTATTGGATCGGGACCCCCCGCGCCACAGCCAATAACCGCGCAGGGGTGCCCGATCCGCTGCATCATCTCTGCATCACTTCTCGAAGACAACCTGTCCTTCAACCTCGGTTTGGAGAGCGGCCAGCGCACGCTCAACTAGGCGACGACGAAGTTGCTTTTCCTCTTCTGGCGCAAGCGCCGGGTTGCCCAAGGGGTGCGGAATCGCAACCGTCGGGACAATCCTGTTGGCGCCCACTGTGAGGGAGATGGGGACTACGGTGCACATGTGCACAACCGGGATCCCCGCGCGCTCTATTTCTTTCACCATCGTTGCACCGCAACGTGTGCAAGTGCCTCAGGTGCTTGTGAGTATGACGCCCTGTACTTCGGCTTCGACCAGTTCCTTCGCAATCGCAGCCGCGTACTTCTTAGCGTTGGCAACCGACGTGCCGTTTCCGACAGTAGCGTAGTAGTAGCGGTGTAGCTTGCCTATGGCGCCCTCGCGCTCCAGATCGCGCATTACGTCCACAGGCAGCACGCGGTTGGGGTTGCCATTGGCATACACTGGGTCGTACCCGCCATGAGCAGTCTCGTGGCTTGCGGCGGTGAGAACATCGATGCCCTCGATGTCGTATTTGCCGTACTTCGACGCCGACGATGACTCGATGTGGTCGGGGTTGCCCTTGGGCACGATGCCGCCCGACGTGACGAGCGCGATCCTTGCCTTCGCGATGTCGCGTATTGCCGGGTTTGGATCGACCCGGTCGAACTGGGGCATGGGATACTCAGTGACGAACTCCTCGCCGCCCAGCTTACGAACGAGCATCTCTACCGCTCGCGCCGAACCCCGCTCCTTGGCGAAGTAGTTCTTGCGGATCCCGCGGGTCAGATACCCATCCACCGCCGAATCCGTCGGCTCGCCATTCGCGAGCTTGAGCGCGAGCTTGGCCATCTTCGGAACAGCCTGCCTCATACCGGCAGCGCTATCGGAAGTCTCGACTATGTGTATGCGCTTTCGGAACATGTCCACACCGGGGTTCTCCGGGTACATCCCGGTGACCACCGGTATCTGGAGCTTGTCCGCCACCGCCGAGCACACAGCGCCGCAGGCGGTTCCATAACGTCCCGCGTTGAAAGCCGGGCCCGCAATCACAAGGTCGGGCTCGTACTTGGCAATCAGGTCAAGGACCTCTTTCGTCGCCGTCTCTATGTTCTCGCCGAAATAAGTGTCGCCGCATATGACGGTCCCGACGATCTCAGCCTGATCCTTAAGGGCCGCGGCGAACGCCATTCCGGGTCCTACATGGCCCGCCTTGTCCATAGGTTGCATGCCGGCCTTGTCCTCTCCCCCAATCTGCCCGAAGAACTGGTTGAGGTAGTGGACAACCCGTATCTTCCTGGTCATTACGCTTCCCCCCTTGAAAGGGATTAGCTCACACAATCCGCCTTGTAGCCTCAGAAGACTAGTACTTGCTGTACTGCTCGCGGATGGTGCTAACCTCCTCCTTGATCGCATCGACGTCGAGGACCATCTCCATCATGCTGACCTGATCCTCGTATACCGCGGGGTCAATCTCTGCCTTAATCTCGTCTTCAACAATATGCCACACGCTCAGTCCCAACTGGACTCCCGCCAAAGGACCTGCATAAGTCGGGTCTCCCGCTGTGACCGTCTCGGCGGTTAGGCCGGAGGCTTCCGCCTCGGCGCCTCCTATGACGACCACTACGTTCTCAGCCCCGTACTTCTCGGCCAGCTCTTTCACTCTGGCCTGGTTCTCGAGGTCCATGGCGCCGGCGGCCGTTCAGACAAAGCACTCGCTGACGGAGAAGATGATCTCTCCGCCGGCCGATTTGACGCATTCCTCAATGGCGCCGCCCGGGATCCCGTCGCGGTCGCCCAGGGCGATGACCTTCTTGCCCTTGAGAATCATTGCCGCATCTCCTTTCTGTTTCGCTAGATCTCGCGCGCGGCCAGGTGCGAAAAGCCCAGCTCGTTGGTGCAGCCTGTGATTACCTGTATCTCCGCGGTGATCGAGCCACCAGCGGCCAGCGATCCATCCCAGCCGCCCGCTATCACGTTGGCAGCCTCAGGATGCCCGATTACCTTCTTCATAGGCGGCAGTGTGATGACCTCGTTAGCGTTTCCTGCCGTGACTACCGCATCGGCAAGCGGGTTCGCGTCGGCAAGCGACTGCGACGCGCCGTCCTGGCCGGCGTACTCGTCAGTGACCAGCACCGTGCGTATGCCCTTCTTCTCCAGCTTGGTGCAGTTCATTATCAGGTCGGCGTCGGGATTCCCGAAACCTTCCTCCGACACAATCGCCCCGTCCGCGCCCAGCATTTCCACGAGCTTGGCAGTGTAGCTAGACGACCTCTCCTTATCGGCAAGCGTCACGTTCTCGTTTGTGATCACGACGCCAATGAAGTTGAAGTCGCGTCCGTGCCGCGCCAGCAGGTCGTGGATAACCGGGGAATTCTGATGATGGT
>DAOPWT010000005.1:20765-37349 GCA_035351775.1 Bacillota bacterium | reverse complement strand
CGCGAGCCGTTACATCTCTGTGCGATATATCGCGCCGCGTTATATCGCCCACCGATATAATAGCATGGGCATGGGCCCAACGCAAGTGGGGTAGAGAGAACATTTTTGGGGTCTGCTGCAGATTCTGGAGGCGACGATCTGTCTCACAGACATGAACACCAAGGGTGGAATACGCACTGATGATTGGTCCCCCGGTGGAATCGGCACTTGTGCTCGGACGCTCAGCGCCATCTCCGCAGTGCATTGGTTATCGACACGTCAGCCGATGCCAGGTCCAATATCGGGGCCGTCGTCCGAAAGCCCGATCACATGGTGAGGCTCAAGGTACGCGCTGCCGTTGGGTCTGCCCAAGGGTGCGGGCCGTCCACACACTTCACAGAAGCCATTGGCTCTGTCGAGTACGTACCGGGCTACATAGGCACTTCGCTGCCTGTACTTGGCGACGCTCTCGTCAGCCGATACGTGTTCGCAAGTTGCGTCCAGGGCCATCTGGCGGCTTCCTCTGAACCTGAGGGCATCGTTCTGTGGCGCGGCAGTCTGCTCGATGGGTTGGCTGATGATCTCCCCTGCCGATGGGCTCAACCGGAATATGATCCCGTCTCGCAGTTTGCCTTCTTGATCCGGGATCCGCTTGGTGTCATGGTCGACATAGTCCATGGGCCCAACAAATCGCCTTAAGCCGTCTGGTTGAGTCTCAAACAGAAGAAGCAGCTTACCATTTTTGGCATGGTCTCGAATTGCCAGATTACCTCTGACGAAGGTCATGTCGCCGAGCTGGCCCTCGCCAGTGTAGTGATAGAAGCCATCCAGACCCCAGCCATCTTCATAACCGAACTCGGCGCCGCGTTGGCTGCTGAAAATCAGGATAACTGGATGTCGTGCCAATACACTTATGCCGCCCTGGCGTCTGCCGCCTAATGCGTCATTTAGAACACGCCGGGTGTAGGACGAGCCAGGCGCTAGGTCTATTGGTAGATCGATTTCGGGCACCTTCCTCCAACAGTGTAGAGGGCCGTTTCGTCAGTATAGGCGACCCGCGATAGAGTCTTCCCATTCCATCCTTGCAACCCGTGAATGACCGCAGAACATGCTCAAAGCCTGCAATGCACCCTTCAAGCGCTTCGTGAGAATGCGGCAATATCCTCTGAGGGCCGCATAGTTGGCCTGCTGGCCGACATCGCTCGAAGGGACTGTCAGGGTGTAGTCGGCGGTGCGCAGAAGACGGGGGCGGAATGAATCCGCCCCCGTCGCTGATATCCGATGGGGCTCCAGGACGCCGAGCGGCACCCGGCGGGCAACCTGACGCCGTCACCAGACTGCGCCTGACTACTTCCCAGCCCCGCTCAACACCTTCACCGCGATGTCGGTGAAATCGGTGAACAACCCGTCTACACCGATGTCGAAGTAGAAGTGACGCAGCATCTCTTCAAAGCTGCTGTATACCGCGGGCATTGAGTCTTTCCGGAATGTGTATGGGTGGACGACGAGTCCCCGCTCATGTGCTCCGCGGACCAGCGCATAGCCCTCAACCGGCACGCCTTTTGAGGTCTCTATCAGCGTGGTGGACGGCCCTATCCCATCGGCATACGAAGCTATGTAGTCCAGCCCAGCTGGGGTGAGCAGCGCTGCTGGAGCGGAGAGCGAAGCCGGCGCCTCATAACCCGCCGTGGCCGGCAGGAGCTGGACGAGAGGCAGCGTGCAGCCTAGTTCGCGCAGGCGCTTTAGGCAGTCCGGCTCGAAGGATTGGACGAAGATCTTAGAGCCCGGCGACGTATAGCCGTACTTGGCCAGCACATCGAGGAAAGTCCTCTCGATATCGAAGCCTTCCTTATGGTGGAACGCGGAGCCTTTGATTTCGGGATAAATGCCGATGTTCCGCCCTGTGCTCTTGTTGAGCCCCTGGATCATCTCGATCTCCTCGGCAAACGTGGGCATTTCGAACTTGGACGCTCCCACAGGAAATCTTCCAGCAAACGCCGGGACCCCTGTTGCGGGGTTAACGCGCTCGCCAACCCTCAGAGACTTGACCTCGGCGAGTGCGAAATCGCATACGTAGAACCTGCCGTCGGCACGCTTCCTATCGGGGAACACCTGCCGGACGTTGGTCGTCGCATCGAGGTAGATATCGTGGATCACCACAAGGACCCCGTCCTTGGTCAGCGCGACGTCCTGCTCAATGTAGTCGGCGCCAAAGGCGTATGCCATCGCGACCGCGGGCAGGGTATGCTCCGGCAGGTATCCGGAAGCTGCCCTGTGCGAAATGACAATCTTGGGCGCCGCCGGAGCGGCTGAGGCCAGTCCGAACAGCAAGACAAAAGCGGATACCAGGGCAATAGGCAGCAGTGCGCGATCAGGCCTTCTCATTCTATTTCCCACCCTTCCTGTCAGCCAGATACCTGGGTATATTTGCTGCGACAGGACAGGATTCCTCTAGGCGCCCCGCGAGACAAATCGGCGTATGATGCGCCTTAGTGACAGTCGCCGAAGGCCTCCATGGATAAGCTACTGCGGTATCCCGATCAATGGCGAGTAGAGGAGTTGGTTGGGCTCTGGGCGTTACCTGGAGGGCATAACATGAAGAGACCGACGCAAGACATTGTAGCGTCGGTACGATAAAAATGGTGCCGAAGGCGGGACTTGAACCCGCACGGGATTAACTCCCACTAGACCCTGAATCTAGCGCGTCTGCCAATTCCACCACTTCGGCACATCTCGTATGCTTTTGTTGCATCTGCGCACGCCCTGTAGACGAGTGCACGCGTCCTGCAAAACGTAGTATACCACGCCCGTAAGCGGCGCGCAAGTGTATTCGACGTCGAAATAGTCAGACTAGTTCGCTATGGAACAGCTGCGGTGTCCACGCAAGACCCGCGTCGCTCAGTATGTCGTGGATGCTTGGCCATCCCAGCGGCACTCGATAGCCTACGGGCAGAACGGGCAGACGAGCGACTCGGATGAGTCGCCTCGGGTTTGACGGCCCACAGAACCCATGTGGTCGGAGTCATCTGCCTCGTCTCAAGCCTCGCGCCCGTCGTGGCGATAGCTGCCGTCAGCTCGTCAACGTGCAGGTAGAACTCGTCGCCAGCCAGTCCAGCCGTTCGCGCGCTGCTTCCTCATCACCAGCGTCCCGAAACGCCACGTCTCCCAGAGCCAAAACTCCCCCGGGCCTCTGCACTCGCATCATCTCGCCCACTGCCTTCGGCTGCAATTCGTGCGCCACGTGATGGAAGGCGTATGTACTCACCACGGCATCCAGCACGTCATCATAGCGCGCGTACATGTCCTGATCTGCCTGCACCATGTCGTCGTAGCGATCAGTCCACGAGTAGGAATCGAAATCCCATACCTTCTGGTCCGCCTGGTCAGTTGCCATACAGTGATCCGCCTCCCAACTGCTCGGGCTGTGTCACGACCATCGTACTGCATGGCTGGACACGCGGCAAGCAAGAGACCGAAATATCGCCCGAATGGGCGATACCTTTGCAGCGCTGCCCGTGGTAGTCTTGCGTTGGCGCCTATTCACGCGGACGTGGGGAGTCTCCGCGCGCTTGTTACTTCATCACAAAGCGCACTCGAGGTAGTGCCGACAAGGGAGGCGGATGGCTTGCAGCTTGAGGCTGACGCAGCTCAGATCCTTTCCAACCTACGTTTCATCGCCCAGCTGTGGTGGATCATCGGGGACGAGGACGAAATGGAGCGGGTCATGGCGCGGGCCTTGGAGGACGCCCAGGGCAGTGCCGATCACCTCGCGGATGTGGCTGACTCGTGGGCGGGCTTCGGCCAGCATCGCAAGGCGATCGAGGTTGCCCGGGCAGCAGTTGAGCTCCAGCCTGATCATGGGCACGCTCTGTTCGTCATGGGCTCATCACTGCTCGAGATGGGCGATTTCGAGGAAGGAATCCCGGTGTTGTACGAATCAGCCAAGGCTCGGCCTGAAGAGGTCGAGACGCATCTGCGTTTGGGTGTTGCGCTGGTCCGGGTGGGCAGGCCGGATGTCGCGCTGAGGGCGTTCGACTTCGCTGCCATGGTCGATCCCGACCGCGCCAACGCCCCCTACATGCGCGTATGGCGTGCATTCGCCCTCGCGGCCACGGATTGTGACGAAGATGCCCTCGAGTGTGTGAAAGGACTGGAGGCACAAACGACCGGCGACGCCGATTTCGGTGTGCTGCTGGCCACATTCTATGGCGTCGCCATGGGAAGGCCGGACCTAGCTATCCCCCTGCTCACGCAGGCACTCGATGACGAACCTGAGCACAGCATCGCCAGTGTGGGACTGGTAACCTCCCTTGAGGCCTGTGGGCGCAGCGAGGAGGCTCAGGAGGCTCTGGAATTGCTCCGTGAATTCGACACCGTGAGCGCCGCGCGCGTCGACTACGCGCTGGCGCTCCGCGACCGCGAGTGTGACGGCATCGAGGAGAGGTCGGCGGCGCACTGACGCGCGCTGGATCATGCGTTCTTGGTAGGGTATAGCGTTTTTCGCCCGCCGTAGGCTCGCATGGCATTGAGTACTGCGATGAGCGCAACGCCGACATCGGCGAACACGGCACTCCACATGCTGGCGATCCCCATGGCGCCCAGCGCAAGCACCGCCGCCTTCACTGCCAGGGAGAACACGATGTTCTCCACTACTACTCGGTGGGTGCGGCGCGCGATCTCAATCGCATCGGCGATACGGGCGGGGTTGTCGTCCATTATCACGACATCGGCCGCCTCAATGGCTGCGTCCGAGCCCAGCCCGCCCATGGCGATCCCTACATCGGCTCGGGTGAGCGCAGGCGCGTCGTTGATACCGTCTCCCACAAAGGCAACCGCGCCCATCTTGCGCCTGCCCAGCTCGCGACCGCGCTCACAGACGGCTTGCTCGTTCATTATGGTCTCAAGCGCCTCGACCTTCTGACCGGGAAGCAAGTCGGCCCGGTATTCGTCTATGCCTACCTCGCTCGCAACTTGCTGGGCGACATGGCTCGCGTCGCCGGTGAGCATGACGATCCGGCTCACACCTGCGTGCCTGAGCCGTCGAACGCCGTCCAAAGCTCCCGGTTTCACCTGATCGGCCAGGCGTATCCGCCCTGCCAGAACCCCGTCTTTGGCCACATTGACCACGGTGCCGTCGGTAACACACATGTCATGCGGCACGTTCTCAAGATGCAGAAGCCGATCGTTGCCGGCCATGACACGCTCGCCGGCTACTGTCGCGCGCACGCCCATCCCGCTTACCTCATCGACAGCCGTGATGGCAGACTCGTCGATCGCCCTGCCTTGCTGCCCGCCGTTGCAGTATGACTCGCGTATGGACGCCGACACGGGATGGCCCGAGCGCGCGCCCGCGTGAGCCGCGAGCCTCAACACTTCACCTTCGGCCACTCCATTCTCGCCCTGTATCTCGACGACCCGGAATGACCCCGCCGTAAGGGTACCGGTCTTGTCGAACACTACAGTGTCCACGTGGGTCAGGGCCTCCAGGAAGTTGGCGCCCTTCACCAGCACACCGCGACGCGACGCGCCGCCTATGCCGGCGAAGTAACCCAAGGGAATCGAGATCACCAGCGCGCACGGGCACGAGATGACCAGCAGAACCAGGGCTCTGTGCAGCCATACCGCTGATGCCTGCCCAGGCACGAAAGCGGGAGGCACTACAGCTACGGCTGCGGCCAGCGCGACCACGGCAGGTGTATAGTACCTGGAGAAACGCGTGATGAAGCGTTCAGTGTGCGCCTTGCGCGACGACGCCTCCTCTACGAGCTGTAGAACACGCGCCACAGCCGACTGAGCGTAAGGCCGAAGCACTTCGAGAGTAACTGCCCCGCTGGTGTTGACCATGCCGGCCAGAGCCTCATCGCCAGGGCCCATAGCCCGCGGCATCGACTCGCCAGTCAGGGCCGAAGTATCCATTGAGCTTTCGCCGCTTGTGATCAACCCGTCCAGAGGGACGCGCTCTCCGGGCTTGACCAGGATGAGCTCGCCCGGCAAGACATCCTCGGGCGCGATCCTCGCTGTCTTGCCGCCCCGGATCACATTGGCGTACTCGGGACGAATGTCCATGAGCGCACGGATGGAACCGCGCGAACGCTCAACCGCCATATGCTGCAGGTACTCGCCGACTGAGAAGAACGCCATCACTCCGGCGGCCTCCGGCATCTCGCCGATGGCTATCGCGCCCAGAGATGCCAGCGCCATCAGCGAGTTCTCGTCAAACAGCCGCCCACCCGCGACGCTACGAACCGCGTCACGGAGAACACGCCAACCTGCAGTGATATACGACACCATTAGTGCGACTTTCCAGACAACTGCAGCGCCAGCGAACGTGCCCCATGTCTTTATGGCCATGCCAACCGCGAGAAGGACGAGAGCGGCTGCGATCTCGAGCGGCGATGCCTGGGAATGCCCGTCGTGGTCGTGTCCGTGGCCCGCTCCATGATCATGACAGTGATCGCAACCGTGCGCGTCAAGCTTGCGCATCGTCTCCTTGATCTTGACCAACTCCTCTCTCAGCCTCCTTCGCATGCGTCATGTCTGCCTGGCCTGCCTCTGCGCGCAGCTGCCCTTCCTCCTCGTAATGCTCCTGAGCCACTCGTATCAAGCTCATAACATGCTCGTCGGCCAGGGAGTAGAACACGTGCTTCCCGGAAGGTCGCGCCTTCACGAGCCGTAGCGCTTTCAGCAGGCGAAGGTGATGCGAGACCGCCGGCATAGTGATCCCGAGTATCTCCGCCAGCTCGCACGTGCACAGCTCTTCAAAGGAGAGCAGATACACCACTCTGCACCTGGTCTCGTCGCCCAGCACACGGAAGATCTCGGAAATCCCGGCCACCTCAGGTATGCGCCTTCTCAGACCAGCCATGCCCGCACCTCCCCCAGTCGACCTGATCTCTGTTGCGTGATTCGACCATTAAACAATCGTTTAATCGTGAGGTCAACATTATGCCTGAATCCACCCGATGTCAAGGCCTTCTCACCAGCCTCTTCACCAGTGGGCATCCTCACTGCGACGCGCCAAACCGCCTGCCAATACCACACGCAGCACGCTGCACACCGTGCAGCGGTCATTCACATCATGGGCCTTTTCCGGCCAGGTCTCGCCGGACCACCTTCTGCATGATGCTCTCCACTTTGGCGACATCGTGCAGCGCCCTATCGGAGAGCCTACGGTATATGGATGCCCGCAGCTCCTGCAGCAGGGCGATGTCATCGCGCACCAACGCCGCGGCGATCTGATGCTCCATGTCATCAAGGCCGTCACAGTCGAGGCAACCATTCGCGGTCCACTCGGCCACCATGGCAAGCGCTTCGTCCCGCGACAACGGGGCAGCATCCGGCCTGGGCCCGTAGAGGATCTCCTTGGCACCGGCGATCGCCTGCTCCCTGCCTTTGGCGGGCATGGCACAGTATGTATCTGGATCGAGCCCCGCTATCCACAGGACCGCATGCGTGTAGAAGGCGAATTCGTCAAGACTGGGATCTTCGGGCCTCTGTTCGCACACTACGCGCATGGCATCGATGGACTCTGGGGTACATGCCAGTGCCAGAACCGAGAGGGCTTCATCTCGTATCCACGGATCCGGATGGTCGCAGAAAGGAATGGCGTATGAGACCGCGCGTGGATCTTTGGACTTGTGAATCGCCCACAGAGAGGCCGAGATATCGTCTACATCGTCCGACATCAGCCCCAAAAGCAGATACTCCCAGTCCCTGGCCCGCCCATGCCAGCCCAGCAAGCGCACCGCCGCCTGGCGAATGCCCGCCGTCTCGCCTTCGATGGCGAGTCGCCGCGCCTCAGGGAGCACGTCCGGATACTCGGACGTACACATCACTGCCAGGGCCGACTCCACCATCACTGGGTCGCCCGACTCCGCCGCGATCTGGCAGAGCACAGGGTACCCTTCCGGGCCGTAAGCGCCCCATACGAAATCCAGAGCGACCGGCCACTCCATCTCGATGGGTTGCTCCATAGGCTGCTCCACGGACTGCCCCGCCGTGAGCGTGCTCTCTGTTCTTTCGCGAAGAAAGGCCACCAGCACGGGGAGAGCCTCGGGATCGCGGGAGAGCGCCGCATTGTAGGCAGTGCGAAAATCCGCCCCGCCCAGTGCAGTCACTTCCGCGACCGCGGCTTCCATGAGTGCCGGATCGAGGTGGTATCCCTCCGCGGCCGGCGCCGCCTCAGCGCGGCCCGTTGCGAAACACATGGCCACGATGGCCACAAGTACGAAGCCTGCCAGCGTCCTAAGTCGCATTGTCGTACCTCCTCGCCATGTTCAGTTGTCCAGTGTCACCTATTCCGCGTGCGAAGCGTTTACCCTGCTCATGGATCGGCTGGCTATGACGTCTATTCCTGTGCCCGCCACATTCGCCGCCACTACCTGATGGATGCGGACCGGCGCCTTCACTTCTACTCTCGCTATGTCGAAGAGAACCTGGCCGATCTTGTCTTTGGGGATGGGCTCACGGGTACGCACAGGCACGAGCGGCAGAAAACCGCCTTCTACCCTCACCGTAGACGTGACCGTCCTCTTCGGAGCGCACAGCTCGTCCAGGGCGTATGTGGCCCCGCGTTTGCAGGAGTTGCCCTGCACCTCCACAAGCTGTCCGTCTTCAACCGTCGCACGCAGCCTGCACCCGACCGGGCAGACTATGCAAGTAAGTTCGCTGGTCTCCCTGCTCATGCCTTCATGCCCCCTTCAGCCGCCGTGTCGCAATCACGCGGAGTAATGCGGACTACCAGCTCGGGTTGCGCCCCGCCTGCAGCATGATCCGGACTCGCCGAGTCCAGGCTCACCCTGCCCGGGCTGACCTTGCCCCGAGGTATAGTCAGCACGACCATCTCCGCCGGACGCACTACCCGCTCGAACTTGCTGAACACGACCTCGCCGCCGACTACCGCTTCCACCTGCACACGCTCGGCCGGTCGCATCGCGCGCATGAAAAGCCGCACGTCCCGCGAGGCCAAGTTGTCAACGTGAAGTATCTGTGGCGCCACATACCTTACGCCCTCGCCCGCCCGTGTTCGAACGGTCCGCCCTCCGGGCTGCTGCCCCGCCACAAGCCGTGCAGCGCCCTCACCGGCCGTCCAGGCCTCGCGCGTAACGTTGTCGACCAAGTCGTGGATGTGAACTACGTTACCACAGGCAAAGATGCCGGGAGTAGAGGTCTCCATCTCGTCCGTTACCACTGGCCCGCCGGTTACGGGGTCGAGCTCGCCTCCGACATCCCTCGTCAGTTCGTTCTCGGGTATCAGTCCCACCGAGAGGAGCAGAGTATCGCATTCGATGTCCCACTCGGTGCCCGGGATGGGCCTGAGGTTGGCGTCCACCTGGGCAACAGTGACGCCCTCCACCCGCTCTTCGCCGTGGATGTCTACGACTGTGTGACTGAGATACAGCGGAATGCCCTGGTCATTCAGGCACTGCACGATGTTTCGCGTTAGCCCCGACGGGAACGGCAGAATCTCGAGCACCGCTTCTACCTTTGCGCCTTCCCATGTCAGGCGCCTGGCCATTATCAGCCCGATATCGCCTGAACCCAGCACCACTACACGCTTGCCGGGCATGTAGCCCTCCATGTTCACGAATCGTTGCGCGGCTCCGGCCGTGAACACGCCGGCAGGACGCATGCCGGGTATGATAACCCCTCCCCGGTTGCGCTCCCGCGCCCCCATGGCCAGGATGACAGCCTTTGCGTCTATCTGCATCAATCCCTCAGTGCGGTTGACTGCCACGATCCGCCTGCCCTGCGTTACCTCCAGAACCATGGTGTCGAGCAGCGTCTCCACACCGGCATCCCGAGCCTCGTTGATGAAGTGTTCTGCATATTCAGGCCCCGTAAGCTCCTGCGACAGCAGCTGAAGCCCGAACCCGTTGTGAATGCACTGGTTCAGGATGCCGCCCAGCTCGCGGTCGCGGTCCATCAGAATCACGCGGCCCGCGCCGCACTGCTTCGCCCGCGCTGCCGCAGCCAGCCCCGCCGGCCCCGCGCCTACAACTGCAACGTCACACTCTACCGTGCGCATGGCCGCCAACCTCCTCGCACTCCCGCATTTCGATCTTGTGCTCGTCCGCCCCGCCCGTCTGGGCTGAGCAGCAGCAGGTCGCTTGCCTCTGGATCGGGTCCTTGCTGGGGCCCAACAGGATGTATGACCTGCCGCCTTTCTTGGTCACCTGCTCCGGGTCGATGCCCAACTCGCGATGGATAATGTCGACCACCCGAGGCCCACAGAAACCGCCCTGGCACCTCCCGGCCCCCGCCCGGGTTCGGAACTTCACCCCATCCAGAGTAGTGCACGGCACCGGGCGATGGAGCGCCTCGACTATCTCTGCCTCAGTCACCGTCTCGCACCGGCAGATTATGTGGCCCCATAGGGGGTTTCCCTCGATCAGCGCCGACTGCTCATCCCTGCCAAGCTCCGAAAAACGCATCGGACGCTCGCGCACCGGGTTGAAGTCCGGCTTCTCCACCAGCTCGAGCCCTGCATCGGCCAGAATGTCGCGCACCGCCTCAGCGATGGCCGGTGCAGCCGTCAGCCCGGGCGATTGTATGCCGGCGGCATTGACGAAGTTGGGTACTCCGGGCGATAAGCCGATCACAAAGTCGCCGGCAGGCACTGCTACAGCGCGCAGCCCTGCGAAGTTGGTGATGGACTCGCGCACCGGCAGGCCGGGAACTAGCCGCCGCGCGCCCTCTATCACTTCGGCCAGGCCGGCGGCTGTGGTTGCCAAATCGCCCTTATCGCCCACGAGGAGCGCATTGGGGCCGGCTATCAAGTTGCCGTCCACGGTAGGGGCGACTACAATGCCCTTGGTAGACTGGGACGGAACCGGGAAGAGAGGCCTTGATACCAGATGCCCCACGCGCTTGTCAAAAAGATAGTACTCGCCGCGCCGCGGCGTGATCTCGAAGTCGTCGCGACCGACCATCCGCTCGATGTCGTCGGCCCATATGCCCGCTGCGTTCACCACGAACCTGGTGTCAATGACCACCCCCGGGCATCGTACCGACACCACGCGGCCCCCGCGCATGTCTATTCCAGTTACCGGAGACGACAGCAGCAGCTCAACGCCGTTAGCCACCGCGTTTTCCGCGTAGGCTATGGCAAGCTCCCACGGGCTGGTTATGCCCCCGGTAGGCGCCCACAGCGCGGCGACGACTTCGGCGTTTACACCGGGCTCGATCGCAAGCACCCGCTCCCGCGGGATCACTTCCAGCCCGGGCACTCCGTTTGCTTCGCCCCGCTCCTTCAGCTCATGCAGGTGGGCAGCCTGTTCCTCAGAGAGCGCCACCACCAGCGACCCGGTGTTCTTATGCGACACGCCCAGTTCACCGCAGACCTTCGGATAGAGCGCGTTGCCTCTCACGTTGAGCCGTGCTTTCCACGTGCCCGGCTCAGCATCGTACCCCGCATGCACGAGCGCAGTATTGGCCTTGGTAGTGCCGAATGCCACATCCGCCCGCTTCTCGACCAGCACAACACGGAGGTCGTACCTAGCCAGCTCGCGGGCGATACCTGTGCCCACTACCCCTGCTCCTATGATCACTACATCTGCCGCAAGACGCTTTAGTTGCACTGCAGCACTACCCCCTTACACCTCTGCCTGGTCCCGATCCCTACACGGTTGGCTTTCCGTTTCCCATCTGAGCGATCTTCCGACCGCTTCCGCCCACCCTCTATACAGCCGATCCCGGTCTTCGCCGCACATGCGCGGGGTGAACTCCGCCTCCTGCCGCCACTTGGCGGCTATCTCGTCCTTGCCGCTCCAAAGCCCGACGCCCAGTCCGGCCAGGTAAGCCGCGCCAAGGGCCGTGGTCTCTGTCACCTGCGGTCTCCGGACAGGCACCCCAAGTATGTCCGACTGGAACTGCATCAGGAAGTTGTTGCGCACCGCTCCCCCGTCTACCTTGAGTTCAGTGAGGACGATGCCGGAGTCGGCGGTCATCGCTTGTATTACATCACGCGTTTGGTAGCAGATGGCCTCCAGCGCCGCCCTGACCAGATGCTCGCGTCCAGTTCCGCGGGTGATGCCGAAAATGGCGCCGCGGGCGTAGGCATCCCAGTATGGAGCACCCAGCCCCACAAAGGCCGGAACGATGTAGACCCCCCCTGTGTCCAAAACGCGCCCGGCGTATTCCTCTGACTCCGCCGCCGAATCGATGATCCTCAGGCCGTCGCGCAGCCACTGCACGACCGCGCCTCCAATGAACACACTGCCTTCCAGGGCGTACTCGACCTTGCCGTCAATGCCCCACGCGATCGTTGTGAGCAAGTTGTGCTTTGAACTCACCGCGCGCTCCCCTGTGTTCATCAGCATGAAACATCCTGTGCCATAAGTGTTCTTGGCGGCGCCGGGAGCGAAGCACGTCTGGCCGAACAAGGCTGCCTGCTGGTCGCCGGCCACGCCTGCAATGGGCAGTTCCACTCCGAAAAGGCCGGGAACCGTGCGGCCTATTACCCCGCTTGAGGGCACGACCTCAGGAAGCATCGCCCTGGGAATGCGCAGAAGCGCCAGGATGTCGTCATCCCAATCGAGCGTGTGTATGTTCAGGAGCATGGTGCGAGAAGCATTGGAGTAGTCGGCGGCGTGCACACGCCCGCCAGTGAGGTTCCAGATGAGCCATGTATCGACGGTGCCAAAGAGTATCTCGCCTCGCTCGGCACGGGACCTGAGGCCGGGCGTGTTGTCTAAAAGCCACTGGATCTTGGTTCCCGAAAAGTACGCGTCGACCACCAGACCCGTCTTTTCGGCAATGGCTGCAGCCTCGCCCGCTGCCCTCAGTTGGTCGCAGCATCCGGCTGTCCGCCTACACTGCCACACGATGGCGTTCGCCACGGGCCGGCCGGTAGCTCTGTCCCAGAGGATTGTGGTTTCGCGCTGGTTGGTTATGCCGATCGCCCTAATGTCGCCTGCAGATATTCCGGCGCGTGCGATGGCTTCGCGAGCGGTAGCGAGCTGCGTGTCCCAGATCTCCATCGGATCATGCTCTACCCAGCCCGGCCGCGGGTACAGCTGGGTGATTTCCCTGCTGGCCATCTGGACATTAGCGCCGTCCCGGTCAAAGAGGATCGCCCTGGAACTCGTGGTTCCCTGGTCAAGCGCCAGCAAGTACTCCGCCAATTCGTGCACCTCCCGTCTAAACAGAAAAGCCCTGCCTCGGGCGGGCCAACTAGCTCTGGCTCCGTCCGAGTAGGACTCTCTCCAAATCTCCGTCCTATCACACTATTTCCGTGCCTGAACAACCAACTTAATCATACCACAAAGGCGCGACACAATCACCGGTCACTGCGCGTCGTGGGCATCTGGCTTCTTGCCATCTCGCGCCTGGTATCGGCACACCTTGCAACCAGATCAAGCGAATCCGCAAGGCGCCGAGGGGCATCATCGCAGGCGCCGAGCTCGAGCATGAACACACCGTCCCAACCAGCGCCGGCGAGCAGGCCGATGAGCGAGCTCCAGTCAATCACGCCCTCGCCAAGCGGAAGGTGGTCATCGAACTCGCCCGCATTGTCATGGGCATGCACCTGGGCCAGATGCGGAAGCCATATGCGGGCGCAATCCACAACGCCGAAATGCTGCAAAACAGCGTGCCCGGTGTCGAGGAGAATCCCCGTGTCGGGCGGACATGCAGACTCTGCCAACTCCAGGAGATCGCCGGGAGTATCGAGAATCGCATGCTCATGCCAGCCGGTATTCTCAAGCAGCAATCGCACGCCTACATTTCCGGCCGTCTCTCCTACGGCCCGCAAAGTTCGGCGGGCTAGCTCGCGGCCTTGCTCCGCACTCACTTGCACGCAGGGCCTGTGCCCGGAGTGGATCACCATGTCGCGGATACCCAGCCTTTCTGCTAAGGCCAGGGTGGCCCGGTACTTGTGAATCACGACAGCCCTCTCATCGTCATCAAAAGCCGCAGTATTCACCACCGGAGGATGGATCGAGTAATCCAAGCCATACTCATCAGCCAGTTCCGCCAATCTCCGGATAGTGGCGTCCTCGACCGTGTCGACATCGAGCCCGGCGAGTTCACAGAAAAGCTCAATGCGGTGATGGCCAAGGCGGGCGATCCCGCGCACGGCATCGACTATGTGATGCGATGAGAATAGTAGCGTAGATACACCAAGCCTCATCAGTCCAATCCCGGCCTCCATCCATTGCCCCATACTACTGGCCATTCTGCCCACGCGCGAGCTTTCCGGCTCAATCACTGGTTGTGCACATGCAAGGCTCCCGACGCGAACAGCATGTACACTTGGTCGGCCACATCTTCGGCATTCGCTCTCATGCCGCTCGCGAGCCACTGATATGCGACAGCATGTACCATGCCCAGGAGCGCGTATGTGAGCCTCGCAGGGTCAAAACTGCGCGACACTGCGCCGGCCGACACCCCCTCCTCGATGATGGACTGAGTCAGGCCGGTCAGAAATGCCGTGCCCTGCACAACACGGGTGGCGAGCTCCGGCGAGAGCAGCCCCAGCTGACGTGATAGAAGCAACATGAACTCCCGTTCCTGCGCGTAGAAGTCGAAATGCGCCACTATCAAGGCCTTCAGCTTGCCGTGTACGCTAGACTCGGCTTCGACCCCCTCGACCAACATGCGAGTGAGCTTGTTCGTCCGATCGTCCATCAATTCCGTCAGCAGTTCATTCTTGCTCTTGAAATAAAGATAGATGGTCCCCTTGGCCACTCCGGCGGCGTCAGCCACAGCATCCATTGTGGATGTGTGAAACCCGCTTTCCGCGAACACGTGCTGGGCCGCCTCGAGTATTGCCTGCCTTTTGTCGGCAGGACCGATTTGATGCATTCCGCCCACGGGATGACCACCTCCCGGTCGGTTCTACTATTGGATTTTCTCCCTTGGCCGTGCATTTCCTTCACACGAAGCGTGCAGAGGTGAGTTGACAACCACTTCCTCCAAAGATATCATGTTGGTGGTCATTCAACTACTCGCCAGCGCGTCTGGCGGCGGAGGTGGGTTTGATGTCGGTAGCAATTAACAGGTGCGGTCTGCTCGAATATCGTCCCACCCACCTTTCGCTGGTGGCGGCATAGGAAGTGTCTGCCTAAGCTCTGAGCAAGCTCACTATGCGCGTCCGCGGAAGCGGACGCGTTTTTCTTTCGCGCTCACTAGTTAGGCGGCCGTGGGTGTAGACGAGGTGAACTGACATCTATCCCGCGGCCTTTAGCATGTACAGAGCAACAGGAGGATTGATCGGCCTTGATGCCATCCCAATCAGAAGGTATCGTGATACAAGCATCTTCCGGGCTTTTCCAGGTTGAAACGGCCGATGGCGTAATCGAATGCATGGCCCGGGCGGGCGCGGATCCAGGCGCCATCGCGGCGGGCGACCATGTGCTCATATCGCAGCAGCCAGCCGGCAGGGGCGTCATTGAGTCGTTGATGCCCAGAACGACCCGGTTCTCGCGCAAGGTAGCAGGCCGTCGCCAGGACGAACAGGTAATAGCCGCGAATCTGGATCAAGTAGTAATTGTACTTGCAGCGGCCGAACCGCCTTTTCGGGAGACCGCCCTGGACCGGTATCTTGCCGCGGCCGAACACTGCGACCTGAATGCCGTCGTATGCATAAACAAGGTGGACCTCGTACCTGCCCCGGATCCAGATTCCGCTTGCGACCTGGCTGATCGCGCAGAAGTCTATTCCCGAATCGGATATATGGTGATCATGACGTCGGCTGAGACAGGCAGCGGGATAGCCCTGCTCCGTCAGACGCTCGAAGGCCGCGTGTCGGCATTGGTAGGGCCGTCAGGCGTGGGCAAGTCCTCTCTGATATGCGCAGTATCGCCCGGGGTCAACCTTGACGTAAGCGAGATCAGCTCAAGCACAGGCAAGGGGCGCCACACGACAACCTGCTCGCGCCTGATCAAGCTGGACGGTGGAGGCTACGTGGCCGACACGCCGGGAATGCGGGAGTTCGGCTTCCACCAGATATCCCGGGATGAGTTGGCATGGTGCTTCAGGGAATTCCGTCCGCACACCGAATCGTGCAGGTTCGCCGATTGCCATCATGTGAAAGAACCGGGCTGCGGCGTGCGCGAGGCCGTAGAGCAAGGCCTGGTGTCGCCCGGCAGATACGAGCATTACCTGCGCCTCATGGGAGGAGTCAGCCAGAGCAACCGCCTAGTTGTATGCTAACAGCACCTGCGCCGGCCCGAGCCCAGAGGATGTAGAGGCCGCAATCGCACACAGGAGCCTCCGGGTGGAAGCCCTCCGGCACGGCGACCGTGTCGCCGTGCTGAACCCGGTAGGTATGGTCATAGTCGTGCGATAGTGAGCGCACGCGCTGAATCGCCGCTCCCTGTTGGGGCCGGAACCGATAATGCAGCACTCCTTCGCAGGCCGGTTCCGCGCACGTCCGGTCTGCGCCGTTCGTACTGTCGCCGTCTTGGTACAGTGCGGCGTCGCACCCGGCTCCTGCAGGGATCATAACCTCGCCGACAATCAGGCGTCGGGCCCTGCGGCCCCCGGGCCCGGCGCTCTGCTCCACGCTTGCGATCTGACGCACCCGACTCACTCGCAGCCCGTGCGGTGATACGATCACCGCCCCCGGTTTCGGCGGTTCGGCCGAGCCTTCCTGCTCCTCCT
>DAOPWT010000005.1:1357-20665 GCA_035351775.1 Bacillota bacterium | reverse complement strand
AGACGGGACAGCCCCTCGCCCGGGCCGGCAGGGCCGACCACCTCGCGAATCCGCGTTGTGCTGCAGGCCTTCTCAGGCATTCTTACAAGCAATGACATCGCAAACACCCCATATATGGTGTAGTGGAACAGAATGCAATATAATCGGTGCAGAGCGCGGTACGGGCCCAACGAACAGGACGGTGAACACATTGCACGCCTCTGGGCAGCGGCAGACCCATCGGCGTAGCGCTTCCCGTGCCCTGCGGCATGGAGCGCACGCAACTATCGCCATACTTATGTTGACGATGCTGATTATCGCCGCTCCTGCATCGTCAGCCCCGATCGCGGGGCGCTCTCCCAGTGGCGGCCAAATAGCTTCTGATGCACAGTCTATCGAGGACTTCTACGCGTACGATGACAAATATCGTCTCGAACCCCGTATAGCGATGCTCGATTGTAACGAGTGGTATCAGCATTACGATCTTCAGTATCAGAGCGAAGGCGACACAGTATACTCCCACTATTTCGTGCCGGTCCTGCCGCGCAGTGCAGGCAACCCGGCCATAATCGGGCTGCACGGGATGTTTTCCGGCTCAGAGCAGCAGTTCTGGATGATGGCCGAGTTCATCGCGAAACGGGGCATCGCGGCGCTCACTCCCAGTATGCCTTATCACCACCGGAGGAGCAAAGGCGTTCAGCTGTTTTCGGGCCAGAAGTTCATCATGGATTCACCTCAGGCAATCAGAGACAACATCCGGCGCGCCGTCATCGACGTGCGGCGCGCTGCGGACTGGCTCAGTCAGCGCCCGGAGATCGACCCGCACGCCGTGTCGATGGCCGGCGCCAGCCTGGGTGGGATAGTCGCGTCGCTTTCGTACAAGGTGGAGCCCAGATTCCGCACCGGAGTGTTTGTCATGGCCGGCTCCGGGGTCTCAGGAATCGCAGAGAACAGTGACCACCCGCTGATTGCGGCATTCAGAGAGATCGCCAAGGTCAGGCTCCTCAATCAACAGGATTTCGTCGAGACTCTCCGGCCCGTCGACCCGATCAATGTGCCTGATCTCTATCCTCGCCCTGTGCTCATGATGAATGGGACTAAAGACACCATCATGCCGCCGTCCGAATCGGCAGAGCTCTTCCAATCGCTCGGTCAGGCAACGCAGGTATGGGCGGACAGCAGTCACTATTTCCCGGCCTATGCGGCATCGTACCTCCTGGCATCCTTCCTCGCTCAACACATGCCGGAGTCATACGGCATCCCGGCCCCAGGCAGTGTGCTCCAAGCACGTCCAGGCTGGAGGTTCGTCGAAGCAGTCCAGCCTCCGGTCCCGGGCGACAACAGGCTATGGGTAGATGTCGAGGCGCAGGCGCCCGCGGCCGAAATGTCATCGGCACACCGTGTAGGCGTGCCGATGGTGAACAAAATCGTGCCGGTGATCGCGGTGAGCGCCGACACATTCCGGGTCGCCCGGGCGGAACTGCTTCGGCTGCCCGCATTCATCCACGTGATGCCCTCTGACAGCCTTTTCGACGTCGCAGCCGCCTGCTCATACGCAAGCGCCCTTGGGCTGGGGTATGAGCCTCTCCTATACTACGTGGCGCCATCCGCGTCGTCTTTAGCCACGAACGGCTCAACGGTTGATGGCGCAAGGGCATCGGAACGCTATACCCTCATGGAGTTCTCCACTGCCCATGTGGAGTTGGCCAGGCCGGCAACGGCATCCGTCGTGCTCCCCGCGGCCACAACTCCACCTGCAGCTGCCGCGCCTTCACCGCATGATCTGTGCTCGTCCTCGTCCACCCATTCCAGTGCGTCGGAGGCCGTAGCGGCGCTGGCCTCCAAAATACGCTGGGACAAGCTCAAAACGCTTGAGCACTTCAAGAATGCACCCGATGAGTGGCCCACATGGTCGTACTCGTCTCCCGGGGTCAGCGATGATACCGGGAGCACACCGTAGCCACCGCCGAAAGTGCACGCCTGACTCCATCTGAGTCTACATGCCTGTTCAGCACAGCCCGGATTCCATAGGGCGGCCTGGTAGTAACGCGCACTCCCTCGCCGGCAAGCTCCTTAGCGAACTCAGATGCGCTCACCTTAAAGGCCGAAACATCAAATGCAACGATGTTGGTCTGCACCGTAGAAATGTCAATCGCGATCCCGGGGATCTCTGCAAGGCCCAGCCCCAGAGAGCGCGCGTTGGCGTGGTCATCGGCCAGCCTTTCAACCATCTTCTCTAGTGCAACTATGCCCGCCGCGGCCAGCACTCCAGCCTGGCGCATCCCGCCGCCCACCATCTTCCGGTGTTTGCGCGCGGCCCTGATGAACTCCGAGTTTCCGGCGAGAATCGAACCCACCGGGGCCGAAAGCCCCTTGGATAGGCAGAACATTACGGAGTCTACATGCTTCGCGATCTCCGATGCGTCTACCCCCAAGGCCAGGCTCGCGTTGAATATGCGGGCGCCATCCAGATGCACACCCAGCCCATGCGCATCCGCAACCCGGCGGAGCTCAGCCATGGTCTGGATAGGCGTCACCGTGCCGCCTCCCCTGTTGTGCGTGTTTTCTATGGCGAGGCAGGCAGCGGGAGCGTAGTGTATATTCTCTTCCCTTATGGCCGCCTCCACGTCGCCCGGGTCGAGCACGCCGTTTGCTCCCTTCACCAGACGCGGAACCGCACCGGCTACCGCACAAAGCCCCCCCACCTCGTAGTAGTAGATATGGCATTCCGATTCCAGCAGTATCTCGTCGCCGCGCCTGCAGTGGGTCATAACAGCCAGCAGGTTACCCATGGTCCCGCTCGGCACGAACATGGCTGCTTCTTTGCCCACCTTCGCCGCAGCCAATTCTTCGAGCCGCCTTACAGTCGGATCCTCGCCGTACACATCATCGCCCACCTCGGCGTAGCGCATCGCTTCTCGCATCTCGTCGGTGGGAAGAGTCAGTGTATCACTTCGCATTTCGATGAAATCCATGTACACCCCTCCTCGGGCCTTCGTCAGTAGTCCGTCGCGCCATCTTTGTGAACCATAATGAGTGATACGCGAAACGCAGTGCGTACTCCTGCAGCTCGACGGCGGTCCGGCGCGCTTTGCGGATGCCCGCCATCGACGCAGTGCAAACCTGCGAAGGACGTGCATAAGGACGCGCGCAGGTTATGGCGATAGTTGACTGCAAAGTGTATAATAGGTTTGGTGTGCCCGGGCCGTTTCATCGCCTCATCCTGGGCGTATTCAAGTGTGACATGCGGTTCTCACAGGCCTGTTCGAGCGATTAAGCGAGGTGAGTTTTCTTGGGCGACAACGACAAGCTCCGCGATTTGAATGCCCGAAAAGGCAAGGTGCTCGACGGGGGCGGCCCCAAGAGCATCGAAAAGCAGCACGCGGCGGGCAAGCTGACCGCCAGGGAGCGCATCGAACGTCTACTGGATCCGGGAAGCTTTGCCGAACTCGACATGTTCGTCGAACACAGGTGTCATGATCTGGGCATGGACCAACGAGAACTTCCGGGCGAGGGGGTCGTCACCGGGTACGGCAGCATCGACGGCCGCAAGGTGTTCGTATTCGCTCAGGACTTCACAGTCATGGGCGGCTCCCTCGGAGAAATGCACGCGCGAAAGATCTGCAAGGTAATGGACCTGGCGACGAAAGTCGGAGCACCGCTTATCGGTATCAACGACTCAGGCGGAGCTCGCATTCAAGAGGGCGTCGACGCGCTCTCAGGTTACGGTCAGATCTTCTACAGAAACACCATATCATCAGGGGTAATTCCGCAGATCTCAGTGATCATGGGGCCCTGCGCCGGCGGCGCGGTCTACTCCCCTGCCCTGACCGACTTCGTCTTCATGGTTCAGGGCGCCAACATGTTCATCACCGGGCCACAGGTAATCAAGGCTGTGACAGGCGAGGATGTATCCGCCGACGAGCTTGGCGGGGCTGCGACGCATAACCGCACGAGCGGCGTTGCGCACTTCATGTACGACGCCGAGGCCGACTGCTTCATGGCCATCCGCAAGCTCCTGTCGTACCTGCCCAGCAACAACCTGGAGGATCCTCCGATATCCGGCTGCTCTGAGGTTGCTCTCGGCACAAATCCCCAGATGCGCGAGATCGTACCGCCCGAATCGAACAGGGCCTACGACATGCGAGACGTGATCGCCGGTTTCGTCGACGATGCGGACTTCTTCGAAGTACATCAGCACTATGCCATGAACATAATTGTAGGTTTTGCCCGCCTCGGCGGACGGCCGATCGGGATCATCGCCAACCAACCTCGTATGGCAGCTGGGTGCCTCGACATAAACGCGTCCGACAAGGCCGCGCGCTTTATCAGGTTCTGCGACGCATTCTGCGTACCAGTCGTCAATTTGGTGGACGTGCCCGGCTTTCTTCCCGGCGTTAATCAGGAAACGGGCGGCATAATCCGGCACGGAGCCAAATTGCTGTACGCCTACTCTGAGGCCACGGTACCCAAGATAACCCTGATTGTCCGCAAGGCCTACGGCGGAGCGTATCTCGCAATGTGCAGCCGCGACCTGGGCGCCGACGCAGTGTTCGCATGGCCTGGGGCTGAGATTGCGGTCATGGGCCCTGACGGTGCGGCCAACATCATCTTCCGTCGCGAGATTGACGCTGCCCCAAACCCCGACGAGGCGCGTAAAGACAAGATCGAGGAGTACCGCTCCAAGTTTGCCAATCCGTTCGTAGCCGCAGCGCGCGGGTTCGTCGATGACGTGATTGACCCAGCCGAAACGCGTTCCAAGCTTCTTGGCGCGCTCGATATGCTGTCAACCAAACGGGAGTCGCGTCCTCCCAAGAAACATGGAAACATCCCAATGTGATGGGAGGCGAGTGCAATGACCGCAGGTGAAGATCTACTGCTCGGCCTGCAAACACTGGTCCTGGGCATGATTGTCACTTTCGTAGGCCTGCTCATACTGCAGGGTGTGATGATACTGATGGCCAGGTTCAGCAAGGTCAATGCCAACAATAGCAGGCCGTCGAATGCGACGAAGGATGATTCCGACGTCACGATGGAAGGATTCGCAGTCCAACCGGAAAGCCCAAGCCGGCCCGATGAGGAGATAGCCGCGATCTCGGCGGTAATGGCGGTTCTTGCGGCCGAGAGCGGAGCGCCGATGCAGGCAAGGTCGGTACGGCGAATCAGCCCCGCGTCTACCGCAGCACCCAACATCTGGGGGCTTGCGGGCAGGCAGGAGATCATGGCAGCTCGCCGAAGGGCGCAGCAAGCTACCAAGTAGAGTAATCAGTTCAATCCTGTTTGGAGGAGGACTGCTAAGTGAGGAAGTTTCGTGTTCAGGTAAATGGGAACATGTATGAGGTTGAAGTAGAAGAGATCGGCGGCGTACTCACCGCCCCTCAGCCCGCTCCGGTTGTTGCCACATCGCCTACACCCCCCGCGCCGACGGCGGCCCCGACTCCTGCTCCGAAGGCGCCTCCCGCCCCTGCCGCCCCTAAGGCAGCGCCGGTAGCGCCCGGCGGCAAAGGCAATGCAATTGCGGCGCCGATGCCCGGAACGATCACTGATGTACGGGTCAAGGTGGGCGACCGCGTGCAGTCACGGACTGTCGTGATGATGCTCGAGGCCATGAAGATGGAGAACGAGATCTTCGCCGGTCGCGCAGGCGTAGTCAGCCAGATCGCGGTAGGCAAGGGAGCCTCGGTCAATACCGGAGACCTCCTCATATCCATCGATCCGGCATAAAGGAGGCTATCACCTGTGCAAGAAGCCTTAATTGAGCTGCTGCAGAGCACGGGCTTCGCTGCGATCACATGGCAGGAACTTGTGATGATCGGTATCTCCGGAATACTGATGTACCTCGCCATTGTGCGCAAGTTCGAACCCCTGCTTCTTCTGCCCATTTCATTCGGGATGTTGCTTACGAACCTGCCGCTCGCAGGCCTGATGGACGGACCGAGGGACGGAATCATCGGCGGACTCCTCTACTACTTGTATCAAGGAGTCAAGCTGGGCATCTACCCTCCCCTGATATTCCTGGGAGTAGGGGCCATGACCGATTTCGGGCCTCTCATTGCGAACCCGTCCACGATACTGCTCGGCGCCGCCGCCCAGCTCGGCATATTCATCACGTTTCTCGGCGCCCTCTTGCTTGGCTACACGCCGCCACAGGCAGGCTCTATCGGGATCATAGGCGGCGCAGACGGGCCTACAGCCATATACGTCACAACCCGGCTTGCGCCTGAGCTACTTGGCCCCATCGCCATCGCTGCCTATTCGTATATGGCGCTGGTGCCGATTATTCAGCCTCCGATAATGCGGGCGCTCACCCGCAAGGCCGACCGCCAGATCGTCATGGACCAGCTGAGGCCGGTATCGAAGACAGAGAGAGTGTTGTTCCCGATCATCGTCACCGTTGTAGTAGGTCTGATGCTGCCGTCCGCGGCGGCACTGGTTGGGATGCTGATGATGGGCAATCTTCTTCGCGAGTCGGGAGTGGTAGACCGCCTGTCGAAGACTGCCCAGAACGATCTGATCAACATAATCACAATATTCCTCGGCACGACCGTGGGCGCCACCGCCAGGGCCTCGACCTTCCTCACCTGGCAGACCATCGGCATCATCGTGCTCGGCCTGATTGCATTCTCAGGCGGCACTGCCGGCGGCGTGCTTCTGGGGAACCTCATGTGCTGGCTGTCAGGGCGCCGCGTCAACCCGTTGATCGGCTCGGCCGGGGTGTCGGCAGTACCAATGGCAGCCCGCGTCGTGCAAGTCGTTGCACAGGAAGAGAAGCCCGGCAACTTCCTGCTCATGCACGCCATGGGCCCCAACGTGGCCGGCGTCATAGGATCGGCGATCGTTGCCGGCGTGCTCTTGTCGCGTTTCGGATAGCGACCCGCACAGCCAGGCAACATGTTACACACGCCGAGGACATGAACGAGTATACGACAAGGCACCCCCGGATCCGCAGCTTACAGCGGCGCCGGGGGTGTTTTGCATCTGCAGAGGCAAGCTTTAGAACGTGGGCCCGCCGAAGGCGAGGCCCACTTCGATAAAGGGCATGCCCACAGTCTTGAGCGGGCCATTGTCGATGGGATTCCTGAAGTTCATCCCGTCGATCCAGCCGATAGGCGCATAGAAGAAGGAGTATCCTCCGGTTATCCTGACATCCGCAAATACAGATATCGGGAACGTAACAGACGCCTGCGGCTGAACCATCAAGTACGGCCGCCAGAGCGACGCGGTGTTGCCGGCCTCGCCCAGCAGTTCATCGAAATCGTCAATCAACCCACGCCTCGTCGTGAGCGTAGCGGTTCCTGCGCCCAAAACAGCGCCAAGCCCCAGGCAGGCCTTTTCGGAACGCCAGGCGTTGTACTGAACCAGAATCCCTCCGTAGCCAATGTCGAGAGTGGCCACTATGGGATCTGCGCCGGAAGTCGCAGGCGACTTCGCGGATCCGCCCATGCCCACTGCGCCAATGGACCACTTGCCGTCGCCGATCTCGCCGAGCCCATACCCGCCCCATGCAAGCATGCCTTTGGGCATTTCGTTGAAGCCCGCGTCGGTGAGCTTCTCGTTGAGATCGTCGAGCTTAAGGAATACATACCCGACGGAATTGCCCCCACCGCCTGCCTGCGCAGAGCAGATTCCCCCAAACATCGCCATGACTGCGACAGCCGTCACGACCGCCACGCAGAGTCGCCTTGACCTCATTTCCGATCGCACTCCTCTTACTCTTCGCGTTCTTACTCTTTGCGTTCACACAGCTCGACAAGGACCCCGCCTGTAGCTTTGGGATGCAGGAAGGCGATACGCGCCCCTCCGGCTCCGTAGCGAGGTTTCTCATCGATGAGGCGGACCCCTTGCTGCCTCATCTGCTCGAGCGCTTCCTCGATGTCGTCTACCCTGAAGGCGATATGTTGTATGCCTTCGCCGCGCTTTTCGATGAACTTGGCGATAGGCCCCTCGGGATCAGTCGATTCCAAGAGCTCGATCTCAGTGTCGCCCACGGGCATAAACGCCACTCGTACCTTCTGCTCCTCCACGACCTCTGTGCCATGCAGCTTGAGCCCGAGCACGTCGGTATATATCTTCAGTGCTTCCTCGAGGTTGGATACTGCCACCCCGATATGGTCGACCTTGTGGACCACAGCTATCCCCTCCTCTGATGACCAGATGCTAGCTTACAATGAGTTCCCGCAGACTCCGACCGGCGCTGTACGGATCGATCTCCCTGCACGCTACCTTCCGGGCCAAGCCTTCGGCGGCCTCAAGTGCTCGCGGATCATCGGCAAGCCCCCGCCAGATCAGATCGGACGCGATCTGCATAGTCTCCGATTTGGCACGCCTGAGCCTACGCTCAACCAGCACGCCGTCTTCTGCCAGGCGGCACAGGTGCGCATCGCACATGTCGCACACTTCGGCCACGCCTTCGCCCGACTCGGCCATAGTCTGCAGGATGGGCGGACTCCACGCAGTGACTTCAGTCACAACAGTCGCCCCCGCCGCGACCGCAGGGCCGTGATGCCCCAAGGACGCCCTGCCGCGCCCTGATGCATTTCCGGCCAGGTCGAGTGCCATGCGTATCTCGGCGACAACTCTCTGAACGCCGGGTCGGTCTTTCTTGTTGACCACGAACACGTCGCCGATCTCCATGACGCCGGCCTTGATCACCTGGATATCGTCGCCAAGCCCGGGCACTTGCACAAGAGCCACGGTATCGGCAAGCGAGGCGATCTCCACCTCCGACTGGCCTACACCCACGGTTTCGATAAGCACATAATCGTACCCGGCTGCATCGAGCACATCCACCACGCCCGAAGTGGCTCGCGCCACGCCGCCCAGATGCCCGCGCGTGCCCATACTTCTGATGAACACTCCGTCATCCAGCGAGTGGCGCTGCATGCGCAGCCTGTCGCCGAGGAGCGCGCCGCCTGTGAACGGACTCGTGGGGTCGACCGCCACGATCCCGACGGTCTTGCCGCGCCCGCGGTACTCCGCCGCCATCTTGTCGACGAGTGTGCTCTTGCCCGATCCCGGCGGGCCGGTAATGCCAATAACGTGAGCCTTGCCCGTGCGCGGGTATATCGCAGCGTATGCGGCCTCGAACCCCGATCGGCGGTCCTCTACGATGGATATGAGCCGAGACACCGCGCGGATGTCGCGTGCAAGCGCTCGGCTCACGATCTCCTGCCAATCCATTGCCATGCCTACCTATGAACGTTCTCGCGGATGAACTTCACCGTGTCGGCAGTCGATGCCCCAGGGGTGAAAATCTCCGCAATGCCACACTCTTTCAGCCCGGGGATATCCTCGTCAGGGATGATGCCGCCGCCCACAACCAGCACATCATCGACTCCGCGCTCGCGAAGAAGCTGCATCACCCTGGGGAACAGGTAGTTGTGGGCCCCGGAGAGAATGGACATGGCCACGACATCCACGTCCTCCTGAATTGCGGCCGCCACAATCTGCTCCGGCGTCTGCCGAAGGCCTGTGTATATCACTTCCATGCCGGCGTCGCGCAGGGCGCGCGCAACCACCTTCGCGCCCCGGTCATGCCCGTCAAGGCCGGGCTTGGCGACGAGGACCCTTATCTTCCTTCCCTCATCCATCGTGTCGCTCTCCCCCTTCCTAGTAGGCCACCGTGGGCTTGTACTCGCCAAAGACGCCCCGGAGCACGCCGCACATCTCTCCCAGCGTTGCGTATGCCCTCACAGCGCCCAGAATGAATGGCATCAGATTGTCGGATCCTTGGGCCGCTTGCATAAGCGCCGCAAGGCTCGCCTCCACTGCAGCATTGTCGCGCTCTGCCCGAAGCTGGGCGAGTTTCCTGCATTGCAGATCTCCCACAGCCGGGTCGACCTTGAGAAGACCGCTGGGCCGCGCCTCTTCAATCTGGAAGTCGTTTAGCCCCACGATCGTTCGATCCCCCGACTCTATCTCCATCTGGTAGCGGTACGCACTCTCCTCGATCTCGGCCTGTATGAATCCACGTTCGATGGCCGCCGGAGCGCCGCCGATCTCGTCGATCCTGCGTATGTAGTCGGCCGCCGCCCGCTCGATCTCGTCGGTGAGCGCCTCAATGTAGTAGGACCCCGCAAGAGGATCGATAGTGTCGGCCACACCGCTTTCATACGCGATAATCTGCTGGGTTCTGAGGGCGATGCGCACCGAGTCCTGCGACGGAAGCGCCAGTGCCTCATCGCGCGAGTTGGTATGGAGCGACTGCGTTCCCCCGAGCACCGCCGCGAGCGCCTGCAGGGTTACCCTGACGATGTTGTTGTCGGGCTGCTGAGCCGTGAGAGTGCATCCGGCAGTCTGAGTGTGGAACCGAAGCTGCATCGACTTTGGATCCTTGGCGCCGAACCTGTCGCGCATGATCCGCGCCCACAGCCTCCTAGCCGCCCTGAACTTGGCTACCTCCTCCAGCAGATCGTTGTGGGCGTTGAAGAAGAACGAGAGCCTGGGCCCAAAGTCATCTACATCGAGGCCTGCATCGACTGCAGCCTTCACGTAGGCAATTCCGTCTGCCAAAGTGAATGCCACTTCCTGAACCGCAGTGGCGCCCGCCTCCCTGATGTGGTAACCGCTGATGCTGATCGTATTCCACTTGGGCACAGCTGTGGAGCAGTACTCGAAGATGTTCGTAATCAGCCTCATGGAAGGCTTCGGCGGGAATATGTAGGTGCCTCGGGCAGCGTATTCCTTGAGGATGTCATTTTGAATAGTGCCGTTCAGCTTCTCAGCCGATACGCCCTGCTTTTCGGCCATGGCGATGTACATGGCGAGAAGCATGGATGCAGGCGCGTTGATCGTCATGGACGTAGAGACCTTGTCGAGAGGTATCCCATCGAACAGAGTCTCCATGTCGGCCAGAGAGTCGATGGCCACGCCCACCTTCCCCACTTCGCCTGCGGAAAGCTCATGGTCAGAGTCGTACCCGATCTGCGTGGGCAGGTCGAACGCCACTGACAGGCCTGTCTGCCCCTGTTCCAGAAGGTACTTGTAGCGTCTGTTCGACTCCTCCGCTGTCGCGAACCCTGCATACTGCCGCATGGTCCAGAACCGACCACGGTACATCGTGGGCTGGACACCGCGGGCGTACGGAAACTCACCTGGGAACCCTAGATCACTAAGGTAATCGATCTGTTCGATGTCGAGCGGCGTGTACAGCGGCTTGACCTCTATCCCCGAGCTGCCCTTGAATGCCTCTTTGCGCTCAGGGAATCTGGCGCAAGTTTTGGCATACGGACCGTTCTTCCAGCGACCATACTCGCCCTTGAGATCCTCCTGGTTCAATGTGACGATCCCCCCTTTGAGATAGGCAGACAACCTCATCAGATATTCAACATGAACCCGTAATTACCTCTTGACCGCCCTATAAGCGACATTAAACCGCTTCAACCTGAGCGAGTTGGACACGACCGACACAGAGCTTGCAGCCATGGCCGCTCCGGCATACACCGGCGGCATTATGCCCAACGCAGCCAGCGGAATGCCGACTGTGTTGTATATGAAAGCCCAGAAGAGATTCTGCCTGATGATACTGAGAGTGGCTCTTGACAGCCTGATCGCCACCGGCAGCCTATGAAGGCCCCCAACTATGGTGATGTCGGCTGCCTCCATGGCGATATCCGTGCCGGCACTCATGGCGATCCCAACATCCGCCGTGGCCAGAGCGGGAGCGTCGTTGATGCCGTCTCCTACCATGGCAACGCCCAGACCGCGGTTCTTCATCGCCTCCACCCGCTCGGCCTTGCCGTCGGGCAGCACTTCGGCCATGACATTATCATCAGGTATCCCCGCCTGACGCGCTATGGCCACGGCCGTGCGGGCATTATCGCCGGTGATCATGTAGACCTCGAGGCCCAGCGCGCGAAGCTCGGCGATCACGCTGGCCGACTCCGGGCGCAGTTGGTCGGCGATTCCGTATACACCCGCGACAGCGCCGTCCACCGCCTGCAGGACTCCGGTCTCGCCCTTCTCCTCCATGTGCTCCAAGGCCTCCACCACATCGTCGGTCACGTGGATTCCAAGATCGGACAAGAACCTGCGCGTGCCCACTGCCACTTGGCGCCCGTCTACCTGTGCGGTAACCCCACGGCCAGGCACGTTGCGAAAGTCGGTCGGCATGGGCGCGTCTACTCCCCGAAGTTCCGCCTCCTCCACAATCGCCCTGGCCAGCGGGTGCTCCGACGCCCTCTCAGCGGCAGCAGCCAGCCTCAAGGCTTCGTCGGGCTTGTGAGACGAGAACACCCTTGAGTCGACTACCGAGGGCTTGCCCCGGGTGAGAGTGCCTGTCTTGTCGAGGACCACCGCGTCGATCCGGCTGAGCCTCTCGAGGTGTTCACCGCCGCGGACAAGCACCCCAAGTTCGGCACCGCGCCCTGTGGCCACCATAATCCCAGTGGGAGTAGCCAATCCAAGCGCGCAGGGGCATGCCACAACAAGTACCGACGTGGCGTTCACCAAGGCTTGTGCAACACCTGCCCCTGCTAGGCGCCAGCCGACAAACGTAGCCACCGCGATCACCAGAACCGCGGGCACAAAGTAGGAAGCTACCACATCCGCCAGTCGCTGTATCGGAGCTTTGCTTCCCTGGGCCTCCTCCACCAGACGAACGATCTGCGAAAGCGCAGTATCTGCCCCCACGTGAGTGGCTCGCATCCTGAACATGCCGTGCTGATTCACCGTTCCCCCCACTGCCAGGTCGCCGGCGCCTTTGTCCTGAGGGATGCTCTCGCCTGTGAGCATGGATTCATCGATGGATGTATAGCCTTCGATGATCTCTCCGTCCACAGGCACACGCTCCCCTGGCCTCACGATCACGATGTCGCCGGGCACAACCTGCTCTACAGCAACCGTCTGCTCGGTCTCTCCTTGCATGACAGTCGCCGTGCGCGGGGTGAGAGACGCCAGCTTGCGAATGGCCTCGCTCGCCCGTCCTTTCGCGCCGTGCTCGAGGTTCTTGCCCAAAAGGACCAGGGTTATCACAACTGCGGACGCCTCGTAGTAGACCGGACCGCGAGCGAAGAACGTATTCACCACGCTGAGCACGTATGCCGCGCCCGTGCCCAAAGCCACGAGTACGTCCATGTTGGCGCCGCCGTGCGCCACGGTCCTGTAGGCGCTGATGTAAAAACGCGAACCGGATAGGAGCACGACCGGCGTAGCCAGCACAAAGCCGAGCACAGGGTCCATCAAGAACATGAGCGAATGGACGCCGGCGAGTTCTGCCAACATGCCAATGACCATGGGAAGACTGAGCGCTGCGCCGACATAGAACAGGCGCCAGTTCGCGGCTGCTCGCAGGCTCTCCTCGGCCTTGCGCTCATCATCTTCGCGCCGGTCGCGAAGTAGTTCGCGCCCGCTGTACCCGACGCCTTCCACAACCTGGAGCAGATCACCCACGTCTACGGCGCCGGGATCATACACTACGCGAGCAGTCTCCGACGCCAGATTAACGTTGGCTTGCCTGACGCCGGGTTGGTTTTTCAGCGCTCGCTCGACACGCGCTGCGCAGGCTGCGCATGACATTCCCGCTATCCCGAGGTCCACAGACCTCGACTGATCTGCCATGGGGTATACCTCCGCATTATCTATCATCTGCCGCAGGCGAGCAGAAGTGACTAAAGCATGGGAACTTGACGAGGACCCTAGCAATATACTGCCACTGAAGAAGCGAGAACCCACATGACGAGGTGATATCACGTGCTGCCTTCCAACGACTTCTTCTCCATGGTACAGGATGCCTATGCAGACGAGATAGAAGGAGTTCGCTCCTATAGCAGGATGGCGCAACTGGCTCCCACAGAGTGCCTGAAACGAGCGATACTCGATATCTGTGGCGACGAGCTCCGGCACGCTACCTTCTTCGATACCATTCTCTGCTGTTCGCCGATTGAGACCATTCAGCCTACGCCGGTGCCAATGCCCGTGCCAATGCCGACGCCTGCGCCATGTCCCTCGTATCCGCCTGAGATGATGTGGCCGCCGGCGCAGCCTACGCCTGTGGTGCCGCAGCCATGCCCTGGGCTGATTATGCCTACGTATGCGCAGTACCCTACTCCGATGCCGTGCCCCGGCCCCGCTCCCGTGCCGCAGCCGATGCCCACGCCTGCGCCTTGCCCGGGGCCATGGCAGACGCCGATGCCCTGCCCAACGCCTATGCCGTGTCCGATGCCTATGCCATGCCCAACGCCTATGCCGTGTCCGATGCCAATGCCGGTGCCGTCGCCGTGTCCGCCGTACTACCCGTACCCGCAACCTCCGTGCCCCACAATGCCGGGGCCGAGCCCCATGCCGCCGGTTCCCGAATTCCCTGAGATTCCGCCCGCGCCTCAGCCGCCTGGCGGACCGTGCCTGGGATGCATACCTACACGAAGTGAGGATTGATCGCGCCGGCGCCGATGCGAGTATGATCAATGAAAGGCCAGGTCAGCAATGCACTCGAACCGTGGTCGCCGCAGATTGGGCGGGGCCACGGTTCCGCTGTTCTTGACGCCCGGCGCTAGTCACTATCGAACGCAAACAGCCTCAATCGGCCCTCGGTGACTTGCCTGCCCACCCACAGACCTATGGCTGCCCCGATCACCACATCACTCGGCCAGTGTACGCCCAGTTCGATCCGGCTCAGGCCGACCGCCAGCGCAAGTCCATATAAGGCCGGAGACCAATCGGGGTGCCTGTTTGATAGGACTGTGGCCATGGCGAACGCATTGGCAGTGTGGCCTGAAGGCATGGAGTGGTAATCCGGCGACAGGCTCGGCCCCGTAAACCGTCCGCTGCCGCCGGGCACGTACGGTCGCGCGCGACCAAGACCTATCTTGAGAGCCTCCACAATCCCCGCAGTGCAAGTCGTAGCGTTCAGCATCATCTCACCAGTGGGCGCGTCGTACACCAGAAGCGCCGTGGAGAGCGCAATCGATGCGCCGGCGCCTCCAAGATGTGTGATGATCCGAGCGATACCGGCCCAGCCCGGTTCGAGCATCAGAGGTTCTGGCGCTGCGGCAGTCCTTGCGGCCTGAGCGGAAGGCGCGGCGGCAATCGCAGGCGCTCTGCACGACATGCCGACCATCAGCGCAGCCACAGCCAGAGCAATGGCCTTGTTCATTGAGTAGGAGCCTCCTCCGGTTCTGCCGATTGTGCCGATTGCGCCGGACCACACCCTATGGATACGTCCGCGGACGTGACTCTGATCGACTCGCCGCTATCGCTCACTACCACCAGGGCGCCCTCGTCGTCCAAACGCGCCGCCACAGCCTCAAACCGGCCTGACGCGGCTTTGACCGTTATCCGGCGCCCTATCATGGGTCCCATGAGGCGCTCAGCCTCGTCGGCGAGCGCCCGAGCCCCGCGGGCGCCCTGTTCAAGCAGCACGATGCAGCCCGCAAGCTCATCGAGGACTGCCGCCAGCAGGCGCTCGCGATCGACCACTGTATCTCGACCCATGTGTTCGGAAAGTGAGGTGGCCACCGGCAGAAGCTCCGCCGGAAACCCACCCTCCGGAGGGAACAGGTTTATCCCCACGCCGACTACGGCCCAATCGAGACGCCCAGCCACCGTAGATGCCTCTGCCAGCACGCCGCAGACCTTCCGCCCGCGTATCAGTACGTCGTTGGGCCATTTGACATCCGCGCGAACCCCGGTGAGCTTGTCTACAGCGCGGGCGACGGCGACAGCCGCCCCAATCCCCAGAAAGCCCGCGAGGTTAGGCTCAAACCGAGGCCTGAGTACCACAGAGAACCACAGCCCGAAATCGCCGCTCGACAGCCAGAACCTCCCGCACCGCCCGCGGCCAGCAGTCTGCCGCCTGGCGACAACCACAGTGCCGTCGCATGCTCCGCCCTCGGCTAGCGCCCGGGCCATCCGGTTCGTCGAATCAGTCTCGTCGACACGCACAATACTAAAGCTCGGTTTCACCTTCACCTGTGTCATCCTCGCGTCTGGATCCCGGCTGTGCTCCGCCGGGCGCACTCCGGCTGATCTCGCACTCCACGTAGTCGGCAGGCCCGCCCAGAGGTGCATGGGGCTTTCGCACACGGACTGTCACGCGGCCTACAGTGTAGCCCGCCAGCACTTCGTCACAGATAGCAGCGGCCAGCGCTTCGATGAGGTCGAACTCGCGCTCCTCGACAATCTCTTTGACTAGCGTGTACACGTCTCCGTAGTTCACCGTCATGTCGATGTCGTCGGCACGCGCTGCAGTGTTGAAGTCGCCGTACATGTCGACATCCACCTCGAACCTCTGCCCCAGTTCCTTCTCGGCCGCAAACACACCGTGGTAGGCATAGAACATCAGGTTCTTCAGTGTAATCCTGTCAGCCTGCATTGCCGTCCTCCTCTCCGCGCCATCCCCGAGTGACCGCGTCCGTCATTCGGGCAACCGTCGCCATTTCAGCGACGTCATGCACTCTCACCATGTCGGCGCCGGATGCGATTGCCAGCGCGACAGTTGCCGCCGTGCCCCATACCCTGTCACCTACGGGCCTTCCTAGAACCCGGCCGATGGTGGACTTACGCGATGTGCCAACCAAGATCGGCCTTCTCAGGCTCTTGAGTTCACGAAGACGCCTCATTATCTCCAGGTTGTGCTGCGGCGTCTTACCAAAGCCTATTCCAGGGTCAACGATAGTGTTACACACCGAGATTCCCCGCTCGCGCGCATATGCCACGCGCTGCCTCAGAAATCCGCACACCTCATGAACCACTTCGTCGTATGTGGGGTTTGCCTGCATGTCGGCGGGGCGCCCCAACATGTGCATCAATACCACCGGTGCGCCGTACTGCGCCGCTACCGACGCCATGTCCCCCTCGCCTCGAAGAGCAGTTATGTCGTTGATGATGTGCGCGCCGAGGTCCATGCATGCTCGTGCAACGTTTGCTCTGTAGGTGTCTATCGACATGATAGCATCGGAACGGGCTGCAAGGAGACGGACTACCGGAAGGACGCGGGCGCATTCCTCTTCCTCAGTCAGTGGAGCGGCGCCCGGCCTCGTCGACTCGCCCCCTATGTCGATGATGTCGGCGCCGGCCTCCAGCATCGCCTCAGCATGCCTCAGCGCGTCATCGCACGACAGATGCTGCCCGCCGTCGGAAAAGGAGTCTGGGGTCACGTTCAGGATGCCCATTACGTACGTTCGCTCCCCGAACCGGAATGTCCTCCCGCCTATGCACATTGGTTCAGGTGTGCCGTCGAATGCAGCCAAGGCCGCATCGATCTCGCGGGCGATCGCCGGCAGCCCGAAGGGCTGCAGCTTCAGGGTTTCGGTCAGCCTCCCGAATTGCCTGAGCGTGCCAGCGAGTAGCATGTCACATCGCTCTTCACCCAGCCCTGCGGCAGCATAAGGTAGAGCCGCCTCCCCGCCCTTGGCCAGCATCTCCTGCTTTATCACGAGAGCTGCCCTGAGCGGCACGCCATACAGGCGGACGGCGCGAAACACGCTCTTGGGAGTCATAATGTCCACCCCGGCCCGACTCACTCCCATGGCAGCTAGCTCCGCCCGCACGGCGCCTTCCGAATCGAGCGCCACGACCCTCGCCCCAACGCCGCCCCCGTCCCGATCTTCCATACGTATGATCCCCTCTGATAGTATCGTTCCCGGAAACGCCCCAAGGAGCGTCAGGACCCGATTCTCCGCGTCACTGAACACACAGCGCGCTGCCTGAGCTCATCCCGGACCTGGGCGAAACGATCGATCTCCGATCTCATGTCCGCCACAAAGTCCTGGTCCTTTATGGACGCCAGGTTGATCTGCATGTTGAAAATCGCTCCGCCCATAGCAGTATCCAGAAGCAACGCGCCTACACCCGCATCGCTGGCTGCATTGTCATTGCCCAACTCCGCCATGTGGGCCGCCATCTGCATTCCCTCCGCGGCCAGTTGCAGCGTAATGCGGGGAGCGCTCACCGCGCCCTTCAATGCCAGCTGTATGGCTTCTCGCCTTGCGCGCTTCTCCTCATCAGTCGCCTTGGGCAGCTTGAAGGCCTTCATAACCTCGTTGAACGCGGCAGTATCATCGTCAGCGCATCTGAGCAAGGCCTCCATGAGCCCTTTCGATTTCTGCCTGACCTCCTCCACTCGGCCCGCGTCCTCGGCCCGCATCCCGGACGTATCCGTAAGGCCTGCGACCATGGCTGCCAGGCCGACGCCCATCGCGCCCGCAACCGCCGACGCGCTGCCGCCGCCGGGAGCCGGACTTTGGGACGCAAGCTCATCCAGAAAACCACGAACGGTCATATCCGCGAACGACATAATAGGCCTCCCCCTCCTGCGCTCTTCACCACGTGCACACCGCGCTTCACTACATCCCTAACCGGGTTCACGCCCACCGAGAACGGAAGGGCATCCACAGCCGGCACATCGCACACAATGAAGTCGGCATCGCGCCCGACCTGGATGGTTCCCGCTCGATCGCCGCGCCCAATGGCCCAGGCAGCATTGCGAGTGGCAGCGCATACAGCCTCGGCGGGCGTCATCTTCATCTGAAGACAGGCCAGGGTGATCACAAAAGACATGGACATAGTGGGAGATGTTCCGGGATTGAAATCAGTCGCCAGAGCCACGGCGACGCCGGCGTCGATCATGCCCCGGGCATCGGCGTACGCTTCGGACATGAGGGTGAACATCGTCGCAGGGAGCAACACCGCTACGACGCCTGCACGGGCCAGACTGCCAATGCCCTCAGGCGACGCCGCAGCCAGGTGGTCGGCGGATACCGCCCCTAGCTCGGCAGCAAGCGATGCGCCGCCGATGGGGAAGATCTCATCCGCATGGATCTTGGCACGTAGGCCATATTCCATGCCTGCCAGAAGCACCTCGCGAGACTGTTCCACGGAGAAGACGCCTTCCTCGCAGAACACATCGCAGAACTCGGCGATCCCCTGCTCCGCGACTGCCGGCAATACGACCGACTTCACGAAATCCAAGTAAGCTCGGGGGTCGCCCGCAAACTCAGGCGGCACTGCGTGGGCCCCCATGAATGTGCTGACCACATCGACAGCGTGCGCTTCCGACGCCAGCTTGGCCGCTTCAAGCTGACGAAGTTCGGTATCGACATCCAGGCCGTAACCGCTCTTGGCCTCAACGGTCGTAGTCCCGTGGAGAAGCATGGTGTCCAGGCGCCTCATTGCGCCGGCGACCAGTTCGGCCAAAGACGCGGAGCGGGTTGACGTGAGCGTCGACAGGATTCCACCTCCTGAGGCCAGGATATCCAGGTATTTGGCCCCGCCAAGGCGCATCACGTGTTCGCGGTAGCGTTCCCCGGCAAACACCAGGTGGGTATGGGCATCCACGAATCCCGGAAGCACAGTGCGACCAGACGCGTCGATGACCTGAGTCGCCCCGAGCGC
>DAOPWT010000005.1:0-1257 GCA_035351775.1 Bacillota bacterium | reverse complement strand
ATGCGCCGCCCGAAGGTTCCCGCGAGATCACTTCCTGCGTAGTGCCGACATCGACAATGACTCCGGATCGAACAGCGATCGCGCCGTCACGGATGATCCCGATATCGCGCATGGCTGCGCCGCACAGTGGCCCGTCACTGTCGTGGCCTGCATCGCTTCTGGGAGCACTCGAGCAAGTGGCCAGCTCAGCCGCGTGAATCAGCAGCAGATCCGACGGCTCTTCCCTCACATTTCTCGTGTTGACGTTCAACGTCATCCCTCACTCCCATATCCGCGCCTCGATCACTTGGTCCCTGCCGAGTTTGGGCAATTGCAGATAATAGGCAGCGGTGTCGAGCACTGCGTCGAGCGGCGTTAGCCCAATGAGCTCTGTTTCGATCACGGCAACTCCGTAGCGGGCCGCCTCGCGCCTGACCATCTCCAGCACTCTATGGATGGGCGTCTTGACGTAGTTGACGAGGTTCATTGAGACCTGCGCGACATGCTTGTCCTCGAGCATGACACCGAGAGCTTTCACGTACACCAGGCCGCCGCTGGAACCGCGCACAGCCTTTGCGATCTTCTTGGCGATTTCGACATCCGCGGTACCCAGGTTCACGTTGAACGCTATCAGCGGCATCCGGGCCCCGATGATCGTGGCCCCGGCAGTGGGATGCACGACCGCCGGCCCGAAATCCGGAATGCGTTCAGGCGTGCCTATGCTCGCCTTGAGGCCCTCGTACTCCCCGCGCCTCACATCGGCCAAGTTCCGCCTCTCGGGCCTGGTTGCAGCCTCCTCATACAAGTAGACCGGTATGCCAAGCTCCTGGCCCACACGTCTGCCCAGGCGGCGCGCTATATCAACACACTCGGCCATCGTAATCCCTGCAATGGGCACGAACGGAACGACATCCGTAGCCCCAAGGCGCGGGTGCTCGCCGTGGTGCCGCTCCATGTCGATCAGGTCGCGCGCCCGCGCAATGCCTGCAAACGCCGCCGCCTCAACGGCCTGGGGCGTTCCGACAAAGGTGACGACAGAACGATTATGACTCGCGTCAGACGAGAAATCGAGCAGACTCACACCCTGGACGGATGTGATGGCCGCGACAATGTCAGCCACAACCTCCGGCCTTCTGCCCTCCGAGAAGTTGGGCACACATTCCACCACGCGCATACCCTGCCCAGAATCCACGAATACTCACTCCCGACACTTAATGGCCTGCATTTCACCTGTTAGCAGTTCGCCGCGGGGGTCACAAATCCTTCTCCTGGCTTCTC
>DAOPWT010000004.1:0-40588 GCA_035351775.1 Bacillota bacterium | reverse complement strand
ATCACAGTCGGCCGGCGCGAAGATCGTTGCAGGTGGCCCAACTTATGACGGCGGTTGATGAGATCGTCGTTGTAGGGAAATCTATCTGCAGCGGTCGAGCTAAGATCAGCGTACAAGCGAAAGCGTGGTGCTGCAGTCGAGAGACTGCAGTATGATGCCCAAGTTTGGACGTTGGTCGATCAAAGGTTGTTCCACTCCGTGTAATGGCCGCTCGGCGCCGAAAGGGGTCGGGTAGTCACGTAACGGGGTGTAGCAGCCGGAGAGCAGATCGCCGCAAGCCTCCTTTTTTTGTACAGAGTCGCCGCAGTCGTTCCCCTCACGCCTCCACATGCTCGATTCCAGTTGCTGATCCGCTGCGAACACGCGCAAGAGCATAAGCATCTTTGAGCAAAGGTAGAATACTAGCAAGGGAGGGATGCGGATGAAGGCGACAGGTATTGTCCGGAGAATCGATGACCTGGGGAGGGTCGTGATTCCGAAAGAGATCCGAAGAACCCTTCGAATACGTGAGGGTGATCCGCTTGAGATATTCACTGACCGTGAAGGCGAAGTGATCCTGAAGAAATACTCGCCAATTGCCGACCTGGGCGATTTCGCACAGGAGTACGCTGATTCGCTCCATGATGGCACAGGGCATGTCGTGCTAATTGCCGACCAAGACGAGATCGTGGCCGTCTCGGGGGCGCCGAAGAAGGGTTTCGTTGAGCGACGCATCACTGAGCATGTCGAGGAGGTGATGCGCGCGCGCAAGCCGTTCTTGTCGAATGTGTCCAATGAGAGCCCCCCTATACAGGACCTAGAGTTTGCGAGCCAGGTCGTCGCGCCGATCATTGTGGAAGGGGACATTGCTGGCGCAGTCATACTCGTATCGAAAGAAGAGAGCACTATGGGCGACCTTGAGCTGAAGTTGGCCGAGACCGCGGCAGGGTTCCTTGCAAAGCAACTCAGTCAGTAGCCTTGTCGCAATGGGGGGCCGGCCTCGCGATGTTTCGGGCTGGCCCTCCTGAATTTCCGTTTTGCGGGGAACGTCGACATTACGGAAGGCTTGGCCGGGGCAAACGGCAACAGTCGGGGCGCATCCTGCGGAACAGGTCGAAAAGCAGTCGGAGGATGCGCGGAGGACACGCCGCTCTCGCGTCGAAACGTGTGGTAGACGCGGGAGGAGGCCGATCCGATGAAGGTTACCAACGTCAAGGGAGTGCTTGTCGCCACTGTCGCGCTGGACCCACGCGATTTTGGAGACATCTCCAGTCTGTCAGATGCCGAGCTGGTTCTGAGAGCAAAACAGGCGGTGTCGACAGTCATCCCTGCCCACCTGATACGCGATATTCTGGTTGGGCGGGAGGGAAATGTGCTCGAGGTTGCCTTCACCGTGTGAAGAGCCGTGTATGATATATGGTCCGCAAAGAAGGAGTTTTCGGCGGCGCGCATAATTCATACGATAGTTACTACATCACCACATATAGTGCCGATCCGCTAGGGGAGCCATACGGGCTGAGAGCGGGCACCATTGCCGGATGATCCGGCGGGATGCCCGGTACCCTCGAACCTGTTCGTGCGGGGTCTACCCCCGCCCTGGGTAATGCCAGCGTAGGAAAGCGGTGAAGTCCTTCACGGGCTGCGGGTCGTATTGGATATCCGCGGCTTTTTTGCTGGAGCGAGCCGAGCGGCACGGCGCACAAGGAGGCACCCGAAATGTCTGATACCAAGTCGCGCAGGCCGAGTCAAGCCATGATCCTGGCTGAGGCGGGCGTCGCGGCGGCGCTCGCATGGGTCCTGAGCCGCCTGAGAATCTTCCGAATGCCTCAAGGCGGATCTGTGTCGCTTGAGCTGGTTCCCATCCTTTACCTGGCCTTCTACAGGGGCGCATATCCCGGAGTGTTGGCAGGGCTGGCGAGCGGACTGCTGAAGCTGGTGACTGGCGCCGAGGTCGTCCATCCTCTTCAGGCCATCCTGGATTACCCTCTGGCCTCCATGGTGCTGGGGTTGGCTCCGCTTATCTCATTCGGTCGTGGTCTTAAGCGGGTAGTGAGCGGCACAGTCGCCAGTTCGTTTCTGCAGTTTCTATGCTTTTTCGCATCAGGAATCGTGTTCTTTGGGCAGTACGCGCCGGAAGGCACTCCTGCGTGGCGGTACTCGGCAGTGTACAACGCCAGCTACCTCGTGCCGGAGGCGATAATCTCAGCCCTGGTAGTAGCCTACTTGATGAAGAAGGGTGCATTCGGCGATGGCTCCCATGGGAGGAGACGGTAGCACGGCTGATGTGCCGGCCATTATGACCGCAACCGGTTCGGGTGAGTTGACTGTCCGGCCCGTGCTGTGGTAGTCTGAGTTACAGCTGAAAAATGACAATGGCGATGATGGGAAGAGTAGCGCTTGAGGCGGCTCCAGAGAACGGGGGAAGGTGGAAACCCTGTGCCGGCCCAGCTGCGAAAATCGCCCCTGAGCCGCGCGGCGAAAGGACGAAATGCCCCAAAGGGCTCTGAGTAGACGTGGCCGCAGGCCCTGCGTTATCTGGGCGTATCCAATGAGTGGACCTGGACCTATCACGCTAAGGCTTTGTCGCCGTCGCGCAGCGTCCGGGCCAATAAGGGTGGTACCGCGAGCCTATCCCTCGTCCCTTGTGGGCGAGGGTTTTCTGTTTGTCCCGCCTTAGGCGTGTCTTGTGAGGAGGTAGCGTCGAGCGATGTTCAGGAAAGTCGATGCAGCTATGGATTTTCCCCGAATGGAAAGAAAGATCCTCGAGCAGTGGAAGAAGGACCGGGTGTTCGAACAGAGCGTTGCCAGGAGGGAAGGAGCGCCCAAGTTCGTGTTCTTTGAGGGGCCCCCTACCGCGAACGGGCTGCCCCATCCGGGGCATGTGCTGACGCGGGCTATGAAGGACGTTGTCCTGCGCTACAAGACCATGCAGGGCTACCAGGTGCCGCGCAAGGCCGGATGGGATACGCACGGCCTTCCTGTGGAACTGGAAGTCGAGAAACACTTGGGCATAAGTGGCAAGCCGCAGATAGAGCAGTACGGCGTCAGGGATTTCGTCCAAAAGTGCAAGGAATCGGTGTTCAAGTACGAGCAGGAATGGCGGCGCATGACTCAGCGCCTGGGATTCTGGGTGGATATGGACGACCCGTACGTAACATACCACGATTCGTACATCGAGTCGGTATGGTGGGCTGTCAAGACCATCTGGGACAAGGGCCTCATGTACCGCGGACACAAGGTGGTCCCGTACTGCCCACGCTGCGGCACCGCTCTGTCCAGCCACGAAGTAGCCCAGGGTTATCGGGACGTAGCCGACCCCTCTGTCATCGTCCGATTCCGCGCCTTGGGGCATGAGAAGCTCTCGCTACTTGCTTGGACCACTACGCCGTGGACACTGCCGTCCAACGTGGCTTTGGCTGTATCTCCCGATTTCGAGTACGCCTATGTGGAAGTCAATGGCGAGACCTTGATCATGGCCAAGGAACTCGCGGATTCCACGATCACAGCGCCGCACAGCATACTTCGCACCGTGCGCGGGTCTGAACTCGTCGGCATGCAGTACGAGCCGCTATATACCTTCGCCAGTCCCGATGCTCCGGCCTACCGCGTCGTGGCCGGCGATTTCGTCACGCTCACTGAAGGGACGGGGATCGTCCACATTGCTCCGGCATTCGGTGAAGACGATATGCGGGTGGCGCAGGCAAATGGCCTTCCTGTGGTGCAACTTGTGGATACACAGGGGCATTTCGATGAACGTGCCGGCGACTGGAGCGGGCTGTTCGTCAAGGACGCAGATCCGCTGATTGTCGAAGATCTGCGCAGGCGCGGGCTTCTGTACGCCGAGATGGAGTATGAGCACAGCTATCCTTTCTGCTGGCGCTGCGACACACCGCTGCTGTACTATGCTCGGGCGTCATGGTTCATCCGCATGTCGGAGCTTCGAGATAGGCTGATAGCAAATAACCACACGATTAACTGGTATCCAGAGCACATACGCGACGGCCGGTTCGGCAACTTCCTCGACAACGTGGTGGACTGGGCCGTAAGCCGCGAGCGCTACTGGGGCACCCCTCTGCCGATCTGGATATGCCAAGAGTGTGGGCACGAACACGCCGTCGGGAGCATCGCTGAGCTTAAGCAGATGGCGAAGGAGCTGCCGGACCATTTCGAGCTGCACAGGCCATATATAGACCAGGCAGTGCTGGCCTGCCCGAAGTGCGGCGGTGACGCACGTCGGGTACCTGAGGTCATGGACTGCTGGTTTGATTCAGGGTCGATGCCGTTCGCCCAGTGGCACTATCCGTTCGAGAATCATGATCTGTTCAGCGAGTCGTTCCCGGCCGACTTCATAACCGAGGCTGTGGATCAGACCCGCGGCTGGTTCTACACACTCCTGGCCATTTCGACCCTGCTGTTCGACCGCGCTCCTTTCACAAACTGCATGGTGCTGGGGCTGGTCCTGGATGAGCAGGGCCTGAAGATGAGCAAGAGCCGGGGCAATGTGGCCGATGTGTGGAAGATATTCGATACGCAGGGCGCAGACGCTGTGAGATGGTATCTCTACACAGTCAACGCCCCGTGGACGCCGACACGCTTCTACGAGGAAGGCGTGACTGAGGCGATGCGTAAGTTCATGGGCACCCTGTGGAATGTGTACGCCTTCTACGTGCTCTATGCCAACATAGACGGATTCGTCCCCAAAGGGCATAATGTGCCTCCCGTCCAGCGACCGGCGATCGACAGGTGGCTGCTGTCTAGGCTGTCGGGACTAGCTTCTGAGGTGGCCGGCCTTATGGACAGCTACGACATCACCGCGGCGGGTCGCAGAATCGAGCAGTTCGTCGACGATCTGTCCAACTGGTATGTTCGGAGATGCCGCCGGCGTTACTGGGCCAGCGAGATGACGACCGACAAGGAAGCGGCTTACCTTACGCTACACGAGACGCTTGTCACTGTGGCCAAACTCATAGCGCCGTTCACGCCGTTTTTGGCCGAGGAGATCTACACCAATCTCGAGCCGGATCTGGGCAGTGTGCACCTGGCGGACTATCCCGTGCCGGATGAGAACATGATAGACCCACTTCTCGATAGCCAGATGGAGCTGGCCCGCAAGGTAGTGTACCTCGGTAGGGCTGCCCGTAATGCAGTGAACATCAAGAACAGGCAACCGCTGGCCAAGATCGTCGTGCAGGCCACTTCCGAAGAACAGGCCCAGCTGATGGCCCTGGCCGACCTGGTGGAAGATGAGCTGAATGTGCGAGCCATCGAGTTTGCCCGTGATTTCGCCGGTTTTGTATCGCATAAAGTCAAGCCCAGGTATGACCTGCTTGGGCCGAAGCATGGCAAGCTGATGCGCACAATTGCGTCGGCACTGGCCGAGGCGGATGCTGCGAGTGTCGCCCGCGATGTCGCGGCCGGATGCCCGGTGGTGTTGGCGCTGGAAGGCGTAGGAGATGTATCAGTCCTTCCCGAGGAGATATCAGTCGAGACTGTGGCGCGCGAAGGATTCCGTGTGGAGACGGACAACGGGCGATCGGTGGCTCTGGACACAGTGATAACCGATGACCTCAAGATGGAAGGGTTCGCGCGTGAACTGGTTAACAAGATCCAGGCTACCCGGAAGGAGGCTGGATTCGAGATATCTGACCGCATCCACACGGTGCTTGCGGGCGGGCCTGAATCCATGCGCGCCCTGGCAGAGCACGGGGAATACTTGATGGGCGAGACCCTCTCGCTCAGCGTGGTCCGGGGAGAGCCGGATGGTGAGTACATTAAGGAATGGGACGTCAACGGAGAGAAGGTGACTGTGGGTGTCAGGCGGGTCCGTTGACCTTCACTGTCACACAACAGCATCCGACGGCACGTTCACGCCCAGGGAGCTGGTCGAAGAGGCCCGGCGTCGTGGCCTTGCCGGCATAGCAGTAACCGACCACGACTCAGTCACAGGCATCGATGAGGCGACGGCAAAGGGCGCCGAGGTTGGTGTGGAGATTGTGCCCGGCTTGGAGCTTTCTACAGATGTGGACGATGGCGAGGTCCACATACTGGGGTACTTCATAGACCTGGAGGATGAGGACCTTCTTGACCTTCTGGAATCGCAGCGCGAAAGCAGGCTGCAGCGGGTGCGAAAGATGCTGGACCGACTGCGTGACATGGGTGTGCACCTCGGCATGGACGAGGTGCAGAGGTTCTCAGACGGTGGTCCTCTTGGGCGTCCGCACGTGGCTCAGGCGCTGATACGGGCGGGTCAGGTAGGTTCGTGGGATGAGGCTTTTTCGCGCTACATCGGCAGGCATGCGCCGGCATACGTCAGGCGGTCCAGACTATCGCCCCATGATGCAGTCCGCGCTATCCTGGCCGCCGGCGGTGTCCCGGTGCTGGCCCATCCTGGTCTATCCGGACATGATGACATGATCCCTTCGCTGGTGGACGCGGGGCTCGCCGGCATCGAGGCGGTCTACCCCGACCATGGTGAGGAGCAGAGAATGCGATACGCACGGCTTGCCGGTGGATATGGGCTGATAGTCACTGGCGGATCGGATTGCCACGGCCCGAGCTCGAGTTCGGGCGTGAGGCTGGGGCTTGCCACGGTTGACTATGACGCCGTGCGCCAACTGCGGGAGAAGGCCCTGATAGCGAGGGGCTTGATAATGTGAAACGCCCCCGATCAAGGGGGCGTCACTTGAAAGAGCCGGCCAGATCGAGGGCCATCTGTCAGATCGCCCGGGTTACCTTTCCCGAACGAAGGCACCTGGTGCAGACGGTTATCCGGCGAGGACTCCCGTCGACCATTGCTCTGACTTTCTGGAGGTTCGGATACCAACGGCGCCTCGTCTTAAGCTCAGAGTGGCTGACGTTGTTCCCGGATGATGGGGACTTGCCACAGACCGCACACATCTTGGGCATGCGAATTCCTCCTTGCAGCGCCTGACACGCACAACTTAAATGTTATCACAGGCGGGTAGACTACGCAAGGGCACGCCGAGAAGGAATAGACCATACGTATATAGAATAGATGAAAAATGTTTGGCGAGCGATTCCATTGTTTCGCGTGTTCGCATTGGAGGTTTCGCAATGGGCAGAGCTATGAATACGGAGCTCGGGCAGATAACCATAGCAGATGACGTCATAGCGGCTACAGCCGGAATGGCTGCCACTGAGTGCTATGGGCTAGTCGGTATGGCATCACGTACGATTACCGACGGCATTGCTGAGCTCCTTGGACGCGACAACATCGCCCGCGGAGTGGAAGTCGATGTAGAAGGCGACGACGTGAAAATCAACCTGTACATCATTGTCGAATATGGCACCCGTATTACCGAAGTAGCTAATAACGTCATGGATAAGGTCAAGTACGTTCTGGAGACTACAACGGGCCTTCGCGTTTCGGAAGTCAATGTGAATGTCCACGGCGTTCGGGTGGGTGCGGGCGGAAAGGAACGGCACAGATAATGGCTGGAGCGAAGCACAGCCGGACGCCTGTGAAGAAGGGGCTTGATGGGCGCGCGCTCATCGATGCCTTTGCGTCTGGAGTTGCCTGGCTGGGTGAGAACAAGAGCATGGTTGACTCGCTCAACGTATTTCCGGTTCCTGACGGCGATACTGGGACCAACATGTACCTGACGGTCTCCGCTGCGCTCAAGGAGGCGCAGAAATCCCGAGCTTCCAGCGTGGGCGAGGTTGCCGATGCCATAGCCATTGGGTCGCTGATGGGTGCGCGCGGAAACTCGGGAGTCATATTCTCTCAACTGATGAGGGGGTTCGCCAAAAGGCTGCACGGGCTGGCGGTGGCTGCCCCATCCGACGTCGCTGCCGCCTTCTCAGAGGCGGCTAATGTGGCGTACAAGGCTGTAATGAAACCTGTAGAGGGAACCATATTGACTGTGGCTCGGATGGGCGCTCGCGCCGCGCTTCAGGCGGCCCGCGATGGCCGGGATGTGCAGGGCGTGCTCGATGAGGCCATACGGCAGGGCGAGATCACCCTGAGCAAGACCCCCGATATGCTGCCAACTCTCAAGGAGGCAGGGGTAGTAGATGCCGGAGGGAAGGGTCTTGTCGTGTTCATGCAGGGATTCGCTATGGGGTTGCGTGGGGAGGCCGTGTCTTCGGTAGCTCAAGGTCAGGCTCCCGTCGACGCCCCTGTGGTGCCCAGGCCAGCGCAGGAAGAAATCAAGTTTAGGTACTGTACGGAGTTCATTATCAAGGGAGATCATCTCGACCCCGATGCAGTAAGAAGCTCAATCCTCTCGGCGGCCGAAGGCGATTCAATGCTGGTCGTGGGGAACGAGAACACTGTCAAGGTGCATGTTCATACCAATTGGCCTGGACGGGTGCTTGAAACGTGCATTGCGTACGGTTCGCTTCACGAGATCGACATCGACAACATGGAGGACCAGCACGAGGAGTTCGAGTCGATGGGCGATTCCTCAAGGCCGCAAGCGGCAACCCAGTCGCCGGCCCCGTCTATCGTCCGGGATGTCGGGGTCATTGCAGTGGCTGCCGGAGACGGAGTGGAAAGGATCCTGAAGAGCCTTGGGGCAGATATCGTAGTGACCGGCGGCCAGACGATGAATCCGAGCATTCAGGATATTGCCGATGCCGTGCATGCCGCGCGCGCCAGGGAGGTCATTGTGCTGCCCAACAACGGCAACGTGGTGTTGACGGCGCGGCAGGCGTCGGGGGTACCGGACCTGGCCAATATCAGGGTGCATGTTGTTCCCAGCAAGACGGTTCCGCAGGGGCTGGCCGCTCTTTTGGCCATGTCTCCATCTGCTTCTGTGAGTGAGAATATCGAGAAGATGTCGGAAGCCATAGGGAAGGTGAAGACGGGCGAGATCACCTATGCGGTGCGCGACTCTGCCGCCAACGGGCTGACCATCCGAGAGCATGACATCATCGGGCTGTTCGATGGAGACCTTAAGGCAGTAGGGCAGGACATCTCCCGGGTGGCCAGTTCGCTCTTCTCTCAGATGCACTCGGCTGAGGATGAGATAGCCACGATCCTGTACGGGTCGGGCATCAGTGGAGAAGACGCAGAGGCTTTGGCGTCGGGCCTGCAACGTCAATACCCTGACGTGGAGTTCGAGGTTCAGTATGGGGGGCAGCCGCTCTACTACTACCTGATCTCGGTTGAGTGAGGAGGATGGAATATGACGAGGATCGCGCTTGTCACCGACAGCAGTTCCGACCTTACCCGCGAGATATACCAGGAGAACGGCATTACCGTCGTGCCCCTTACAGTTCATTTCGGGGACGAAAGCTTCATCGACACTGTTGAGATAAGTAGCTCCGAGTTCTTCGACAAGCTGAAGCGTTCGCAAGTCATGCCCAAGACCAGCCAGCCGTCGCCGGCGGACTTCGTGGCCGTGTACCAGCGCCTGCTCAAGTCGCACGATTTCGTATTCTCGGTGCACATATCGTCCAAGATGAGTGGAACCGTGCAGAGCGCCCAGATTGCCGCAGAGACCGTCAACCCCGACGTGATCGAGGTGGTCGACGGTCGCGCCGTTTCGCTCGTGACCGGCCTTATGGTGCTGGAGGGGGCAGAGGCGATACGACAGGGCAAGAGCGTGGATGATGTACGTGAGAGCATACAGCACGTTATGGACAACTTCGGGCTTTACTGGACATTGGATACTCTGGAGTATTTGCAGAAGAACGGCCGTATCGGGCGGGCCACAGCATTCATCGGAGGGTTGCTCTCCATCAAGCCCATAATGTCCATTGAGGAAGGCGAGATAGCCGGGGTCGAGCGGGTGCGCGGGTCGAACCGGGTGTTTCCGCGCATCTTGGAGCTGATGCACAGTCGAATCCGCCCAGGCGCCCCGATTGACGTCATAGTGTTGCACGCCGATGATGAGCCACGCGGGAAGCGATGGCTTGCTGACGTAAAGTCCGAGTTCAACTGCAGGCGCACTTGGCTGACTGACTGCGGCCCGATAGTGGGGACGCATGCGGGCCCGGGCACAATCGCGGTGGCCTGGGTCGAGCCGATGCGGATCTGACATGCGAGTGATAGCCGGGCGGGCGCGCGGGCGTAACATAGCCTGCCCAAAGGGCAGATCCACACGGCCCACGTCCGACCGGGTCCGCGAGTCGCTCTTTGCCATTATCTGCGAACGAGTTGACGGCTCGAATGTGCTGGACCTCTTCGCCGGCAGCGGAAGCCTGGGAATAGAGGCCCTGTCGAGGGGGGCCGGTGCGTGCGTCTTCGTCGAGCGGGATCGCCGCGCCTGCCACGTGATCACGGACAACCTGAGATCCCTCGACATGCAGCAGCAGGCTGTTGTTGTGTGTGCGGATGCGATTGCGGCGATTGGGCAGGCGAGCGGCGCGGTGTCGGAGCGCGCGCCGTACGATCTGGTCTTCGCGGATCCGCCGTATGCGATGGAAATTTCCGAACCGCTCCTTCTGCGTATCGATACTCCTCGACTGCTCGCAGGAGATGGGCTACTCATCGTAGAACATACTCTACGCGCCGATTGGCCCGTCCGCCTCGGCGGCTTGGAACAGATCAGGCAGGAACGGTACGGAGATAGCAGTATCAGTTTCTACCACTTTGCGGTGGAGGGATGAGATTGGCTGTCGCCATATGCCCCGGCACTTTCGACCCCATTACCATGGGCCATGTCGACATCATCACTAGGGCCTCGTCAATCTTCGACACCGTGATCGTCGCCATACTGGTCAATCACGGCAAGCGGCAGATGTTCTCCACTGAGGAAAGGCTGGAGATGCTAAGGGCTGCATGCGCCCATCTTCCCAATGTGGAGATCGACCACTTCGAAGGGTTGCTTGTCGACTACGTCAAAAGGCGCGGCGCCCATGTAGTCATCAGGGGGCTTAGGGTAGTGTCGGATTTCGAGTTCGAGATGACCATGGCGCTGATGAACAGGAAACTGGACCCTACCATTGAAACTATGTACATAATGGCATCCATGGAGTATTCGTTCCTCAGTTCCAGCTTAGTTAAGGAGGTCGCGGCCCTGGGCGGCGACATACGGTGCTTGGTGCCTGCATCGATAGCTGAACGTGTTGCCGCGCGGTGCAGGGGGGAGGCGTGACGATGTTGAAGCAATCAGTTATCGAGTGCCTCGACAGAATGGAGCGGACTATCGAATCCGGCGGGAGAATGCTCTTCTCGGGCAAGCGCATCGTGGACGGTGTGGAACTGCTCGAGCTGATAGACAGGATCCGCATCGCTTTGCCGGAGGAGATCAGGCAGGCGGAGACGCTGCTGTCGGAGAGATCCCGCATCGCGGCCGAATCAGGTCGCGTTGAAGCAGGCCCGTCCGGCCAGGCTGTGGCGGGCGTTGAGGTCGCTGCGCGCGCCAGGGAGGAAGCCGAGGCGATCCTGGCCCAGGCGCGTCGCGAGGCATTCGACATAAGGGCCGGAGCGGACGAGTATGCCGAGTCGACGTTGTCGTCGCTCCAGGAAACGCTGGACCGCACGTCGTTTGTGGTTCGTAAGGGCATCGACGAGCTCAGGCGCAGGAAGAGCGATTCCGATCAGTGACGACCTTTGGGCCTCACCCTGAACGTCACTACCTCGATTTTCGCTGCGATTGACGCCGCAGCGGTCCCGATCGCCAATACCCCCATGATCGAGGCCAGATAGACACAGGAGCGACCCATGACAGATAAGAAGCCCGGTGCGGCATACGCGCCGGGCATTGCTGTTGTTGATGCCAGCTTAGCTCCCCACGGTCCGAAACACGCAAGTCCCAGCCCCACAATGGCTGCCAGCACGGCGTGAAGGACTCTCGCGGCGAAATACACGCCCATGCGAACATCCGTGCCAAAGAGCATACTTGCGGCCTGGGCGAACACCGAAAGCCCGCTCCACGCTATGATTGCGCTCGCTGCTACGGCCCTGTGGATGACGGGGGCTGCGGCCCGACTCGCCATCTCTGTGCCGATAGTTATCTCAAACAGCCCGCTGATGAGTGCCTGCACTAGATCGCGGGTGACCCCAAACGGGGAGAGTACGAACACGATAGGGCGCGCAATCAAGTCGGTGATGCGAAATACACCGAGCACGCGCACTACCACAGAGAAGACCATTATGCACCCGCCTATGAGGAGCAGCGTGGCCACGGAGTCCCTCACAGAATCGCCAAGGAGTTGGCCGAACGAACGATTGTCCTGACTTCGCGCCGTGTACAGCTCGTGAGCCGCTCGCGACAGCAAGGGTTCGCGACGGTGAGCGGTCGGAGCATCGGCGCGCCTATCTTCACTCCGACCGTAGTGCTTAAGAACGAGGCCGACGAGTATAGCTGATATATAGTGAGCCAGGGCCAGCACGGCGCCGAGCGCAGGTATCTTGAACATCCCGACGGCTACGGCGCCTACCATGAAGAGTGGATCGGCGGTGTTCGTGAACGACACGAGCCTTTCTGCCTCAACTCGTGAGCACAGACCCTCTCTGCGCAGGCGGGCAGTGATACGTGCGCCGATGGGATAGCCGGATGCGAGCCCCATGGCTAGGGCGAACGCCCCTACGCCCGGCACATTGAACAGGGGACGCATCAACGGTTCGAGCAGGGCCCCGATGAAGTGGACTACGCCTAAGCCCATTAGTGTATCGGAGGCGATAAAGAACGGGAGCAGCGCAGGGAAGACGATGTCCCACCACACGCGCAGTCCATCCAGCGAAGCCCTGTACGACACCTCGGGGAACGCGATGATGGCGATCGTGACCGCCGAAGCCAGGGCAGCCGTCACGTACACGCCTCGTCTTCTGGGCTCGATGCGCCTTTTCATCTGAGGATACACGCCCTTTCATGTTGGGAGGCAGTCCTCTGAATCTATATTTGGCTTGGCTTGCGGGTATGCTGAAGGAATTTGGAGCGTTCAGTAGAATAAAGGCCAGGATATGAGGTGAAGGAGGCCGACTATGGTGACCTGGTACGCTCGCAGCCTGCGCCTTCTAGTGTGGGCAGTTGGATTGCTCCTGATTGCCGCGGGGGTATCCGCTGCATCCGAGATCCCCAGCGTAGTGCTGAGGCAGGGCGACCGAGGTGAGTCTGTATGTGAACTCCAGGAGTATCTGGCCATTGCTGGATATATGGATCCTGCTGCCGATGGGGTTTTCGGATCCGTCACGCAGCAGGCAGTAGTTGCTTTCCAGAAATCAGCCGGGCTTGCCTCCGACGGCATTGTAGGCAGGAAGACCTGGGATGCCCTTCTCAGTAAGGCCGAGGCCGCTTCGGCCCGGACATACGTGGTGGTAGCGGGCGACACTATGTACGGGATTGCCAAGCGGTTCGGGGTCTCCGTGGAGGCCATTGCCGCGGCCTCCGGGATATCGCGTCCAGAGTCGATAAAGCCCGGCCAGAAGTTGGTTATCCCGGCATCTGCAGATGCATCCAGGGCAGCGTTGTCGCGTAGCGGAGCCGAGCTTTTGCATTGGGACGTTGCAAACAAGATCCTGAAGAGCCGTGCGACCATCATAGATGTCGCCACTGGCCTGTCTTTCCAGGTTCAGCGGCGCGGAGGGCACAATCACGCCGATATCGAGCCTTTGACTAGCGCGGATACGGCGGTGTTGAAGCGGATCTACGGGGGCTCATGGAGTTGGGCGAGGCGGGCCGTGATAGTGGTCGTCGGCGGGCGACGAATCGCGGCTTCCATCAACGGTCAGCCTCATGGAGGCCAAGCGATCACGGGGAACGGCTGTAGCGGCCACGTCTGCCTGCATTTCCTGGGCAGCCGCACACATGCCAGCAACTCGCTGGATGCAGATCATCAGCGCATGGTGCAGGCGGCGGTCGGTCACTAGGGGAGTCGTCATGTTCTCGGACGAAGCATGGCGCATGCCATGTTTTCTTTTTGTCAATGTCAAGGAGGTTGTGGGTTCGAATGAAGGTTCTGGTAGTCAACTGTGGTAGCTCGTCACTCAAGTATCAGCTGTTCGACATGGATAGCAAGACCTGCATGGCGCGGGGAAATGTGGAGAGAGTCGGCACGGCCGAGGCGTTCATCGTTCACAAGCCCAATGGAGGCGACAAGGTCAGGCGGGACGTGGCAGCGGCAGATCATGAACAGGCGATGAAATACGTTTTCGAGTGCCTGACCGACCCGAAAGTCGGCGTGATATCCGATCTTCGGGAGATATCTGCCATTGGGCATCGCGTTGTGCATGGCGGCGAGAAGTTTGCAGGATCCGTGCTGATTGACGGAGCAGTGATGCAGGCGCTGGAGGAATGCCAGGACCTTGCCCCTCTGCACAATCCACCGAACATCATGGGTATCGAGGCTTGCAGAAGGCTCATGCCGGATCTGCCGATGGTGGGCGTGTTCGACACAGCCTTCCATCAGACCATGCCCAGGGAGGCGTACCTGTACGGCGTGGGTTACGACATGTATGCGAAATACGGCGTAAGGAGGTACGGTTTCCACGGCACGTCCCATCGCTACGTATCAGCGCGTGCGGCCGAGATTCTGGGGCGGCCGGTCGAGAAGCTATGTATGGTCACGTGCCATCTGGGCAACGGATCAAGCCTTGCAGCTGTGAAGCACGGCAAGTCCATCGATACCAGCATGGGCTTCACCCCTCTTGAGGGGTTGGTCATGGGAACCCGGTCGGGCGATATCGATCCGGCAATTGTCTCGTTTCTCTGCGAGAAGCTAGGCCGGAGCGCGAGCGAGGTTGTTCTGGGCTATCTGAACAAGAACTCCGGAGTGCTGGGGCTATCCGGAGGCCTGTCCAACGACTTCCGAGATCTGGAGGAAGCGGCTGGTCGCGGCCATGAACTTGCCCAGCTAGCGCTGGATGTGTTCGCTTACAGAGTGGTGAAGTACATCGGGGCGTACGCTGCCGCTATGGGGCAGCTTGATGCGATCGTCTTCACGGCCGGTGTCGGAGAGAACTCACCTGAAATGCGCACAAGGATTCTCTCTAGGCTCTCCGGCCTCGGAATCAGCATAGACCCTGCGAAGAATAATGTTAGAGGCTCCGAGCAGATCATATCGACGCCCTCATCTCGCGTGACCGTCATGGTCGTGCCCACCAACGAAGAGGCCATGATCGCGCGGGATACGGCGGAAATCGTGAGCAGCATGGGAGCCCGATCTTAGCAGAGGTGATGCGCCATGCGATTTAGCGTTCAGTCCTTAAGAGCGGAAAAGGGCGCAACAATGCCCCTGAATATCCGCGAGGAGATGGCCCCGATCGACTTAGGGCGGTCACTCCTCAAGCTCGTGGGGCCCGTGGAGTTCGTGGGGCAGGCGACCAATACGGGCCGCCGAATAGTGGTTCGAGGGTTCGCCAAGGGAAGGGCGACGGCAGTGTGCGACAGATGCCTCGAGGAGTTTGCGATGGATCTGGCGACTGCCATCGATGAATCCTACTATCGTGCCGACGAGGCTCCTGCGGAGCCTGGCGACGATGAGCGCATCTACGGCGAGGATGATATTATCGACATCTCGTGCGACATAGAGCAGGCATTCGTGCTCACATTGCCGATTCGTATCGTGTGCCGGGATGAGTGCCGCGGGCTATGCCCTAGGTGCGGTCGCGACCTGAACACGGGAGAATGCCCCTGCGGGGCGGATGACTAGTGGCAAAGTCGGAGGCAGAAGGTAGGCCGCTGCTTGCTACAGGGCACAAATCGTAGTAGAATAACGACGCTTGACTTTTCAAAACAGGAGGTGGAGAGGTTTCGTCGGGGCTTTGGTCCACGTGGGCCTCGACTGGACCCATAGCATGGCTAACAACCCCAAGCAGAGATTCGGCAAGTCGCGCACGCGCAAGCGCCGCGCGAACTGGAAGGCCGAGGCTCCAGCCCTCTCTATTTGTCCGCAGTGCAAGAAACCCAAGCTGTCTCACAGCGCTTGCCCTGAATGCGGGCAGTATCGCGGTCGCACCATTGTGCAGACTGGCGAGTAGGAGTGTCATCGCGCGGCGTTGAGCGGATTCATTCGGACCCGGGCTGTTCGGCTGAACCCGCTTCTCCCGATTTCGAGGCGGAAAGGGGCGATCGAGCGTGCGCATTGCAGTTGACTGCATGGGCGGCGATTACGGCCCCGCTGAGATGGTGCCGGGCGCTCTCCGGGCTGCCAAGGAGTGCGAAGCCGACATCGTGCTAGTCGGCGACGAGAACGTGATAAGGCGGCACTTGGACGCGGTAGAGGGCGTATCGGCTGCCCAGGTAGATATAGTGCACGCGCCGTCGACGATATCCATGGACGAGGATCCGCTTTCGGCAGTGAGGCACAAGCGCGACTCGTCTTTGGTAGTAGCGGCGCGTTTGGTGCGCGAGTCATCGGCTGAGGCCATGGTCAGCGCCGGCAGCACAGGAGCTCTTGTCGCTGTGGGGGCGCTGTCGGTCGGCAGGCTTCCCGGCGTAAGCAGGCCCGCTCTGGCGACTCCCATTCCGACGATCAGTGGAGCCTGCGTCTTGCTGGACATAGGCGCGAATCCCGACTGTAGGCCTCTGCATCTGCTGGAGTTCGCGGCTCTTGGATCTGTTTATGCATCTTCCCTTCTGAAGTTGGACCAACCGCGCATCGGGCTGCTCTCCAATGGAACCGAGCCGTCGAAGGGCAACGCTGTGACCTGCGCCGCTCACAGCCTGCTGGCGGAGTCGTCGCTGAACTTTGTCGGCAACGTGGAGAGTCGCTCAGTCCTTTTCGGTGCGGCGGATGTTGTCGTAACTGATGGCTTCACCGGCAACATACTGCTCAAATCGATGGAGGGCGTGGGGAGCGCGATCTTCGACATGGTGCGGCAGGCCGCCATGTCAAACATGCGGTCGAGAACAGGGGCCTTGCTGATGAAACCTGCCCTGAGGCAGGTCAAGCGGCGAATGGATTACTCCGAATACGGAGGCGCGCCCCTGCTGGGCCTTGCAGGCCTGCTCGTAAAGGCCCACGGCAGTTCGGATCGGAAGGCGTTCGCCAATGCTGTCAGGGTCACATCTGATCTTCTGGGCTCCGGCATCACGCAGAAGATGGCCGAAGCCTGCCAAATCCAAAAAGGGTCTTGCCAAACGGAGGTGTCCCACGGTGACTGAAGCTGAAATATTCGTGGCCATTCGGGAGATCGTGGCCGACAAACTAGGTATCCCTGAGGAAGAAATCCAATTGGACTCGGATTTCATCGAGGACCTGGGGGCCGATTCTCTATACCTGAACGAGATAGTGTACGAGCTCGAAGAGGAATTCAACGTGCGCGTGCCTGACGAGGCCTTCGAAGATCTGCGCACAGTGGGTCAGGCAGTCAAGTTCGTCTATGGGCACGTCCACGAGTCCTGACGATATCCAGGCCAGGCTGGGCTACGAGTTCAAGGATCAGTCTCTTCTGCTGCTTGCCCTGACGCATACTTCGTACGCGGCGGAGCATCACGCAGGGCGCACTGAATCCAATGAGCGCCTCGAGTATCTTGGCGATGCCATCTTGAAGGCCGTCATAGCAGACCAGCTGATGCGCCTGCTTCAGCTGGCCGATGAGGGCAGGCTTTCCAAGCTGTCGGCGCAGATCCTGAGCGGGCGCGCGCTGGCTGAAGCTGCACTTACGCTTGATCTTCAGCGCTTCATCAGGTTGGGCCATGGCGAGGAGACCTCCGGCGGTCGCACACGCCGGCGAAATCTGGCAGGGGTCATGGAAGCAGTGATAGGCGCCATCTACACCGATGGTGGTTTCGGTGAGGCTCGCGACTTCATAGTCCGGGTAATGGAGCCCATCATCGAGCATGTGATATCGGATCCGGGGTGCGACTACAAGACTGCTCTGCAGGAGCATGTCCAGGGCGCGGGCATCGGAGACCTGTCCTACAGGACCATCCGCGCAGATGGGCCATCTCACAGGCCTTGGTTCACTGTGGAAGCTCTGGTGGGCGACCGCGTGATAGGAAGTGGGCAGGGGCCAAGCAAGAGAGCGGCCGAGCAGGCCGCCGCACGCCACGGTATGGAGATGCTGGGATCTGCTGAGTAGACGGGAAAGACCCGGACAAACATCGGATCTACAAGGGCCGGCCAGTTCCGGCCCGCTTCATTGGGAGGGCAAGATTTGTACCTTAAGAAGCTCTCTCTATATGGGTTCAAGTCCTTTGCAGGCCGTGTCGACCTGGATCTCGCGCCCGGGATTGTGGGCGTGGTGGGTCCAAACGGCGTGGGGAAAAGCAACATATCCGATGCTCTAAGGTGGGCTATGGGAGAGCAAAGCGCCCGCCTATTGCGTGGATCCAAGATGCAGGACGTGATCTTCGCGGGGAGCCAGAGCCGAAAGGGCCTGGGCTATGCTGAGGTATCGCTGGTATTTGATAACTCAGACCAATTCCTTAGCATCGGGTTCGACGAGGTGACTGTCACCCGAAAGGTGTATCGGTCCGGCGAAGCCGAGTACTTGCTCAACGGCGTGCCGTGCAGGCTTCGTGATGTAGCAGATCTGTTTTCAGGTACGGGCCTGGGACGCGAGGCCTATTCCGTTGTCGAGCAGGGCAAGATAGACGCTATTCTGTCTGCGCGCCCTGAGGACAGGCGGTCATTGTTCGACGAAGCATCGGGAATCACGAAGTATCGGGCTCGCAAGAGTCAGGCGCAGCGGAGGTTGCTGGAGGTGCGCGCCGACCAGCTTCGAGTGAGCGATGTCGCCGCCGAGCTGGGAAGGCAGTTGCCCATGCTTGAGGTGCAGGCCGAGAAGGCATTGCACTGGCAGGAGCTCACGGATAGGCTGACACGTTTGGACGTGGACCTGCTCTCCTACGAGCTGTCGCGGATATCGGAGCGCCTTGACGGGCTGGGGACGGAAATCCAATCGCTTCAGGATCAGGAGCATGCGCTCCGAGCCAAGTCGGCAGAATGCGAAGCCGCGCTGGAGCAAGCCAAGGTGCGCATGGCGCAGGCAGAGTCGGAGGTAGAGGCTCTTCATGCAAAAGCCTCAGAGGCGCGGGCCGCGGCTGAGCGGGATAACGGTCGCCTAAACCTTGCGAGGCAGCGCCATCAGACTCTCGCTGAACGTGGCGCCCAGCTCACAGCGATGGTTGCCTCGATGCATGAGCGACAGAGCAAGCTGAGTGATGACTGCGAGATCGCATCCCGAAATGCACGGCAGGCACGCGCGGAATATGCCGAACGGGGCTCCGCGGCGCGGCAGACTGAGGAGCGAATAGCCGCGTTGACTGCTGCCAGGATCGCTGCCGAGGCGGAAGTTGAAGAGTGCAAGTCCGCCCTCTTTGACGTGCTGGCACGTGCCTCCGACATGCGTTCCAGGGTACGCGCAGGCGAAGACTCGATGAAGTACAACCGATCCGGAACTGCTCGAATACGCGCACAGCTTGATGAGAAGAATCGCGAACGCGTGCGCGTTCAGGACGAAGCAGAGCGCATCATGTGTGAAGGTCGGGCGCTCATCGATCGATCTGTACAGGCCGACTCCAGGGTGTCGCAGGCACGGGCTGCACTAGAGGCGGCCCGTGCTGAACAGGAACTCGCCGCGGAGAGGGCGACGCGCGCGCGGGCGGATGAGTCCTCGGCCCATGCTGCGTATGCCAGCCTGTCGGCGCTGCAGCGCGATTACGAAGGGTATGGACGCGCGGTGCGGGCTCTTCTGACGAGCGACGACTGGCGACGCGCAGGGCTGTTGGGAGCCGTGGGCGAGCTGATCAGGGCACCGCGCGAGTACGAACGTGCCATTGAAGCTGCTCTGGGCCCCGCGGTTCAGAATATCATCGCTTCCACGGCAGGCGTAGCAGAGAAGGCAATTTCGTTTCTCAAGGAGAGCCGTGCCGGGCGAGCCACATTCCTGCCTCTTGATATCCTGAGCTCATCGCCTGTGCTGAGCTCACAGATTCCAACAGCAGCGCGCGGCGTGATAGGCCTCGCGTCCGAACTGGCAGAATCGGCGCCCGAACACCGCAAGGCTCGGGAGTATCTTCTCGGTCGTGTCCTTGTGGTACAGGACCTTTCGTGCGGTGTTGCCCTGGTCAGATCGGGCGTTCGCCTTCGCATAGTCACCCTCGACGGAGATCAGATATCGGCCGGCGGTGCTATGACCGGGGGAGAGGCCGCCGATAGGCAGGGCGGACTCCTAGCTCGCGCCAGAAGGCTTGAGGAACTTCAGGAGCAATTGGAGCGGGCGAAGAAGGAGTCTGCAAATGCAGAGTCGGACCGTCTGCGGGCGCATGCCGACGTGTCCAAGTGTCAGGCCGATCTGGAAAGTGCAGAGCGCGAATTGGCCGACCTAACGCTGGCAGTGCGAAGTCAAGACGAGAAACTGAGAGTCGCGCGCGAATCGCTGCCGCGATTGGCGGACGAGCTGGCTACCATGGAACTGGAGCTGAAGTCGGTCATTGCCGAAGATGAGAGGGCATTGGCCGAGGTGGGGAAGTATTCGCATCAGCTGGAAGCGGCCGAGTCGGATCGGGTCCGCCTGGAAGCGGAACTTGAGTCGAAGTCCGGGATTCTCACGCGGCTCAGGGCCGAGGAAGCGCGGGCATCAGCAGACCATTCAACTCTCAACGCAGATACAGCAGCGCTTCGTGAGAGAGTGAACGCGCTCGAGAGTGCAAGGTCGAGGGCTCAGGCTGAGCTGGAGTCGTGTGGGGCCGAGCTTGAGACGGTGAATGGGCAGGAGAGGGCGGCCAAGGAGGAGGCGGCACTGGCTCTGGAAGAGGTGGAGCTGCTTCGTGAGGCTGCGTTATCGTCAGCTGTCTCCTTTGAAGAGGAACAGAAGCGACTGGACGCCGCGCGAGCTCGCCGTGCTGATGAGCTTGCCCTGGTAAACGAGGCAGAACGAGCTAGCCGAAGCGCTCGCCGTGGGCAGTCGGCCGCCGACAGTCGGCTGAGCGATGCCAGAGTCCTCGAGGCCCGCCTGGATGCGGAGCGTGGATCCATCACTGAGAGGCTTTCCGCATCCTACTCAATTGATGTTCAGGAGGCGCTGGCGAGGGATGTGTCGGATCTGTCTCCGGAGGACGCGCGTCTCGAGATCAAGAGCCTGCGCCAAGAGATAGAGGACCTCGGACCGGTGAACCATACAGCCATAGCGGAAAGCAAGGAGTTGGCCCAGAGGTACCATTTCCTCGAAGACCAGCTTGCCGACATGGAATCTGCTCAGGAATCCCTGAGCGAGGTGGTACGAGAGTGCGACCGAGTATGCATCAAGCAGTTCACAGAGACCTTTGATGCCATCAGAGAGGAGTTCTCAGAGATCTTCCAGGATGTATTCGGCGGCGGCAGTGCCGATCTTGCGCTGGATGATCCAAACGCTCCGCTTGAATGCGGAGTCGAAATCGTATGCCAACCGCCTGGGAAGAGATTGACGAATCTGTCGCTGCTGTCGGGCGGAGAGAAGGCCCTAGCGGCCATCGCACTTCTGTTTGCCATCATGAGGGTGAAACCTAGCCCAGTATGCGTGCTGGACGAGATAGACTCTGCACTGGACGAGGCCAATGTTGCTCGCTTCGTGGAACTGCTCGAGGGCATTTCCAGGAACGTGCAGGTCATCATCGTCACACACAGGAAGAGGACCATGGAATGCGCCGATACCCTGTTTGGAGTCACCATGGAGGAATCCGGCGTATCCAAGGTGTTCTCCATAAGGGCTTCCGACTACAAGCTTTGAGATGATGGGGGTTTTCCAATGTCGCCTTCGCTTTTCTCAGCAATACGCAACGGACTGAAAAAGACTAGAGACGCTCTCGCCGGCAAGATAGAGTCGATCTTCGAGGGCAGGCCGGCTCTGGATGAGGAGACCCTAGATGAGCTGGAAGCCGTCCTTATCCAGGCTGATCTTGGAGTGGCTGCCGCAACGTCGATCATCGATTCTGTGCGGTCCCGGGCAGCCCGCGGAGAGAGGCTGGACGCGAATGGCGCAATGGACCTCATTGAGCAGCAACTTCTGGCCACTCTGGGTTCGGAAGCAATCCCGCTGGCCCAGGCCGACGCCCCGCCCACTGTGATCATGGTGGTGGGCGTGAACGGCACAGGCAAGACCACGTCCATCGGCAAGATCGCGGCCATGCTGGTCTCGAAGGAAAAGCGGGTCGTCTTGGCGGCTGCCGATACGTTTCGCGCTGCAGCCATTGACCAGCTGGAGGTGTGGGGACGGCGAACCGGATGTGCAGTAGTGCGCCATCAGGAGGCGGCCGACCCCGCTGCTGTTGCGTTCGATGCATACCAGGCAGCCCGTGCGCGCGGGGCCGACTACGTCATTGTGGATACCGCCGGCAGGCTCCACACTAAGAGCAACCTCATGGAAGAGCTGAAGAAGATCAGGCGGGTCATCGCCAGAGAGTGTTCATCGGCGCCTCACGAAGTGTTGCTGGTCGTGGACGCAACCACTGGTCAGAATGGCATTGCGCAGGCAAGAGTCTTCAACGAGGCCGTAGGCATCACCGGGATAGTCCTAACCAAACTGGACGGCACTGCACGGGGCGGAATAGTCGTTGCGATCACTCAGGAATTGGGGATCCCAGTCAAGTTCGTAGGCGTGGGAGAAAGCGTCGATGACCTCAGGCCATTCGACCCCGGTGAGTTCGTACATGGAATCCTGCGCCGAGACTGACCTCTTTTGGCGGTATGGCGCGGGGCTGCGACTCGGGCCGCAGAAGCCCATAATCCCAGGCTGGCAATGCGGCCACGGCGGTTACCTACAATCCCTGCACGCATCCCGGCAAGTCGGCGCCCTTGACACCTCGGGCCGTGGCCGCTATACTGCGTAGTGTAAAGGTTTTGACCTTAACACCTGTGGGGTGGTCGGTGGCCGATGCTTAGCAAGATGTTGAGGATGGCGGCCCTGCTCGATGTGTACGGGCCCCTTCTGACCGAGCGCCAGCGGGAGATGTGCCGTCTGTACTACATGGATGACTATTCCTTGTCGGAGATATCCGAGCTTCAAGGAGTATCGCGGCAAGCCATTCACGATACCCTCGTCCGCGCCGAGCAGGCGATGGAGGCGTATGAGAACCAGTTCGGGCTTGTTCGGATCTGTGACACCACGCGACGGCAACTCGAGGAGCTGACATCGGCTCTCTCAGCGGCGCGCCAGGCCATTGACGGAGCAGTGCGTGCTCTGGGCGGCGAGTTTGGAAGCAACTGCGACTGCGATCTGGATGCCGCGCGCACCTGCCTTGCGACCGCCATAAAGGCCGTCCGGAGCTGTCAGAAGGCGGCAGTCTCCATAGAAGAGGGCACTTGCGTGGGCATGGGCCCGGGGCTTGTCGGTAGCCATGTGATGGGCGAGAAGGAAGGTGGGCTTTGATGTTTGAAAATCTCTCGGCGCGGCTTCAGGATATCTTCAAGAATCTACGGAACCGCGGGAAGCTCACTGAGAAGGAAGTTGACTTGGCACTTCGCGAGGTCCGAACGGCTCTTCTGGAAGCAGATGTGAACTTCAAGGTCGCGAAGGCATTCATCGATAGGGTAAGGAAACGTGCTGTGGGCGAGGAGGTCCTGATGAGCCTCACGCCGGCGCAGCAGGTGATCAAGATCGTCAATGAAGAGCTCACCGCGCTCATGGGTGGCCAGTCATCCAGGATCGCCTTCTCTCCGAAGCCTCCCACCATCCTCATGCTTGTTGGGCTGCAGGGCTCGGGAAAGACTACGAGCTGCGCGAAGCTTTCGAGCCTCATGCGCAAGCAGGGGAGAAAACCACTTCTAGCAGCTGCCGACATATACAGGCCGGCTGCGATCAAGCAATTGCAGGTGCTCGGAGCGCAGCTGGGAGTGGAGGTGTTCACCTTAGGTGAGCGCGCCGATCCAGCCGATATTGCGGCCGGAGCAGTAGAGCGTGCGCGCAGCATGGGGTATGACACCGTCATATTGGATACCGCCGGGCGTCTGCACATAGATGACGAGATGATGGTGGAACTCGAAAGGGTAAAGGCAAGGGTGGCGCCCACAGAGATACTGCTGGTCGTGGATGCCATGACTGGCCAAGACGCGGTGAACGTGGCTGCCGTTTTCAACGATCGCCTGGGTATCCATGGAGTGATCCTCACCAAGCTTGACGGAGATGCCCGCGGTGGGGCCGCGCTCTCGGTGAGAGAGGTTACCGGCAAGCCCATCAAGTTCGTCACTACAGGCGAGAAGCTCGACGCCCTCGAGCAGTTCCATCCTGACCGCATGTCCTCCAGGATACTGGGGATGGGCGATGTGCTGACCATAATCGAGAAGGCTCAAGAGACCTTTGACCTGGAGCAGGCCAAGAAGTTCGAGGAGAAACTGCGCAAGCAAGAGTTCACGCTGGACGACTTCATGCGGCAGCTCCAAGATGTTAGGAAGATGGGCCCCCTCGATCAGCTGCTCGGGATGATCCCCGGGGTAGCCAAGTCAAAGGCTCTCAAGGATGTCCGGGTGGACGAGAGGCAGTTTGCGAAGATCGAGGCGATCATACGGTCGATGACGTCTGCGGAGAGGAAGAACCCCTCCAGTATTGACGGATCGAGGAAGCGCCGGATAGCCGCCGGCAGCGGAACGAGGGTGCAGGAGGTCAATGCACTCCTCAAGCAGTACGATCAGGCGCGCAAGATGCTCAGGCAACTGGGCGATGCCTCAAAACGCGGTGGCCCAATGGGGAAGATCCCATTCATGCCATAGATCAATGACACAGGATATCAATTAGTGTGAACCAGTTGTTCGGAGGTGTAGGAACCAAAATGGCCGTTCGTATCAGGCTAACCAGAACAGGCGCCGCCAAGCAGCCTCATTACAGGCTGGTAGTTGCGGATTCCCGAGCGCCCAGGGACGGACGCTTCATCGAGATCATCGGGCACTATAACCCTCGCATGGACCCGCCTGAGCTAGTAGTCGATGTAGAGAAGGCTGCCGAGTGGATCAAGCGCGGAGCGCGCCCATCCGACACTGCCCGCGCTCTGCTGGCCAGAGCAGGGCTTCCGGGTACAACTAAAGGATCCCGGTCCGGAAAGGTCTCTGAGCCAGAGGCCGAGCCGGTGGGGGAATAGTTGGTGGGGTCGATGGCTATAGGCAAGAGGAACAGGGTGGAGCTGAAAGATCTGGTGTCTTACCTCGCCTCTAATCTCGTGGATGAGCCGGATACCGTTCGGGTGAGGGAGATCGAAAACGGCGACTCAGTGATCCTGGAAGTGTCGGTTGCCCCAGACGACATGGGCAAAGTGATAGGCAGGCATGGGCGCGTAGCCCGGGCCATCCGCACAGTCACAAAGGCAGCTGCAGCACGTCAAGGCAGGCGGGCCATGGTTGAGATAGTGGAATGAACCCAAAGCGGGGGCAGCTGGTGTTGATCGGTTGGATCGTGGGAACGCACGGGGTGCGCGGCGAAGTACGAGTGAAACCGTGCGCCGGTTCACCTGATCGGTTCCTTGAAGTTGCCCGGGTATTCCTTGGGCCCGCGGATACTCTGACCGATGTCGATGCGGATGCGGATGCACGTGTGGGCGAAGACGGGTACAGGCCTGTTAGCCTTGAGTCATCCCGGACGCACGGATCTCTGGCGCTGCTTAGGATCGCAGGCGTAGCCAGCGCCGACGATGCGCAGGCCCTGCGAGGCATGGGCCTGTATCTGCCGGCTTCGGAGTTGCCCCGGTTGCCCGAAGGCGAGTTCTACAGCTTCGAGCTGGTGGGGCTCACGTGCGAATCGACGACAGGCGCGCATCTTGGCGTTGTCGCCGAAGTGCTCGAAATGCCGGCCAATGACGTGCTGTTGGTCAGGCCCCGTGAGGGCCCGGATTTCCTAGTGCCTGCGGTGAGCGATATCGTGCGTCAGGTGGACCTAGCGGGCGGGCGGCTCATCATCGACGACAGACCCGGGTTGAGGTGAAGCCATACCATGGAAGTCGACATCCTCACGATCTTCCCCGGGATGTTCTCGGGCGTCATGTCAGAGAGCATTCTTGGGCGAGCTCAGAGCAAGGGCATCCTGACGGTGAGGGTCCACGATATCCGCGACTTCGCGCTGGGCAAGCACCGGATAGTCGATGACTACCCCTTCGGCGGCGGCCCGGGCATGGTCATGAAACCTGAACCGATCGCCGCAGCCATAGAGCATGCCTTAACGTGCAGGGAATCTGGCGCTAAGGGAGAGTCGCGGGTAGTCTTGACCACTCCTGCCGGGCGCAGGTTCACTCAGAGCTTGGCCAGGGAGTACGCCGAATGCGAGCACCTCGTGATCCTGTGCGGGCACTACGAGGGGATCGATGAACGCGTAGCTACGCTGGTGTCTGATGAGGTGTCGGTGGGGGATTACGTGTTGACCGGCGGCGAGATTCCGGCGATGGTGATAGTGGACGCTGCAGCGCGACTGTTGCCCGGCGCTCTCGGAGACGAGGCCAGCGCTGCTTTGGACTCCTTCTGGGACGGGCTGCTGGACTATCCGCACTACACGCGACCTAGGCAGTGGCGGGGCCTTGACGTGCCTGACGTCTTGATCTCGGGTGATCATGAGAGAATCAGGCTGTGGCGGCGCGAGCGATCTTTGGAGCGTACCAGGCGCCGTCGGCCTGACCTGCTGGAGCAGGCCGAGCTGACTGCCGAGGACCTGAAAATCCTCCGCGGCCTCGCGCCTTGATTGGGTTAGTTTCCTTATGCTATACTGACGTCTGTTGAAGACCGGTTGAGGAGTGGAATTGCTGTGAACATCATCGATACAATAGAGCGCGAGCAGATGCGCGAAGACCTGCCTGACTTCGGCCCAGGCGACACGGTCAGGGTGCACGTCCGAGTGGTTGAGGGTGGCCGCGAACGCATTCAGGTGTTCGAGGGCGTCGTCATCGGCCGGAAAGGCAGCGGCGCTTCAGAGACCTTCAACGTCAGGAAGTTGTCGGCGGGAATAGGCGTCGAGAGGATGTTTCCTCTTCATTCGCCCAAGATCGACAAGATCGAGGTAGTCCGATTCGGCGACGTCCGACGGGCCAAGCTGTACTACCTCCGCGGCCGCGTCGGCAAGAGGGCCAGAATCCGCGAGCGCAAGAGGGAACAGGCATAGGTATGAGGCGAGCCGCGGCAAGCTTCCTTCAGTTCGCCGGGCTCGCGCTCATTGTCGGTGTCCTGGCGGCCTTTGTTATGACCTTCGCTGTCATGGCAGTCGTGGTGCAGGGCAGTTCAATGCGACCTGCGTTGCACGACGGAGAACGGGTCTTGGTCAACAAGCTAGTGTACAGGCTTCGGCCTCCGCGCCGCGGCGAGATTGTTGTGTTCCGGCATGAGCGCATGCCTGGGCGTATGCTGATAAAGCGAGTCATCGGCCTGCCCCAAGAGGAGCTTTCCATAGCCCGGGGGCTGGTCAGTGTCAGCGGCGCGCCGCTGGTGGAAGACTACATCACAGAGCGTTCAGTGGAAGACCATGGCCCGGTGTACGTGCCCCTCGGTCGCGTATTTGTATTGGGCGACAACCGAAACCACAGTCACGACAGCACCGATGCCTCTTTCGGCACGGTGCCGCTGCACGGCATTGAGGGGAAGGCTTTCGCTGTGTACTGGCCGTTGACCAATGCCAGGGTGTGCAGGGATCCCAGCTACCCTGAAGCTGCCGAGGCAGTAACCCGCGCGCGAGGCGCGCCGTAACCGAACGCTTCAGGCCGGGCCGGGACATACCTGGGCCCGGCGCTTGTTTCCCTTGGACTAAGCGCAGGAGGGGTGACGCGACGATGGGACTCAGCTGGTTTCCGGGGCACATGGCCAAAGCGGTTGGCGAGATCCGGCAGAGCATGAAGCTGATAGACGTGGTGATCGAGATTCTGGACGCCCGAGCCCCTCGTGCCACTGCCAACCCGTACCTCGATGAAGCTCTGGGCACAAAGCCCAGAGTGCTCGTTCTGAACAAGGCCGACCTGGCTGATGCACGCTCCACGCAGGCTTGGCTCGAAGCTCTGCGGGAGAAATCGGTCGCGGCGGCGCCGGCCGATTGTCAGAGGGGCGCCGGCGTCAAGGAGGCAATCAAATTGGCCGAGCAAGTGGCCCAATCGAGCGGGTTGGACGGCGGCGGAGGGCGACTGCGACGGCGTTTCCGTACGGTCGTAGTAGGCATACCCAATGTGGGGAAATCCTCCTTCATCAACCGTGCGGCAGGGCGCTCGGGGGCCAGGACGGGCGACCGACCCGGCGTGACTCGCGCCAAACAATGGATCGTAGTCAGTCCCAAACTGGAGATGCTTGATACTCCCGGGATTATGCCCCCAAGGGTCGACGATCCGGCAGTCTGGTTCGCTTTGGCCGCTCTGGGCTGCATTGACGATAGTCTGCTGGATATTGAGAGCCTATCGCAAGGCCTGATATCGCGCCTGTGCGAGCTTGGCGCAGTCGGGTTCAGAGAGAGATATGGTGTGCCTGACGACATCGTCGATCCGCGTCTAGTCCTAGAACACGCGTCACTTAAGCGTGGCTGCCTCAAGTCCGGCGGAGAGCCTGACACCGAAAGATGCGCCAATCTGATCGTCCGGGACTTCAGGTCGGGCAAGCTCGGCCGGATAACGCTGGAGATGCCATGATCGACCAGTCCGCACTGGGTGAATTCGACGATTGCCTGAGGAAGTCGGGGTTCCATGTCCTTGCAGGTGTAGATGAAGCGGGGCGTGGGCCGCTGGCCGGCCCCGTGGTGGCCGCTTCAGTCGTGCTTCGTCCTGGCTTTCACCCCCGGGGCGTCATCGATTCCAAGATGCTGTCGGCAGGAAGACGCGACGCGGCTCTCCTCGGGATCCTGGAAGCCTGTATGGAGGTGAGCCTGGGGGCGGCATGGCCCGATGAGATCGATGAGATCAACATCAGGGCGGCAACGCTCTTGGCTATGTCCAGAGCGATGTCGCAGCTCACGGTGTCGCCGGACCTTGCACTTGTGGACGGTCGGGATCTGCCGGTCATGGACTGCCCGGGCGTGGCCCTGGTCAGGGGGGACGGACGGAGCGAGAGTGTTGCTGCTGCGTCGATTGTGGCGAAGGTTGCTAGAGACGTCATGATGTGCCATTTTCATGAGGCGTACCCCGAGTACGGCTTCGACCGACACAAGGGATACCCGACAAAAGAGCATCTTCAGTCTCTAGCTGTGTTCGGACCATGTCCGCTCCACAGAAGGAGCTATCGGGGGGTGGAGACGACAGGCTAATCCCTTGTCTACATATAGGCGTTGCAGGGTCACCCATAAGGGTGATTTTGTCGTTTATGGGAGGACATAGGGCGTACATGCCGAACCAAATGGACATGGGGAGGCAGGAGAATGCAGGCTAGGGATGTGGGCAGGGCGGGCGAGGCACTTGCCAGAGAGTACCTAGCGTCCATCGGCTACGAGATACTCGGGTGCAACCTGCGTCTTTGCCGCAGGGAAGTCGATATCCTGGCACGCGACGGAGATGTGCTGGTAGTAGTTGAGGTAAAGACCCGGCGCTCGACCGCTTTCGGCCGCCCTGAGGAGCAGATTACGGCTAACAAGCTCCGCACGTTGCGGATATTGGCTACGCAATTATCTGCAGCCTGCCGCGGCGCACTCGTGCGCGTGGACGTTATCGCAGTCATGGCCGACGCTGCTTCCGGCGAATCTCTGGCCGGCGCCGCCATATCGCATCTGCGTAATGTTCTGGCGTAGTGAGTGCCCAGAGTCAGGCGGCGCTTCTTCCGAACCGCTTGGGCAAACCAGGTCAGGTATCAGACCATGAAAGGAGAACGGCGAACCGCGCGTACGATGCTTTCAACAGCTCGAGGATGTGCAGTCATGGGGATAACGGGCATTGGGGTGGCCGTAGAAGCCGATCTCGCAAGAGGGCTGCCGGCATTCGACATCGTTGGCCTGCCTGATTCCACGGTACGCGAATCCCGCGAGCGGGTGCGGGCGGCCATACGAAACTCAGGGTACGAATTCCCGCTCGCCAAGATCACCGTGAACCTAGCTCCTGCCCACATAAGGAAGATCGGGGTTGGGCTCGATCTGCCGGTAGCTGTATCAATACTTGCTGCATCAGGGCAGGCGCCGGCACGAGACCTGGATTGCACCACGTTCATGGGCGAGCTATCGCTTGACGGCGCCCTTAGGCCGGTTCGGGGAATCCTGCCCGGCTGCGCCGCTGCCATAAGCTCAGGCAGCCTTCGCGTTGTGGTGCCTCTCGAGAATGCACGCGAGGCGCAGTGCGTGTCGGGGCTTAACGTCATAGCCGTAGGCACGCTGCGGGAAGTGGCAGAGTATCTGAGCTCGGGCGCCGTGCCACGCATGCCCCGAAGCCACGCCGCGCTCCCTCGCCCGTCTGACTCCATCGTGTCATGCGATTTCGACCAGGTCATTGGGCAGGACGCGGCGATCAGAGCGATCCAGGTCGCAGTGGCAGGAGGCCACAACCTGATAATGGTGGGCCCTCCGGGAGGCGGAAAGACGCTACTTGCGTCGTGCGTGCCGTCCATTCTGCCCGCCATGGATGAGCACGAGGCATTGGAGGTCACGTGCATCCAGAGCATAACCGGCACAGTATCGCCTGACGGTCTAGCCCAGAAGCGCCCGTTCCGTCGCCCCCATCACACCGTCAGCCCTGTAGGCATGCTTGGAGGCGGGAACCCTCCTATGCCCGGAGAGGTGACTTTGGCGCACAGGGGCGTGCTGTATCTCGACGAATTCTGCGAGTTTGTGCCTCAGGTCATCGAAAGCCTGAGAGGTCCCATGGAAGATGGGTTCATCGTAGTATCCCGCTCCCACGGAAGGATCGGCTTCCCGTCGCGCTTCATGCTGATCGCCTCGGCGAATCCGTGTCCATGCGGCTACCTTGGCGATCCTGAGCGGGTGTGCGTATGTCAGGGCGCGGCCCTAATGCGCTATCGCCGCAAGCTGGCCGGTCCGGTGATCGATCGTATCGATATCCAGATAGAAGTGCCCCGTGTCAGGCGAATGGATCTTGAGAGGCCTGTCGCGATCTTCACTTCCGACTCAATACGCGAAGAGGTTGAGCGCGCCAGGGCACGCCAGGGCGCGCGCTTCTCCCAGAGGGGGTTCACCAATTCGGCCATGGGGCCCCGCAGCATCGAGAGTGTAGCGCGCCTGACCCCGGCAGCTAGAGGCCTACTTTTGGACGCAGTGGACCGAATGGCCCTATCGGCTCGTGCCTACCATAAGCTGATCAAGGTGTCGAGGACCATAGCCGACCTTGATGGCATCGACGACGTTGAAGAAGTACACGTGCTTGAGGCCCTACAATACAGGGCTCTGGATTCTGAGCCACAGGCGGTGTTGTCATATGGATGACGCAAAATCGGACATAACATGGGACGGGGTGCCCGAACCTCGCGATGCCGAGCTCGCTTCGTGGGTCTTTTGGCACATGTGCCCTGGGATAGGTCCACGTTCGCTGCGACGCTTGCTCATGGAGTTCGGCACGGCCGCGGCAGCGGCTCATGCCGCGTCGCGGAGCGCCAAGCGCCCGGACTTTGTGAGTCGTGAGGCCTGGAGGATCGCATCGTCCGTGCCCGATGCGGTGGGGGCAGGGCAGAGCGAAATCGAGCTGGCATCGAGGCACGGAGCCAGGGTAGTTGCCCTGCCGAGTCGCGAATATCCGCCCTTGCTTCGCCAGATCTACGACCCCCCGGCCGTGCTATACGTCATGGGAAGGGCATCGCTGGCTGATGCGCCGTGGATAGCAGTAGTCGGATCCAGGTCGGCAACATCATACGGAACGGGCGCAGCAAGATATCTCGCGCGCCAGCTAACTGCGGCGGGCGCCGGCGTGGTCAGCGGCATGGCAAGAGGCGTGGACTCCGCAGCACATCGAGGGGCGATTGAGGCGGGAGGGGTGACCGTCGGAGTCATCGGCGCCGGGCTCGCGTACCAGATGACGCCAAGGCTGCAACGATTGGCGGGCGAAGTGGCGAAGTCGGGCTGCGTGGTATCGCCGTTCCACATGAACTACCCCGCGTCTCGCGGCACGTTTCCAGCCCGCAATCGGGTCATAAGCGGCATGGCCCACGCTTGCCTCGTGGTGGAGGCGGGAGTTCGAAGCGGGGCCCTTGTCACGTCCGCGTTCGCCACGGAGCAGAACCGCGATGTCTTCGCTGTTCCTGGCGACATCAACCGGCCTACCTCCGCGGGAACCAACGCCCTCATATACGATGGGGCCCGCCCTGTGATCGGCGCACGGAGATTCCTCGAGGAGTTGGCGGCTGCCGGCATTCCGGTTAGGCTGCCGAATACGGCCGGCGGCGGACGAACACACAATTTGGGGCCGGCGGATGAAGCGGTCTTTGAAGCAGTTCAGTCCGATACGTCGTTTGAGGACATCCATCTATCTCTGTCGATGCCTGCGCGAGACGTTCTTGCCTCGCTCTCGCGGCTGGAGGTTCTAGGGCTCATAGTGCGAGGCCCAGGCCTGCGATACAGCAGGAAGCATTGTTGACCTCGCATGTGCCCTGGGTTAAACTGTTTGTGACATCGAAGGTTGGAGGTGGCCGCATGGGGAAGACTCTAGTCATCGTGGAGTCACCGGCCAAGGTGAGGACCCTGTCCAAGTTTCTGGGGCGACAGTATACAGTTAAGGCGTCCATCGGTCATGTCCGAGACCTGCCCAAAAGCAAGCTAGGAGTGGACGTGGAGAACGGATACACTCCGGAGTACATAAACATACGCGGCAAAGGGGACGTTATCCGCGAACTCAGAGAGGCCGCGAAGAAGGCCGATAAGGTCCTTCTTGCTACTGACCCCGATCGTGAGGGCGAAGCCATCTCTTGGCACTTGGCACACATCCTCAAGATTGACCCGGCGTCGGATTGCAGGATCGAGTTCAACGAGATCACCGAGAGCGCAGTGCGGAATGCGCTCCGAAAGCCCAGGCCCGTCGACATGGCGAGGGTAGATGCGCAGCAGGCCAGGCGGGTACTTGACAGGCTGGTGGGCTACAACCTGAGCCCGTTTCTCTGGCGCAAAGTGCGACGGGGCTTGTCGGCCGGTCGGGTGCAGTCATCCGCGCTCAAGCTGATCTGCGATCGCGAACGCGAGATACAGGCATTTGTTGTGGAGGAGTATTGGACCCTGGCCGCCACACTCTCCCCCGGTCCGCGCGGCAGGCGATTTCTGGCCAGGCTGATGCCCCCGGGTGAAGGGCGTATGTCGCAACAGGATGTCGACAGGATTGTGGGCGAGCTAGAAGGAGCGGAGTACGTCGTCCGGTCGGTGACAGTCAAGGAACAGGCCAGGAAGCCTTCGCCTCCGTTCACCACAAGTACCATGCAGCAAGAGGCCTTCAGGAAACTGGGCTTCTCCGCTAGGCGAACGATGTCCGTTGCGCAGCAGCTATATGAAGGTGTCGAAGTGGCGGGCGAAGGGCACGTGGCACTCATTACATACATGCGTACCGACTCAACCAGGGTATCCCACGAGGCGCAGGCCGCGACGCGTGATTTCGTGAAGGCCAGATACGGTGAAGGCTATCTTCCCGAGCGTCCCCCATTCTATAAGTCCAAGAAGGGCGCCCAGGATGCCCACGAAGCGATAAGGCCTACACAGATAGATCGAAGCCCCGACAGCGTATCGGGCAGCCTCGGCCGCGATCAGCTCAGGCTTTACAAACTCATATGGTCGCGCTTTGTTGCCAGCCAGATGGCAAATGCGCTGTACGACGCCACCACAGTCGATATCGACGCAGGTGCAGGCGGTGCAGGGCACGTTTTCCGTGCCAATGGGCAAGTGATGAAGTTCGACGGGTTCAGCGTACTGTACACGGAGGGGCGGGATGATGACAAGAACGAGCGAGACCAGGCACTGCCGGCGCTCGAAGCGGGGAAGAGGCTTACCCTTGTTGAGTTGGCCCCTGAGGAGCACCATACCCAACCTCCGCCAAGGTTCACTGAGGCCACTTTAGTTCGGGAGCTGGAGAAGCACAGGATAGGAAGGCCCAGCACGTACGCGCCCATAATCGATACCATCCGCAAGCGCGAATACGCTACCCTGGAACAGAGGCGCTTTAAGCCCACCGACGTGGGATTTGCCGTGTGCGATCTGCTCAGCGAGCACTTCCCTACAGTGGTCAATCTCAAGTTCACGGCATCAATGGAAGACGAGCTAGATGATATCGAGGAGAAGCGGTCCGACTGGGTACAGATAACCGACAAGTTCTACAGACCATTCTCCGAAAGGCTCCGTGAGGCGGACGCTCTGGCCGAACGCGTGGTCATCCCGGATGAGCCCACCGACGAGGATTGCCCCGAGTGCGGCCTGGCCAAGTTGGTCATCAAGGCCGGGCGGTTTGGGAAGTTCATCGCGTGCCCGCGCTACCCCGAGTGCACCTATCGCAGGAGCATCACTCGCAAGGTCGATGCCAAATGTCCAGAGTGCGGCGGCGACATGGTACAACGGCGCAGCAAGAAAGGGCGGGTGTTCTACGGATGCGCCCGATACCCGGAGTGCGAGTTCGTGTCGTGGAACCCTCCGTCCGGTGTCATATGCCCCAAGTGTGGGTCTTTCACTACGTCCAGGCGAGTGCGCGCAGGGGTCAAATACAAGTGTGCAAGCCCCAAATGCGGTCATGAATGGGCTCAGCAACAGGAAGGCGACGGGGCGCGCCGGCCGGAGGCGAGCAAGGTTGCCGAGTGAGATTACGGTAATAGGGGCGGGTTTGGCCGGCAGCGAGGCGGCATGGCAGGCCGCGCGTCTCAGAGTCCGGGTGAGGCTGGTTGAGATGCGCCCCGCCGTCAACACCCCGGCCCACTCCACTTCCAGCTTCGCTGAGCTGGTGTGCAGCAACTCCCTCGGCTCCGACAGGGAGGGCACCGCTTCGGGCCTTCTCAAAGAGGAGCTGCGTGCACTTGGGTCTGTGATCATGCGATGCGCTGATGCGGCCCGGGTGCCGGCGGGGCAGGCTTTGGCAGTCGACCGAGCGCTTTTCGGCGCAAGAGTGACGGAGGAAGTAGAGTCTGCGCCCGGGATCGAGATAGTCCGGGAGGAAGCACGGCGCATACCTGACGAGGGAATCGTCATCATAGCTACAGGCCCACTCACATCGCCGGCGCTCGCTGCCGACATCGCGCGCTTCCTCGGCGATGAGCACCTGCACTTCTTCGACGCAGCGGCCCCCATAGTCGACGGGGCTTCAATTGACTTCGCCGTGGCTTTCTGGGCGTCCAGATACGACAGGGGCGATGCCGACTATGTCAACTGCCCCATGGATGAGGCCGAGTACGACTCGTTCTGGCAGGCGCTGGTCTCGGCGGGAGTGGCCCAGATGCACGAGTTTGAGTCTGTCCGTCTGTTCGAGGGGTGCATGCCCATCGAGGAAATGGCCCGCCGCGGGCGCGACACTCTCCGGTTTGGCCCCATGAAACCTGTGGGACTGGTTGATCCTCGCACGGGGAAGCGCCCTTACGCTGCAGTGCAGCTGAGGCGCGAGAATGCTCCGGGGTCGATGTTCAACATCGTGGGTTTTCAGACTCGACTCACCAGGCCTGAGCAAAGGCGAGTCTTCCGCATGATACCGGGGCTTGCGAGCGCCGAGTTCATGCGTTACGGCATGATGCACAGGAACACGTACATCAACGGGCCGGCACACCTCGCGCCCACGTTCGCGCTGAAGAGCGCTCCGCGAGTGTTCTTCGCAGGACAGATCACGGGGGTGGAGGGCTATCTCGAATCCACCGCCTCAGGCCTTGCGGCAGGGATCAATGCCGCGCGCATGGCGCAGGGAGCAGAGCCGGTCATCTTTCCAAGCCAGACAGCCATAGGCGCCCTGTGCATGTATGTGTCTGCACCTGCTGCCGGCGAGTATCAACCGATGGGCATCAACTTCGGCCTGCTGCCGGCTCCCACTGGCGCCGCGCGACGAGCCGACAGAAGAGCGCTTCAGATAGGCAAAGCGCGGGCGGCACTCGCCGAATTGATGGAGGAACATCTACATTGGAGGAGCGAACATGAGTTGGGCTGATAGTTTCGCCCGGCACCTCGAGTCGGAGCGTAACCTGTCCCCAAAGACTGTTGAGGCCTATACAAGCGATGTTGCGCAGTTCATATCATTTGGCGAACAGCTAGGCATCGATGAGGATGACCCTCGCCAGATCGGAGTGGGCACCATACGGAAGTTCCTCTCCATGCTGCAATCGAAGGGCCTGAGCCGGAGCAGTATAGCGAGGAAACTGAGTGCTATACGTTCTTACATGCGATATCTGGCGCGGGAGGGCGCAATCGAGAGCAACCCGGCTGTGGCGATGGGCCGCGCCAGGCGCCCTCGGCGGCTTCCACGCGCGCTGAGCTGCGACGAAGTGGCGGATCTTCTTTCGGCCTCCGGCGGTGATTCGCCTCTGGCCGTGCGTGATCATGCCATTTTGGAGCTCCTCTACTCATCGGGCATCCGCCTTTCTGAGCTGGTCGGCCTGGATGTGCATGACTACTCGCCCGGGACTCGCAGTATCAGGGTGTTCGGCAAGGGATCCAAGGAGAGAATAGCGCCGGTTGGATCGCAGGCCGTAGTCGCCATTGACCGCTACCTAAGCGGCGCTCGTCGCGTGTTGCTGGGGGAAGGCGACTGCCAAGCGCTCTTCGTGAGTAAGCTCGGCAGGCGGCTGTCGGGGCGCTCTGTGGAGCGCATCATGAAGAAATACCTGATGAAAGCGGGTCTTCCCGGGAAGGCTACTCCTCATTCGATGAGGCACTCATTCGCCACCCACCTAACAGATTCCGGGGCCGACTTGCGCGCAGTCCAGGAGCTTCTCGGGCATGCCGATATCTCCACGACTCAGATTTACGCCAGCGTCTCGCCGGAAAGGCTCTACAAAGTCTACCGGACGGCCCATCCAAGGGCCGCGCGCCAACCGGAGCCGACGACTGGGAGTGGGGGAGGGATGGATGATGGTGACCGAAGCTGACGGCCGATTCAGGTCAACTACCGTCGTAGGAGTGCTCCGCGACGGCAAATGCGCTCTTGGCTCAGATGGGCAGGTGACTTTGGGCAACACAGTGATGAAGCACGGAGCGCGCAAGATTCGGAGGCTGGCCGACTGGAATGTCCTAGTAGGCTTCGCCGGTTCGGCTTCCGATTCCCTGGCTCTTCTTGAGCGTTTCGAAGGCAAGCTGTCGGAACACAAGGGCAACCTGGTGCGTGCAGCTACTGCTCTTGGGCGCGAGTGGCGTACTGACCGAGTGCTACAGAAGCTCGAAGCGATGCTGATAGTGACGGACGGCCAGCGAATGCTAGTCCTATCAGGCAGCGGCGAGGTGCTCGAGCCTGACGACAACATTGCCGCAGTGGGTTCGGGGGGTGCTTACGCCCTGGCCGCGGCCAGAGCTCTGATGCGAAATACTGACCTCGCGGCTGCCGAAATCGCGCGGCAGTCGCTGGAGATTGCGGCGGACATCTGCATCTACACGAACAATCGCATAGTCATTGAAGAGATCTAGCCCGGGAGGCGTTGATATGGAGAATTTGACTCCTCGGACGATCGTGGAGGAGCTCGACAAGTACATCGTGGGGCAGGCTCAGGCCAAGAAGGCAGTGGCCATAGCCCTACGTAACCGGTATCGCAGGCTGGCTCTCTCCGGGGACATGCAGGAGGATATCATACCCAAGAATATCCTGATGATAGGCCCTACGGGAGTCGGAAAGACAGAGATCGCCCGCAGGTTGGCGCGGCTGGTCAAGGCGCCCTTCATCAAGGTAGAGGCCACCAAGTTCACGGAAGTGGGCTACGTGGGCCGCGATGTTGACAGCATCATTCGCGATCTCGTCGAGGTTTCCATACGAATGGTCAGATCCGAAAAGACCGGTGCCGTTGACGAGCGCGCTCGGCTTCATGGAGAGGAACGCCTCCTCGATGTGCTCTGCCCGCTTCCGGTCAGAGAGAAGCCCGCTGTGAATCCGTTCGCTGCGTTGTTTGGAGCTCAGCACTCGCCCGAGCCGTCGGACAATGCCGCCTTTGAGTCGAAGCTTGCCGCGGCAAGGGCGCGGAGGCGGGAGGTGCGGGAGCAACTCGACCGCGGCGAGCTCGAGGATCAGTTGGTCGAGATCGAAGTAGACGACTCTTCGCCAGGCATGATAGAGGTCTTCTCAGGCAGCGGCATTGAGGAGCTGGGCGTGAATCTTCAGGACGTGCTTGGCGGGATGCTTCCCCGAAAGAAGCGCCGTCGCAAAGTGCCCGTACGTGAAGCGCGCAGGATCCTCACTGCGGAAGAGGCTACGAAACTCATCGACATGGATGAGGTGACGGCGGAGGGCATAGCCCGGGCTGAGCAGTCAGGCATCGTGTTCCTTGATGAGATCGACAAGATCGCAGCCAAGAGCCATGGCGCGGGCCCGGACGTGTCGCGCGAGGGCGTGCAGCGCGACATCCTTCCTATCGTGGAAGGGTGCACTGTCCAGACCAAGCATGGTCCGGTGAAGACGGGGCATATCCTCTTCATGGCAGCCGGGGCTTTCCACATGTCCAGGCCGTCGGACCTCATTCCCGAACTGCAGGGCAGGTTCCCCATACGCGTGGAGCTTTCGAGCCTCTCACAAGCCGATTTCGTGCGTATCCTGACCGAGCCCAAGAACGCTCTCACTAAGCAGTATGCGGCTCTGCTTTCGACCGAAGGCGTTGACCTGTCGTTCACCTCAGAAGGCATAGACGAGATCGCGCGCATTGCTGATGAAGTGAACTCAAGCGCCGAGAACATCGGCGCGCGCAGGCTTCACACCATACTCGAAAAAGTCCTCGAAGATGTGGCGTTTTGCGCTCCGGAGCAGTCGGGCAGCGTCGTCGTGGATGCAGCGTATGTCAAGGAGCGTCTTGCTGGGGTCATTGCGCGCAGCGACTTCTCCGACTACGTCTTGTAGTGACGACGCTTACGCCTGTTTTGAGACTGGAATCTTTGGACAATATAAAAGAGCATCACTGCTAAGTCAATTTGCAGCACACGCCATGCTGAGCGTGGTATGTGAGAGGAGGTTCCAATGTGAGTTCACTGCTGGAGCGCACGCGCAGAGTCAACCGCCTCATTCAGAACGCTGCCGGCTACTCAGTTGACTTCAGGGAGCTTGCCGAGGTATTGGCCGATACCATGTCGTGCCAGGCATTTGTCATCGCTCGAAACGGCAAGCTCCTCGGCCATTCGCTGGCTATTGTGTCGGAGGCCGGCGATGAGCAGCCGGAGACCTTGGAAACCGGTTTCCTGCCGCGGGAGACCAATGAGGAACTTCTCCGAGTGCCGGAGACATCAGCAAGCCTGGCGCTGTCGGGTGGGCTAAGCGTCTTCCGCGATGAACTCCTCGGGGGTTCGGAGTCATGTCGCGTCACGGTAGTGCCGGTTCACGGCGGGGGCGAGCGCGTCGCCACACTCGTCCTGCTCAAGGCAGACGGCTCTCCAGATGAAGACGACCTTGTGATCGCCGAGTACGGAGCCTCGGTCGTCGGAATGGAGATTCTGAGATCAAGGAGCGAGAAGATGGAGGAGGAGGCGCGCAAGCGGTCGGCTGTCCAGATGGCGCTGGATACACTGTCCTACTCGGAACAGGAAGCAGTGGAGCACATATTCGATGAGCTTGCCGGAGACGAGGGCCTCCTCGTTGCATCCAAAATCGCCGACAGGGTCGGGATCACCAGGTCCGTGATAGTGAACGCCCTGCGGAAGTTCGAGAGCGCTGGAGTGATTGAATCCAGGTCGCTTGGGATGAAGGGCACATACATTAGGGTTCTCAACGACAGACTCTTCGACGAATTGGACAAGCTTCGAGCGCGGTAGCGTTTGCATGTCAGCACGCATAACAGTCCATGCGTGCACGCGTTGCGAGGTGCTTCCGGCTGTGCTATACTAACCGTTGTGCGACTACACACGACTTCCGATTCCAGCCGCGGTGCCGGCTCTGAAGCGCCGGTGGGGTTCGGAGATGAAGAAGTCGGAGGGAAAACCGCTGCGGGAGGGAGGTGATATCCATGGCAGTGGTTACTATGAAACAGCTGCTTGAGGCGGGAGTACATTTCGGTCACCAGACCAGACGCTGGAACCCGAAGATGAAGACGTACATCTTCACTTCGAGAAATGGCATCTACATCATCGACCTCCAGAAGACTGTCAGGAAAGTAGACGAGGCCTACAACTTCGTCCGCTCGGTGGTGCAGGACGGCGGGTCCATCCTGTTTGTGGGCACCAAGAAGCAGGCGCATGACACTGTCGCTGAGGAAGCTCAGCGCTGCGGGATGTTCTGGGTCAACGAACGTTGGCTTGGAGGCATGCTGACCAACTTCGCCACCATACGCCGGCGCGTCGACCGTATGAAGATGCTCGAGCGCATGGAAGAGGATGGGTCCTTCGAAGCGCTTCCCAAAAAGGAAGTTCAGAAACTCATCGCCGAGCGAGAGAAGCTGCAGAAGCGGCTCTCCGGAATACGCGACATGAAGGATGTCCCTAGCGCGATGTTCGTAATCGATCCCCGCAAGGAAAGGATCGCTGTCGCCGAGGCGCGCAGGCTGAACATACCCATCGTTGCCATCGTCGACACCAACTGCGACCCCGACGAGGTCGACTACGTGATACCTGGCAATGATGACGCCATCCGCGCTGTGAGGCTGCTGACCTCGAAGATGGCAGACGCTGTCATCGAGGGGCGCGAAGGTCTCGACCAGGCATCCCCTGAGGCAGCAGACGCGGAAGAAGACGGCGAGGGAATGGACGACGAATCCGGGGCAACGGAGGAGTATGGCGACTCCCAGGAAGCCGCAATCGAGTAAGTACGGAGGGACGCTTGCAAATGGAAATCACCGCATCCATGGT
>DAOPWT010000003.1:0-48194 GCA_035351775.1 Bacillota bacterium | reverse complement strand
CGGAGGCGAGCGCGGCAGCGAAGCTACTTCTGTTCGAGGCGGTGGAAGCCCGCTCGCTGCTCATACCGGGGTGAGGCCGTCTTGGGCCAGCTAGGCGCGGCATCAACCACGAACTTGGACAGCCGATAACGAATCCGAGAAGAGAATGCCTCACCACCGTGGAAGGAGCACGAGCCTCGCTGTTGGGATTATGGCGCGGCACCCTCTACTGATGAAGGAGTCTGGGTATTGGTGGGCGAATATATGTTCGGCCGCGGGCATTCACGGCTCGCGGCTCGTGCTATAATTGTGTGGGTGCAGCGTTCTGCGCGGCGTCCACCTCAGAGGCGGGGGAGTGATGAGCAGTGCCTGATTTCCAGCTCAAGTCGGACTTTGTTCCGACGGGAGATCAGCCCAAGGCCATAGATGAGCTCGTTCAGGGCGTGCTTTCAGGCATGCGGGGGCAGGTGCTTCTTGGTGTGACGGGCAGCGGCAAGACATTTACCATGGCCAACGTTATCGGGCGTCTGGCCCGCCCCGCGCTGGTTATCGCGCACAACAAGACGCTCGCGGCTCAGTTGGCCGCGGAGTTTCGCGAGTTCTTCCCGAAGAATGCAGTCCACTACTTCGTGAGCTACTATGACTACTACCAGCCGGAGGCGTACATACCTCAGTCCGATACCTACATCGAGAAGGATGCTCAGATAAACGATGAGATCGACAGGATGAGGCACGCGGCTACAGCGGCGTTGGTCGAGCGGCGTGACGTCATCATTGTGGCCAGCGTGTCCTGCATATACGGGCTGGGCATGCCTGAGGAATACCTCAAGCAGGCGGTGGTTGCGAGGCGTGGCGAGGTGTGTGATCGCGACCGGCTTCTGCGCAAATTAGTAGCGACTCAGTACAGCAGGAATGACATAGGGATTGCGCGCGGCACGTTTAGGGTGCGAGGCGATGTGGTGGAGATAGTCCCTGCCGGCGGGGAACAAGCCATCAGAATCGAGTTCTTTGGCGACGAGATCGAGCGCATTGCCGATGTTGACCTGATTACAGGGGAAATACTGGGCCAACGGGAATCTGCTTTCATCTATCCTGCAACTCACTGGGTGACCAACCAGGAGCGGATGCAGGCGGCGGTCGCGGCGATTGAGGAGGAAATGGGTGTCAGGCTTGCGGAGCTTAAGGGCACCGGAAAGCTTCTCGAAGCGCAGCGACTGGAGCAGCGTACCCGGTTTGACTTGGAGATGATGCAGGAGGTGGGGTACTGCTCGGGGATTGAGAATTACTCGCGCCACCTGGCGGACAGAGAGGCGGGCAGCGCTCCTGCAACTCTTCTCGATTACTTCCCCGATGATTACCTCATGTTCATCGACGAGTCGCATGTGACTGTGCCTCAGATACGTGCGATGCACAATGGCGACCGATCTCGCAAAGAGAGCCTTGTGGAATATGGTTTCAGGTTGCCCTCGGCTTACGATAACCGACCGTTGCGTTTCGACGAGTTCACGCAGCGCATCAACCAGGTGATCTTCGTTTCGGCCACTCCGGCCGAGTGGGAGAGATCGATGAGCGGTCAAGTCGTGGAGCAGGTCATACGCCCGACCGGCCTGGTCGATCCGGCGGTCGAACTCAGGCCCGTGCGGGGGCAGGTGGACGACTTGATAGGCCAGATTCGGCGTACGGCGGATCAGGGATACCGAACGTTGGTGACAACGCTCACCAAGAAGATGGCCGAGGACCTTACCGACTACCTCCGTGAACTGGGGATCAGAGTGAGGTATCTGCACTCGGAGATAGATACCCTGGAACGGATCGAGATACTCAGGGGATTGCGCCTTGGCGAGTTCGATGTTCTGGTGGGGATCAACCTGCTTCGTGAGGGTCTGGACCTGCCCGAGGTTGGTCTGGTTGCTATACTCGACGCCGACAAGGAAGGGTTCCTGCGGTCGGCGACCTCTCTCATTCAGACCATAGGTCGGGCCGCCCGGAATGTAGATGGACGCGTAATCATGTACGCCGATGATGTCACAGGGTCTATGCGTGAAGCCATAGACGAGACTGACCGGCGTCGCGCGATTCAGGTCGCCCACAACAAGGAGTGGGGCATCACCCCCGAGTCAATCAAGAAGGCAGTGCGCGACCTATCCGAGATTCAGCGTGCCGCCGGCGGCGAGGGCACGCGGCCCGGCGCACGGCCCGGCACGCGGGCAGGCAGGCCTAGCGAGGCCGAGGCGGAGGTTCTGCAGGAGGCCGAGAGCATGGACGAGCGCGAGCTCGCCAGGCTCATCAAGAATCTTGAGGAGCAGATGAAGAAGGCGGCCAGCCTGCTTGAGTTCGAGCGGGCGGCCGAAATACGGGATCGCATCAGAGATCTCAGGCGGAGGTTCGTCCAACTTTGAGCAAAGATAAGATCATTATACGAGGCGCGCGCGAGCACAACCTCAAGAATATCGATGTGGAGATCCCCCGCGACCAGCTGGTCGTAGTGACCGGCCTGTCGGGTTCGGGCAAATCGTCGCTCGCCTTCGATACGATATACGCGGAGGGTCAGCGTCGCTACGTGGAATCGCTATCTGCCTATGCCCGTCAATTCCTGGGGCAGATGAGCAAGCCGGACGTGGACTACATCGAGGGCCTGTCGCCTGCGATTTCCATAGATCAAAAAGCTGCCGGCAGGAACCCGCGATCCACTGTGGCCACGGTCACTGAGATCTACGACTATATGAGGCTGCTGTACGCCCGTATCGGGGTTCCTCATTGTCCGGAGTGTGGTCGCGAGATCACGCAGCAATCGGTGGACCAGATCGTCGACAGGATCATGAACATGCCGGAGGGGACCCGCATCCAGGTCTTGGGCCCCGTTGTGCGTGGCAAGAAGGGCGAGCACAGGAAGGTGCTCGATGATCTCAGGCGTGAAGGGTTCGCCCGTGTACGGGTCAACGGAGAGGCGCATGAACTGACCGAACAGATCGACCTGGAGCGCTACAAGACCCACCGTATTGAGGCTGTTGTGGACAGGCTGGTCGTGAGGCCCGGCATACAGCGCCGGCTGGCCGATTCGCTGGAGACGGCCCTCAAACTCGGCGATGGCTTGGTGTTGGTGGACGTAGTCGGCAGCGACGATATGGTCTTCTCGGAGAGGCTGGCCTGCCCTGACTGCGGGCTCAGTTTCGGGGAGCTGCAGCCCAGGCTGTTCTCGTTTAACAGCCCCTACGGGGCGTGCCCGGCCTGCTTGGGCCTGGGCGTGAGGATCGAGTTCGACCCTGAGCTGATCTTCGATGCCAACCGCTCCATTGATGACGGCACCGTCTTGCCCTACAACCGAAATGGGGTCATATCCGACTTCTACATCGGCCGGATACGTGAAGTGTCGCGCGTGAAGGGGATAGACACCGCGGTTCCCTGGTCGTCGCTGCCCGAAAGCGCCCGCGAGATGCTGGCACACGGATGCGGCGAGGAACGATTCCGATTTCGCTATCAGGATTCGCACGGGCGCGAGCAGATGTGGGAATCGAAGTTCGAAGGGGTTATTCCCAACCTCAAGCGGCGCTACCGCGAGACTACGTCCGACTACATCAGGGAAGACCTGGAGCGCTTCATGAGTTCACGACCGTGCGTCGAGTGTCGAGGGGCACGGCTCAAGCCGGATGCGCTCGCGGTGACAGTCGGAGGAAGATCCATCGCCGAGGTCTCCTCGATGTCGACAGCCGATGCTCTGGTCTTCTTTGAAGGTTTCAGCCAGCATCTCACAGAGCGCGAGACGCTCATAGCCAGGCAGGTCTTGAAAGAAATCCGCGCCAGACTCGGCTTTTTGAGCAATGTGGGGCTAGACTACCTTGCCCTAGACCGCCAGGCAGGCACTCTATCGGGCGGGGAGGCTCAAAGGATCAGGCTGGCCACTCAGATCGGGTCGAGCCTGGTGGGCGTCCTCTACATCCTGGACGAGCCGTCCATCGGGCTACACCAGCGCGACAACGCGCGACTCATCGCCACCTTGAAGGAATTGCGCGACTTGGGCAACACCCTGATCGTGGTGGAGCATGATGAGGAGACTATCAGGTCGGCTGATTATGTCATCGACGTGGGTCCGGGCGCCGGCGCCCATGGCGGCGAGGTGATCGCGGCGGGCACTGTCGGCGAGGTCGAGAGGAATCCGGCCTCTGTGACAGGCCAGTACCTTTCAGGAACCCGCAGCATCCCTGTGCCTCAGGCGCGAAGAACGCCCAACGGGAAGTCGTTGGTGATCAAGGGCGCACGTGAGCACAACCTCAAGAACCTGGATGTGACGGTACCTCTGGGGGTTTTCGTGTGTGTGACGGGCGTTTCGGGATCCGGGAAGAGCACTTTGATCAACGAGATACTCCACGCGCGGCTGGCGCGCGACTTGAACCGGGCGTATGCCAGGCCGGGCGCGCACGACGACATACTGGGCATTGAACACCTCGACAAGGTGATCGGCATCGATCAGTCTCCCATCGGCAGGACGCCAAGGTCGAACCCAGCCACCTACACCGGTCTGTTCGACCTGGTCAGGGAGGTATTTGCGCGAACGACTGAGGCCCGGGCGAAGGGTTACAAGCCCGGCAGGTTCAGTTTCAACGTCAAGGGCGGTCGATGTGAGGCATGTCGAGGCGACGGCATCATCAAGATAGAGATGCATTTCTTGCCCGACGTGTATGTTCCGTGCGAGGTGTGCCATGGCGCGCGGTACAACAGGGAGACTCTTGATGCCAAGTACAAGTCCAAGAGCATTGCGGACGTTCTTGACATGAAGGTCGAGGAAGCGCTGGAATTCTTCTATAACATCCCAAGGATCCGGCGTAAGCTGCAGACTCTGTACGATGTCGGCCTCGGCTATATCCAGCTGGGCCAGCCGGCCACGACTCTTTCTGGGGGCGAAGCCCAGCGCGTGAAACTGGCCACCGAGTTGTCGCGGCGCACCAATGGAAAGACGCTATATATACTGGATGAACCCACCACCGGGCTGCACTTTGAGGACGTTGGCAAACTATTGGAAGTACTACAGAAATTAGTAGACGGCGGCGATACTGTGCTGGTGATCGAACACAACCTGGATGTGATCAAGACTGCCGACTACATCATAGACCTTGGCCCTGAAGGCGGCGACAGGGGAGGTCGCCTGGTCGCGGCTGGCACTCCGGAGCAAGTCGCAGCCACACCCGGATCATACACTGGGCAATTCCTGGCCAGGATTCTGCCCACTGAGGCGAAATCCGAGCACGAGCTGGAGGCGATGACCGGTGCCCTTGGATGATACCATTGCCGGCCTTCCCGCATCTCCGGGCGTCTATTTGATGAAGGATGACACGGGCCAGGTCATCTATGTTGGCAAGGCCATAAACCTCAGAAATCGGGTCCGGTCGTATTTCCAATCATCTAGTAGCCATTCGCCCAAAGTCTCGCGAATGGTTGAGCGCATCGCCGACATAGACTACCTAGTCACCGGGTCGGAGCTCGAGGCGCTCATACTCGAGTGCAACCTGATCAAGAAGCATAGGCCGCACTACAATGTCCGGCTCCGCGATGACAAGACATACCCATTCATCAGAGTGACTGTGAACGAGCCTTATCCCAGGGTCTTCATGACCCGAACAGTCGTGAGGGACGGTTCACGTTACTTCGGCCCCTATACCGATGTCCCGGCAGTGCGCGAGACGCTGCGGATGCTGAAGACGCTATTCCCACTCAGGCAGTGCTCGCACAGGTTTGACGCCGACACTCCCGCACGCCGCCCCTGCCTGAACTTTCACATCCAGCGTTGCCTCGGGCCATGTAGTGGGCAAGTGGAACCCCGCCTTTACCGAGAGATGGTCGACGAGGTCGTGCTCTTCCTGGAAGGCAGGCAGGCGGACCTGATCGAAAGCCTCCGCAGGCGCATGGAGGCTGCGGCCGACAGCCTCGATTTTGAACAGGCTGCCCGGCTTCGCGATCAGATGCGCGCCGTAGAGAAGGTCATCCAAAGGCAGAGGATCGTCTCTGACTCCGGTGTTGACCAGGATGTAATAGCATTCGCCACTGACCCGTGGGGCGCGTGCGTGCGAGTCATGTTCGTCCGCGACGGAAAAATCGTGGGCAGCGAGCACTTCATGCTGGGCGGGGCCGATGGTGCGGATGACGCCGAGATGCTGTCCTCCTTCATCAAGGAGTACTATTCGGAGGACTCCCGGGTTCCCCGGGAACTGCTGCTGCAGGCAGCGATAGACGACGCAGATATCCTGGAGAAGTGGCTGGCCGGCCGACGCGGGGGGCCCGTGTCTGTCAAGGCTCCGCAGCGGGGCGCCCGTCGCAAGCTGGTGGAACTCGCTGCCGACAACGCCCGGGAGTACCTTGCCAGGGCGCGCGCGGAAGAACAGAGCGAGATGCGCACGCGCATGGATGGCCTCGCGGAGCTTGCAGCCTACCTTAGGCTCAACGCGCCTCCTGCCAGGATGGAGTGTTATGACATATCCAATCTGCAGGGCACGGATGCGGTGGGATCGATGGTGGTGTTCGAAGAGGGACGGCCGGCGAAGTCGCAGTACAGGCGGTACCGCATTCGCCAAGTGGAAGGGCAGGATGATTTCGCCATGATAGGCGAGGTCATCAGGAGGCGACTGGCCCGCGCGGCTGGAGAGAACCCAGATCCGCGTTTCGCGCGTCTGCCCGACCTCATAGTGGTAGATGGCGGCAAGGGTCAGCTCAATTCGGCCGGCTTGGTTGTGGATGCCATGGCCCAATCGGCCGGGTTGCCGTCAATCCCCGTAGTCAGCTTGGCGGAGCGCAATGAAGAGATCTTTGTGAGAGGCCAGTCCACGCCGCTCACGCTTCCTCGCGAGTCCAAGTCGCTCCGTCTCATGCAGCACATGAGGGATGAGGCGCACAGGTTTGCCGTAGCATACCATCGGACCCTGAGGGGCAAGAAGGGGATCGCTTCTGAACTAGAGGAAGTGCCGGGAATCGGCAAGAAGCGTTTGGTGGCCCTGATGAGGAGGTTCGGGTCGCTCGGGGCGCTGGCGGAGGCTTCGGAGGATGAGATTGCATCAGTTCAAGGCATGACTGCCCCGGCAGCTAGGGCAGTGTGGGAGCATCTTCATCAGCAGGAGGGAACGTAGATGAGTGTGCGAATCAATGGCGGCGTCGCGCGAGGGCAGGCCGGAACGGTGACCGCGACGATTGACACTGGTATCGGGAAGGTGTGGGCAGAGGCAGGCACGGGAGGGCTCAGGAGGGTCCTGCTTCCGGACGTGGACACAGCTGGGCTGCTGCGTCTGCCATTGCCGGCGCATATCCGGCGCGCTCTGGCAGAGGAGGCGCCGAGGCCTGCGACACGCCTGTCGAGCCTGGGGCTGAGCCAAGCGTTCATCGGCCCAGAGCAGCTTGCGGCAGGCCTGGACGGCGCCGCGCGTTCCGGATCCCGCTGGGCCGGCGCGGATCCCGAGGACGTTCTGGCATCTGTCTTGCACGACCTGAAGCTCTTCTTTGAGGGCGCTCTGGATCCTCAGGGACTCCGTTTTGATTACCCCATCGATCTTGCGTGGTGCGGCGACTTCACCAGGCTCATCATGATGGGCATTGCATGCATCCCGCCGGGGAAGGTCACGACCTACGGCGCGCTGGCGACGGCGGCTCGAAGCCCTCGCGCAGCCAGGGCCGCAGGGTCTGTGGTCGGCGCTAACCCTTTAGGGGTAGTGGTGCCGTGCCATAGAGTGATCGGGTCCAGCGGGGCCCTGACAGGCTTTGGGGGCGGGCTGCCGCTCAAGGTGGCGCTGCTGGCTCTGGAAGCCGCGGCGGTTGAACAAAATTAATCAGCATATTGACATTATCAATATGTGGCTTTATGATGTGAATTGGGACCCATGCTGGACGAGGAGGTGGGCCTTCGATGAAGCGACGTGAGTTTCCGGGCAAATGCCCTGTGTGCGGGGAGAGCTTGGACGTGACCAGGCTTGCGTGCAGAAGCTGCGGTACCGCCATAGAGGGGCGGTTCGATACGTGTAAGTTCTGCCGGCTTACGCCTGAACACCGCGCGTTCGTAGACGTGTTCATCAAGAGCAGGGGCAATATCAAGGAGGTCGAAAAGGAGCTGGGAATATCGTATCCCACCGTCCGCAATAGGCTGGATGCGGTCATCGCCGCGCTGGGCTACCGGGTGGATGAGCCTGCGGCAGACAAGGATGACGACGGGGCTCACCGCAAGGCGATAGTGGAAGCTCTGGCGCGCGGCGAGATCAGTGCCGACGACGCCGTGCGACAACTCCGGTCCAAGTAATCAGGGGGAGGGTGGAGTCATGAGCGAGGAGCGGAAGATAATACTGAACCTGCTGGCGGAGGGCAAAATCACTGCCGATGAAGCTGAGCAGCTGCTAGAGGCGTTGGACGAATCCGATCTGTATGGCGCGGGCGACTTCGGCGCGACCGATCAGGGGCATCAGGAAGATCCGTTCGATTCACGTAAAGTCCGGGCTGATGTGATCGCGGACGACTTTTCGGAGAGGCTTTCGAAGGCCGTGTCGGAAATGGCTGAGGCTGGTCAGGAGTTGCCCGATAGGCTGGCTCGGACGCTGGGCTCGATGTTTGGCTCGTTCGGCTTTGCGTTCGGGTCCGTCGGGGTACGAGCCGAGCGGACGTTTGAGTCGGAAATGCCTGCAGATTGCGTCATATCCGCCATTGACTTCGCAACCTCAAATGGCAGCGTCAAGCTGACGGGCTGGGATAGGCCGGGCTACAAGGTAGTGGCCAGCGCGACGGTGAGGGGTGTGGATACCAAATCCGAGGCGGAGCGGAGGTTGGCTTCAGGGCTTGTGCTTTCGCTCGAGGGCGGAGTGATGCGGCTTGAGTGCGCAGATGAATCTCTTCGCAACTCGCTCTCCGTCGAAGCGTACGTGCCCCGAGCGAACACATATGATATCAAGGTGAATTCGCGCAACGGGTCCGCCAAACTGGAGTCGCTCACGGCCGGGTCAATCGATGCACGCTCGGCCAACGGGCGCGTCGTGCTCGCAGACGTTACAGCGGCGAAGGCCACTGCGTCTGCACGCAATGGGTCTGTGACAGCATCCGGGGACCTGGGCGATGCGAACCTTGAAACGTCCAACGGCTCTGTGAGTGCGACCCTGTCGTACAAGTCGGCGGGAAGGCTCCGCGTGAACACTGGGAACGGCAGCGTTCGGTTGAACGTTCCTCGTGATGCCGGCGTAATCTATGAGATCAGCGCACACACGGTCAACGGCTCAGTCAGAGCTTCTCTGGAAGGCGCCGAAGTCCGCAGGGAACCGGGCTCCGGGCGAGGCCCTGGCCGGAGCCTGTCGATGGTCAGCCGTCCCAGCAGCTCTGTGCCGTCGCCTCCCGTGGTGGTCGTGGACGCCCGCGCGCTCAATGGTTCGGTATCAGTACACAGCGTATAGGATTGAGCTTCTAGGGAGGGATGCGCAGTGGAAGCAGAGAAAAGACAGATTCTTGAGATGGTGCGCGATGGCAAGCTGAGCGTGGAAGAAGCACAGAGAATAATGGACGCCATGGAACAGGGAGACGAAGGCGCTTCTCCGGCAACTGCGTCCATGCCGCCCAGGTTCCTGCGTGTTCGGGTGAAGGATGAGGATGGGTCCCGGGTCAACGTCAGTGTGCCTATATCGCTCGTACGTGTGCTGTGGAGGTTCATCCCTCGGGACGCCATGCGCGAGCTGGAGGGGCACAACATCGACATGGACTCCATTCTCGCAGCGGTCAACGAGGGTGCACAGGGAAGCCTGGTCGATCTGGAAGACGAAGACGGGACACGAGTCGAAATCATCGTGGAGTAGGGCGCTGTACTGCAGGTAGTGGAGGATTCTCGGCGGAATGCTAGAATAATATCAAGCTGAATGCAAGCCGACTGGAGGTGTGGGCAGTATGCAGAGGCGTCTGTACAGATCAGTGCGCGAACGCATGCTTGGAGGCGTTTGTGGGGGGATTGCCGACTATTTGGGAACCGATCCCACGCTCATACGTCTAGTATGGGTGGCGCTCTCCCTGTTCACCAGAGGGTTTCCTGGCGCTATACTCTACATCGTTGGATGGATCGTCATACCGGAGGAACCTGTTTGATTAACCTGTGGGAGGCTGTGCATTCAGATGACGGATAGTTACGACAATCGCCGCCGCGGCACGATGCCGGGTTGGCTAGTGAAATGGCTTATCAACGCGCTTGCGCTGCTTATAGTGTCATACGTGCCCTATGGCCGCGGCCGGCTCATACAGATCGACGGCGCGGGAGCGGCTCTTGTGGCCGCGATGGTACTGGGCATCGTCAACACATTCATCAGGCCGGTATTCATATTCCTGAGCCTGCCGATGCAGTTCGCCACTTTCGGCCTCTTCACTCTGGTCATCAATGCGCTCATGCTCATGCTGGGCGATTGGCTGATGGGGTCTTCATTTGACCTGCCGGGAGGGCTTTTTGCGGCGATCGTTGCCTCCGTCCTGCTCGGCCTGACCGGCGCAGCGCTAAATGCGATCATCCGAGGAGACAAGTAGCCATTGGTACGTCTTGTGGCCATCGATCTAGACAATACATTGCTTCGCTCGGACCTGTCGATTTCCCCTACAAACCGGAACGCGCTGGAGCGGGCCCGTGAGGCGGGAGCTGTGGTGGCAATCGCGACGGGCAGGATGTTTCAGACCGCCCGCCTGATAGTGTCGGGGCTCGGGGCCGATATGCCCATAGCCGCGTACAACGGCGCACTGATTAGGATGCGAGATAGCGGCGATACCCTATGTATCAGGCCTATAGATCCCCAGGACGGCGAACCGGTTGTCAGGTTCCTATGGGACTTTGGTGTTGCGTTCCAGGCATACTTCGACGACGAGCTCTACGTGCCGCGCCCTACATTAGCCTCGGACTACTACGGCTCCAAGTATGGCGCTTTGGTGCACGTTATGGGCGATATCGAGGAATTTGCTAGCCGCCCATCGCTTAAGTACCTGATAATTGAGGATCCTGGGCGGATCGATTCGGTGCGGCGGGCGCTTGAAGGCGTTATCGGGCCGAACTTACGCACAATGCGGTCTCAGCCCGAGCTCCTTGAAATCGTTGACTCGCGTGTGTCAAAAGGACGGGCCCTTTGTCATCTTGCTCGCCATTTCGGCATAGATATCGCTCACACGATGGCCATTGGCGATTCGGAGAATGATATCGACATGTTGCGCGAGGCAGCGATCGGAGTCGCTGTGTCAGGCGCCGGGCGCGACGTGCAGGCAGCGGCCGACTATGTCGTAGCCTCAAACGACGATGACGGGGTGGCCGAAGCAATACACATGTTCGTATCACGCTGAGTCAGCCTGACTCGTTTCCGTTGGGGAGTGAATGTATTGACCGCGCTCAGCTTTCCCGATGTGACTGGGATGCAGGTAGTGACCACTATTGCCGATGTGGCGATAGTGGCTTTCCTCGTCTATCAGGTGATGACACTCTTCAGGGGCACTCAAGCGGTGTCGCTCATCAAGGGGCTGGCCATTCTGTTCGCCGCCAATGCCCTCGCCGGGTTGCTCAAGCTGGACGCTCTCCACTGGCTGCTCAGGCAAGTAACCACCATGGCGTTCGTGGGGATCCCCATTGTCTTTCAGCCGGAAATACGCAAGGGCCTCGATCGGCTCGGGCGCGGTCGGCTCTTGGGCACGCCCATGAGTGCCATCGGCCCTGAGGAAACGCGCAGGGTGTTGGCTGAAGTGTGTCGGGCCGCTGAGGCGATGTCGAGGGAGTACACTGGGTCTTTGATCGTCATGGAACGAGAGACCGGCGTGGGCGACATAGCGGAGTCGGGAGTGAAGCTCGACGCGCACGTGTCCGCGGAGCTACTGCTGAACGTCTTCACCCCCCATACGCCGCTGCACGACGGGGCTGTTGTCATCCGCGGAAATCGGATAGTAGCTGCGGCCTGTATCCTCCCGCTCACGGAGAGGCGCGCTAGTGGTCGCAAGGTCGGCACCAGGCACCGTGCGGCGCTGGGCATGAGTGAGCGCAGCGACGCGGTGGTTGTGGTGGTGTCGGAAGAAACGGGAGCAGTCTCTTTGGCCAGCGGCGGCGAGCTCATTCGCGATCTTTCCCCTACTGAGCTGCGAGTGAGGCTTGATACGCTGTTCGATGTGAACGGCAAGGAAGGCAAGTTCTGGCGGATAAGGGGCGCAGGGCGATGACACCGACTGCAAGGGGTTGGAGAGAGATCTCCATGAGGGCTCTCGCACTCTGTCTGGCGGGAGTGATATGGGTAGTTGCCGGCAGTGAGAAAAGCCGAACGGCGTCCACGCCCACGTTCGACACTGTCAGGGATGCCAGAGTCGTTGTCAAGAACGTTCCCCAGGGCATGGTAGTGACCGAGGTCCCGTCCTCTGTGACGGTGCGGCTGAGGGGAACCAGGGGGCTTGAGACGACTGCAAGCGACGCTGATATCATCGCCGTGGTCAACATGGCGGGCGTGACTTCTGGGCAACATCTGCTGGCTGCCGAACCCTTGCCGCCTTCGGGGCTGGAGGTGGTAAGGAGTGGGGCTATCGTGGTGGGTGTGACAGTTGAGGAGCTGGTATCCGCCGAATTCGAAGTGGAAGCGACCATCTGTGCGAACCTGGCGTCAGAGGGCATCGAGGAAGTGAATGCCGTGCCTTCCAGGGCGCGGGTTCAAGGCCCGAAAGCTGCCGTCGACCGTGTATCGCGCGTCGTAGCGCTCGCTCTTGCCTACGTGGAGGACGCACCGGCCGAGGATGTGGCCGACACCGCAACCGCCACCGAAACCGAAACCGAGGCCCGGGGCGGGAGTGAGGATCAGGGCGAAGAAGAAGGGCCGGCTGACGGCCCGATGGCAGCAAAACCGCAGGGAGCTTTGGCTGCGCTGCTTGCGCTGGACGATAAGGGCGAGGTTGTGCAGGGCGTGGAAATGTACCCTGGGTCCGTGCTGGTGCGGTGGAAATCTCGCTGAGCGCCTTGTATGGAGTGGAGGTCGATTTGTGCTGTGGGAGTGCTTTTTGGGACCGACGGAGTAAGGGAAGTTGCCAACACCCGGTTATCACCTGAGCTCGCGTTCAGGCTGGGCAGGGCGGGCGCCGCCATTGCTCTGCGTCGCACGGCGGGCAGGCCTTTGATAGTGGTGGGCGGCGATACGCGCAGATCCACCGGCATGCTGGAGTCGGCGGTTATCGCCGGCATCAACTCCGCTGGAGTCGATGCAGCCCGAGCGGGCGTCGTTCCGACGCCTGCAGTGGCGTACCTCACTCGCGCGCTGGAGGCGGATGCGGGTGTGGTGGTCTCTGCCTCTCATAACCCTGCGGAGTACAATGGCATCAAGTTTTTCGGCCCTGATGGGTTCAAGCTCGCCGACGAATTGGAGGCGGAGATTGAGGCCGGCGCCTTGGCAGCAGGAGGCGGCGACATGGGCGCGGCTAACTGGAAAGAGGCCGACGGCCTTCCACGCCCGCACGGCACCGGCGTGGGCGTCGCCCGCGACATTGTTGACGCCGCCGATATATACGTTCGGTTCGCGGTGGGCGTCGCCCGGCGTAGGCTGGACGGGCTGCATGTCGTGATCGACTGCGCGAACGGCGCGTCCTGCCGCACCTCTCCCGCGGCCTTTCGGGCGCTGGGCGCTAGGACTACGGTGATCAATGACTCTCCTGACGGCGACAACATCAACGTCCGTTGCGGGTCTACCGATCCTGAGGCACTCCAAGGGGCAGTGCGTGAGCTCGGCGCGGACATAGGATTTGCCCACGATGGCGATGCAGATCGCGTCATGGCCGTCGATTCCGATGGGAATGTTGTGGATGGGGACCAGATCATGGCCTTGTGCGCTGCGTTTCGAATGACCGCAGGGGGCCTGCCCGGCGGTGCGATTGTCGCCACGCAGTACAGCAATCTCGGCCTGGTTCAGGCCATGCGAGCCATCGGGTGTCAGGTGATCATGGCGAGTGCGGGCGACAAGTACGTTCTTCAGGAGATGAGGCGCCGCGGGTTGGTACTCGGGGGCGAGCAGTCGGGGCACATCATAATGCTGGAGAAGACGACTACAGGCGATGGGCTCATCACCGCCGTCGAAGTGGCTTCTATCGTGGCGACCACCGGCAAACCCCTCGCCCAACTGGCTTCGGCGATGGCTAAATTCCCGCAGATCATGGTGAACGTGCGTGTGCCGCGCAAGGATGAGTATGGCGCTTCCGCTGCGATACGACAGGCTGTGGAGGCGGGCCAGGCCGCGCTGGGCGATTCGTCCAGGCTCGTGGTGAGGCCGTCGGGCACTGAGCCGGTGGTGCGCGTCATGGGCGAGGGCCCAGATGAAGACTTGGTCAGGAAGGTTGTTGAGGGTGTCGCAGCCGTCATTTCGGCAGAGCTTGCCTGACAGCGTCCTGGGCGTGGGTGTCGATATCATACGCACAGAGCGATTCCGGGAGATAGCGCGACGTGCGCCTGGTGGGTCGGCTGCGCGCCTATTCACTCCCGACGAGCTGTCGGACCGCAGAATCAATGAACGAGAATACCTGGCATCCAGGTTTGCGGCGAAAGAGGCAGTGATGAAGAGCCTAGGCTGCGGTATGGGCGACATATCCTTCACAGACATTGAAGTGTGCCGCACCGACGGCGGTGCGCCTGCGGTCAGGCTTTCAGGCGGAGCTAGTCGCCGGGCGAATGAGATCGGCGCTCTGCGCGTCCTGGTATCGATATCGCACGATCACGACTATGTGTGCGCGTTCGCCGTCGCGCTGGGGCGCGCCGGGGGCGGGGGTGACGACGATGAGACTTGCGACTCCTGACGAGATGCGGCAGATGGATAGGGAGGCCTCCGAACGGTACGGCGTTTCGGGGTTGGCCCTGATGGAGAATGCAGGCGCAGCAGTGGCTCGGGTTGCCTCACGCGTGGCTTCGCGGGCTGGGGCAGCTGGGCTGCGGCGTTTTGCTGAACCTACGCGTCCTGTGTCGGTTTGCATAATCGCCGGCAGGGGCAACAACGGCGGGGACGGCTTCGTGGCTGCGCGTCACCTGGCGGGGTATGGAGCCCGCGTCTGGGCGTATGTGGTTGGGGATCCATCCACAATAGTGGGAGACGCTCGAATCAACATGGACGCGATGGCAGGGGCGGGGGTTGGCGTCGTTCCCCTTGTGGACGAAGAGGCGTGGAATGCCGCCCGAGCCGACCTGGCCCAAGCCGATGTGATCATCGACGCTATCCTGGGAACCGGGGCGCGCGGGGCGCCGTCGCCTGAGGCGGCGCGAGCCATATCGCTCATGAACGAGTCGACTGCGCCTGTTGTAGCTGTTGATGCTCCAAGCGGCGTGGACGCCCTTACCGGAGCTGTGCTTGGCGAGTGTGTGATCGCTCACACTACCGTCACCTTGGCGCTGGCCAAGACAGGTCTGCTCACGTATCCTGGTGCATACTATGCCGGTCGTGTGGTGCTAGACGGCATCGGCATGCCGCCTCCGCTCCTTGACTTAGGCGAGATCAAGACACGCTTGACCACGCCGGACGATGTACGGGCAGCCCTGCCTGTACGCCGGCCCGACGCGCACAAAGGCGATTTCGGAAGCGTTCTGATCGTCGCCGGCTCACCGGGGATGTCTGGGGCTCCTTCGCTGGCTGCGATGGGAGCCTTAAGGTCTGGGGCGGGTCTGGTTCACTTATTGGTTCCTGCCGGCATAGCGGGTGAAGTGAGTGCCCGTCATGCGGAGGTCATGGTGCATCCTGCGCCTGAGCCATGCGTCTCCCCCATACTTGAGATGGCAGCGCGCTGCCAGGGGGTAGTCGTTGGCCCGGGGATGTCGTGTTGCGAACGCACGGCCACAATCGTGGACGCTGTCATTTCGGAAATTCGCGTACCGCTCGTGCTGGACGCCGATGCGATCAACGTTATGGCGGGGAGGGCTCAGGCGCTCAGGGAGGCCAGAGCGCCGGTTGTTATCACTCCTCACCCTGGCGAGCTGGGCAGGCTGTTCGGCGTTGGAGCGGACGAGATCAACCGGGACCGCCTGGGGTGGGCCCGGCGGGCGGCGCTGGAGACAGGCGCCACAGTAGTATTGAAGGGCGCAAGGACGGTCATCGCCGGCACAGGCGGGGAAGCGTATGTAAACCCCACCGGGAATTCTGGAATGGCCACTGCCGGAATGGGCGATGTTCTGTCGGGCGCGGCAGGGAGTTTGTGTGCCGCGGGTCTGGGCAGTCTCGCGGCTGGGTACTGCTCGGCCTATATTCATGGTCTGGCAGGGGATCTCGCAGCGCGCGAGCGCGGCGCGGACGGGATGGTCGCCGGCGATGTGCTGGCACACATCCCTGAGGCATTCGGGGCAGTGCGTACGAAGACGGCCATGCTCTGGGGCATGATGCCTGTAGCATATTCGCATCTGCCGGAAGGATGGTGACGCTGGCTGAAGGAGACTTATCTGCCCGGCATGCGGCCCACTTGGGTCGAGGTAGACACCGGGAACATTGCAAAGAACATCGAGCGCGTGAGGGCGGCCATCCCTGGCAAGACGCAGATCATGGCGGTGGTGAAGGCCGACGGATATGGCCACGGAGCCGTTCCAGTTGCGATTGCGGCCCTGAAGTCGGGCGCCGCTTTTCTGGGCGTGGCCCTTGTGGAGGAGGGGATTGCCCTCAGAAGGGCAGGCATCGTTGCCCCCATTCTATTCATGGAGGCTCTCTTTCCGTGGCAGGCGCCCGATCTGGTTAGGTATGGCCTGACTGCCGCCGTGGCGTCATATGAGTCCGCAGACGTGTTGTCGGAGTCAGCCGCCTTGCTGGGGCGGAAGGCCAAGGTGCACATCAAGGTAGACACCGGCATGGGCAGGCTAGGTCTACCGCCTGAATCCATTCCTGGGCTAGTAAGGCACATATCCGGGCTGCCTCGACTGGAGATCGAGGGCATATTCACCCACCTGGCGTGCGCTGAGAGCGACCCGTCGATGACGCGTAGACAGCTGGAGTTGTTCCACGACGTCGTGGAGAGCCTAGCTGCACAAGGATATGAAATCCCCATCAAGCACGTGGCGAACAGCGCTGCAGCGCTGTGCGTTCCGGAGGCCGCCATGGACATGGTCAGGATAGGCGGCGCGATGTACGGGATATCTCCGATGGGAACATCTCCCCTGGGCCAGGGATGGCAACCGGCGCTATCGTTCAGAACCAGGGTATCGTATGTCAAACCTGTGAGGGCCGGCGCTACAGTCAGCTACGGAGCGACCTATGTTGCTCCTGACCCCCAGCTCATCGCCACATTACCCGTGGGTTATGCAGACGGGTACTCACGTGGCCTTTCGGGGAAGGGAGAGGTGCTCATCAGGGGTGTTCGCTGTCCCGTGGCAGGGCGGGTCTGCATGGATCAGATAATGGTGGCACTGCCCAATGACTCCGACGTGGAGGTCGGCGACGAGGCTGTGCTGATCGGGGAGCAAGGCGGCGAGGTGATATACGCGGAGGACATTGCGCGAATCATGGGCACTATAGGCTATGAAGTCGTGTGCGCCATCAGCAAACGGGTACCGCGCGTGTACGTGTCATCGCAGCCGTGACGAGGTATGCCACATCACGGGGGCAATACCCACTATCGGGCAGTATCGCCGCAGGTTGACATCACTTTAGGCATACATGTATAATTGGCATGCATACGTCTATGCGTGGCACGGCCTAGCGCTTCGGGGGTGTGTTGCTATGGCAGAACTCAAGCGCATCATGGTGTCTGTTCCATCTTCGCTCCTGAGCGAAGTGGACGTTTTCGGGAGGGCAATTGGGCTCAATCGAAGCGAGGTCGTGCGCGAAGCTGTAAGGATGTTCATGGCAGAACACGCCCGATCGGAGCTGGGCAAGAAGCTCAAAGAAGGCTACTCTGAGATGGCCTCGATCAACTCGCAGATGGCCGATGAATGTGCCGCGGCAGAGGAAGAGGCTTTCATCAGGTATGAGCGGTTTCTTGCGGGCGGTGACTGACTTGGATATCAAGCGCGGCGACGTTTTCTATGCCGATCTCAACCCAGTGGTCGGCTCAGAGCAGGGCGGGGTTCGGCCGGTACTGGTGGTTCAGAACGATATCGGCAACCGCTACAGCCCCACTACAATAGTGGCCGCCGTTACTTCCCGAATCAAGCGGGCCAAACTGCCGACTCACGTTGAGCTTCCGGCCTCCCTAGGTAACCTTGCCTTTGACTCGGTCGTGCTCATGGAGCAGCTGCGGACGATCGACAAGGCCCGCCTGCTGCAACATGTGTGTACCCTTGACGGCGATACCATGAGAAAGATAAATCGTGCAGCTGAGATCAGCCTCGGGCTGATCGACATCTGACTTTGCCCGGCAGCTCAAGTCCTGCCGGGATGAGTACGTAATGGGGGTCTTTCCGGTGCGTCCGCTCATTCTGATCTCGTCCGACTGCGACATTGAGTCGAGCGATTCCTTCAAGCTCCAGGCAGATTACGTGCGTGCCGTCTACCTGGCGGGCGGGCTTCCACTTGTTGCGGTTCCTTCCATGGAGTGCGGTCGCGAACCCGAGGTCGCTGCTGAGCTGTGCTCGTTCGCGAGAGGGATAGTGCTCACTGGCGGGCCCGACGTCCTTCCCGGTCTGTTCGGCGAAGAACCCCACCCCAAGCTTGGCTCGGTCAACCCTGTGAGGGACCAGTTCGAACTGGCCTTGGCCCGAGCAGCGATGCAGGCGGATCTGGCGGTCCTCGCGATCTGCCGGGGGATGCAGATACTGAACGTGGCGGCAGGGGGCGGTCTGATCCAGGATATCGAATCGTGCGTTCCGGGCGCACACGCACACATGGTCGCGGCTCCGCGATGGCTTCCCACGCATTCGGCATCAGTAGTCCCCGGTTCAATTATGTGGAGAGTGTTCGGGCGCGACTCGATCATGGTGAACAGCTTCCATCATCAGGCCGTGCATCCTGTGGCGCCCGGCTTCGAAGTGGCGGCGCGGGCCGGCGACGGCATTGTAGAGGCTATGGAGAAGGCCGGAAGTCGGTTCATGGTGGGTGTTCAGTGGCATCCCGAGGCTTTGGCCGGCAAAGACCCTGAGGCCCTCAACGTATTCAAAGAATTCGTAATTGCTGCACAGGGAGTGTGCTGAATTGCATTCGATGTCACAAGCACTAGTTTCGGTATACAGAGGCGATCTGGTTGAGAGCGTGCACAGAGGGCACATCGCTGTGGCGGATACCGATGGGAAGCTGCTGCGGTGGGCTGGAGATCCAGGCTGTGTCACTTACTTCCGCTCTTCGGCAAAACCCATTCAGGTACTTCCGATAGTGGCGTCAGGCGCGGTTGATCGATTCGGCATAACCGACAGTGAGCTCGCTGTGATGGCCGCATCCCACCGCGGGGAGGATATCCATGTGGAGGCGGTCACGAGCATACTGGGCAAAATAGGGCTGACTGAATCGGCCCTGATGTGCGGGACGCACGCGCCATCATGCGTGTGGCCGCCCGAACGTGCCTCGGTCGGGTCAAGCCAGGCAGTTGCGCGGATCCGGTCCGGCTCCTCGTTCAGCCCTGTTTTCAACAACTGCTCTGGGAAGCATGCCGGAATGCTGATGTATGCGGTGCATCGAGGCTACCCCATTGATGATTATGTATCGCGAGATGGCCAGGTGCAGCTGGACATGTGGCAGGCGGTGTCGGATGTCGCCGGCCTGCAGCGCGAAGAAGTCGTACGCGGGGTAGACGGGTGCGGAGTAGTCGTGTTCGGAATGCCCCTCGCCAGCATGGCCCGTGCGTATGCGAGGATGTCGACGCCGGAATCGCTCCCTGCGGAATACACGGAGCCGGCCAGGCGGATCGTCCGCGCCATGATGGATCATCCTGAAATGGTGGGCGGGTCGGGCGACTTCGGAACCAACCTCATGCTTGGCGCACCGGGCGCCCTTTTCTGTAAGGGAGGGGCAGAGGGCCTCTTCTGCGTGGGCATACCCGGGAAAGGCCTTGGCGTAGCCGTCAAGATCGAGGACGGCGGAGCGAGGGCTCTTCCATCAGCTGTCATGGGGGTCCTGCGAGTGCTGGGTGCTGTCACCCCCGAGACGGTGGGCGCACGCGAGCTTGCCGTCGAACGGCCTGTGCGCAACTGCAGGGGCGACGTGGTCGGCTACATACGGCCCTGCTTCGAGTTGGAAGGAGCGTCTGGAACCATTTGACCGAGCGCGAGCAGGTCAAGTATAATCATAAAGGTAAGAGCATCATGAGTGAAACCGTTCGAATTACGTCGCGCTCGCCTGCCGAGACCATCGCCATAGGCTGTGGCCTCGGCAAACTGCTTCAGCCCGGCGATATTCTCTGCCTCCGAGGGGGGCTGGGCGCAGGCAAGACCTGCTTTGCCAGGGGTGTAGCCGTGGGGCTGGGCGCAGATGAATCGCGTGTGTCGAGCCCCACGTTCGTTCTTGCGCAGGAGTACAGAGGGAGGATTCCCATGTACCACCTCGACTTGTACAGGCTCGGGTCTGCCGAGGAGTTCGAGGATGCAGGGCTCGACGAGTATATCGGCGGCGACGGAGTGGCTGTCATTGAATGGCCGGACGTCTACAGCCCATTGCTCAATATGGACCGGCTCACGGTGGAGATCGGCACGACTGCCGTGTACGGGCGTGAGTTGGTCCTATCGCCTCAGGGCGATAGATACAGGCGCATCCTAGAGGAGATGAGACCGTGCTGATCCTGGCGATGGACACTTCGACCATGGTCGGAGGCGTCGCCCTGCTCAAAGACGGCATTACCTTGGGCGAGCACATACTGAACGTCCGGGCGACGCACTCTGAACGACTGATGTCGTCAGTGGAAGCACTGATGGCGGCGGCGGATGTTGGCCCGGGCGATCTTGACGCAATAGCATGCGGCGTGGGGCCAGGGTCATTCACCGGCGTCCGCATAGGCGTGTCGGCGTGCAAAGCGATGGCGTACGCTCTCTCCATACCCATAGTGTCAGTGCCCTCACTTGATGCGCTGGCGTACGGACGCGGCAGAGGGGCGCGCGCGGTATGGTGCCTAATCGACGCGAGGCACGGCAGATGCTATTCCGCCTCGTTCGCGCCGCCTGAGTCGAGTGATGTGTGGCGCCCCGAGAGGGTATCGACCTACGCAGTCAGGCACATCAGCGAGATTGCGTCCCTTGCCCGCGACACGGAGTCGGCGCCGCCGTCTTCAGTGTCGGGCGATAACGGCCCAAGGGCTCGGGTGCTCTTCCTTGGAGACGGAGCGTTGGCGTACGCCGAATCGCTCCGATCGGAGCTGCCCGGCGTGGCAGAGATTCCGCCTGCGCCAATGTGCATATTGCGACCGTCGCAGGTTGGCCTTCTGGGGTCTGATCTGCTCCACGCGGGGACCGCAGATGATCCTGCCCGCGTTATTCCTATGTACCCTGGGCCATCGGAGGCAGAAGTGAGGCTTCGAGATGGAATACACGGTATCGCTCATGACCCTCGCTGACGTAGATGACGTGGTGGAGATTGAGAGGCAGTCCTTTCCGATTCCCTGGAGCCGTGCCGCGTTCATCGACGAACTCACCCGAAACGAACGGGCTCTCTATGTCGTGATTCGGGACGAGTCTGGAACGATGGTGGGGTATGGCGGCATGTGGCTGGTATGCGACGAAGCTCACGTGACCAACATAGCAGTCCGTTCCGATCGCCGCCGCCATGGGGTAGGTACGGCAATAATGGTTGGACTGATGGGGTTCGCTCAGTCGAAGGGAGCAGACCGCATGACGCTGGAGGTGCGCGTCTCAAACCTACCTGCGCAGGAACTTTATCGTGGGCTTGGGTTCGTGCCGGCCGGAGTCAGGCCTCGCTATTATATCGACAATCGCGAGGATGCACTCATAATGTGGCTTGACGGCATATCCGGCGCTCTACAGGCGCTCTGTGGGAGGCAGGACGCGGATGTGCAGTAAGGATGGGATCGTGCTCGGCATCGAGACGAGCTGTGACGAGACGGCTGCAGCTTGTGTTGCGCGAGGACGCGAGATACTCTCGTCAGTGGTCTCGTCTCAGATAGATATACACCGCGAGTTCGGCGGAGTTGTGCCCGAGATCGCCTCGCGTCGCCACGTGGAGGCAATCATCCCAGTGGTGGACAGGGCTCTGAAAGAAGCCCAGGTGAAGCTGGCTGGAATTGACGCTGTGGCCGTTACCTATGGGCCGGGCTTGGTGGGCGCCTTGCTTGTGGGCCTGGCGGCGGCAAAGGGGCTCGCGTTTGCAGCCGGCATCCCTTTGGTGTGCGTGAACCATATCGAAGGGCACATCTACGCGAACTTCCTGGCTCATTCACGGCTCGACCCGCCGGTGTTGTGCCTGACTGTATCCGGGGGCCACACCGAACTTGTCGCGATGCCCGGGCACGGGCAATACGAGGTTCTTGGGCGCACGCGCGACGACGCAGCCGGAGAGGCTTTCGACAAGGTTGCCAGGGTAATGGGGCTTCCGTATCCGGGTGGCCCGGCGTTGGAGAAGTTGGCACGGTCGGGCGATCCCGGCGCAGTCGTTTTTCCCCGGGCCCGCGTGGAGGGCAGGCCGCTTGACTTCAGTTTCAGCGGTCTCAAGACAGCCGTCATCAATTACCTACATACGGAGGAGCAGAAAGGCGGTCGGATCGACTATCCGAACGTGGCTGCCGGATTCCAGAAGGCGGTCATAGATGAACTGGTGTCGAGGATAGAACCGGCGGTGCGCGCCAGTGGTATCCAGAAGCTTGCGGTGTCGGGCGGGGTGGCGGCTAACCTGGCGCTTCGGGGAGCCCTGGGCGACCTTGCGGCCGAGCTGGGGATCGAAGTGTTCTGCCCTCCGCTATCGCTGTGCACTGATAACGCAGCCATGATAGCTTCGGCCGGTTACTACGGGCTTGCCGGCGGGCGGGTCTCGGGGCTTGATGCCAACGCGGTGCCAGGTGCGAGGCTTGAAGATGCTCAATCGGAAGGATACGGCAACCTATCGTAGAATTAGACGTAATGTGGGCATTCAGCGCGCTTGAGGAGTATGAATTATGTCGCACGTTTCCGATGGATCCGACAATGTTCGAAAACCGCGCCGCTGGCGCGGGCTCGTAGCTGCAATAGTGATCCTTGTTGTTGTCGTCGGAGCGCTGATCGGCGCGGCGCTGTGGTATGTTCGCTTTCCGTGCGAGGGCCCGTACTTCAGCATACTGCTGGTGGGCGAGGATCGCGACTACGCAAGGAACGGGGAGGCCATCGACTCTGAGGGCAGGATGGACGCCGTAATGCTGCTTGTTGTGCCGCGGCGCGATAGGGCGGCGCTTCTTGTGTCGATTCCCCGCGATAGCCTGGTCAAGTTCCCGAGCGGCGGTCGGCGCAGGATAAACTCCGCCACGGCCCTGGGCGGCATGGACCTTGCGCGTCAGGTCGTGTCGGAGCTAATGGGGCTGGACGTACACAGGCATGCATCGGTCAATTTCACCGGATTCACCGAGATAGTGGATGCGGTGGGCGGGGTGGACATCGCTGTTGACCGGCGGATGAAGTATACCGACCGTGCCGGGGGATACTCCATCGACCTTGAGCCCGGAATGTACCATATGGACGGCGAGACGGCCCTCAGTTTTGTCAGATACCGCCAAGATGCTCTGGGCGATATTTCGCGTACAGCGCGTCAGCAGCAATTCTTCCGGGCACTCTTGGACGAGCTGGCGAGCTGGCGGGGGATTCAGTCCATTAAGAAAATTGTGAAAATCGCCCAGGATAACACCAACACCGACCTATCCGTGCGCGAGATGGCCGCCGTCGGGTGGCGTCTGCGCAGGCTGGACTCGGATACTCTTCAGTCGACTACGCTTCCTGGGCATTTCAAAGGCGCGTACTGGGAACCAGATTCGGACGCCATACATGCTTTGGTAGAACCGCTGGGCCAGTGATCTGTCCTAGTCTTAAGCTCAAGCTAGCTGAAAGGGGAGTCGCAATGCGAGTCGACGTATCCCTGATTCCCGGTGAAGTTGCCGCGAAAGACGTGTCAAATGCAGCAGTAGTTGTTATCGATGTTCTACGGGCCAGCAGTACCGTCGCGACAGCTCTGGCGAATTCGTGCGATGAAGTTATACCTGCAGAGAGCATAGAAGAGGCCATTACCATTGCCAGCGGCTATGCCAGGTTCGACTACGTGCTGGGGGGAGAAAGGCGCGGGCTTGCAGTTGATGGGTTTGACCTCGGAAATTCGCCTGCCGAGTACTCCGAGGCGAGAGTCGCCGGGAGGAAGGTGATCCTGGCAACTACCAACGGAACGCGAGCTGTCAAGCAGTACGGGGGCGCGAGAGAGATAGTCATAGCCTGTTTCCTCAACGCCGAGGCCGTGCTCGGCATGCTTGCGACCGCAAATGACCGTGATGTACTGCTGCTATGCGCAGGCCAGGATGGACGTTTCAGCATTGAGGACGCCCTGTGCGCAGGGCTATTCGCATCGGAGTTGGCTCAGCTCGCCGCAGCGTCGCTTTCTGACTCAGCCCGAGCTGCCGCTGCCATCTATGAGCATCGCAGAGGATCCATTGAGGATGCGCTAGTAGAGTCGGAGCATGGCGCGTATCTTGCCGGTATCGGGTTCTTGGACGACGTTAGATACTGCGCTTGTAGGTCAGTCCTGGAAGTGGTCCCGAAGGTCTATGACCGGAGGGTCATAAGAAAGGCTCGTGAGGAGTGGTTGATTTGCTGACGGACATCGAGAAGAACGGGATCGTCACGTGGGAAGACGTTCGGACCTCTCGGGGATGTCCCGGCGAGGGCCGGGCCAAGAAGGGTCCGGTGGCGGTCATCGAGTGCCTGCAGGAGATTCCATGTAACCCATGCGAGACCGGCTGCCGGTTCGGCGCCATCGCTGTCGGCGACCCCATAACGAACCTGCCGGTTCTGGACGAAGACAAGTGCGAAGGGTGCGGCACGTGCGTTGCGGTCTGCCCGGGGCTCGCCATCTTCATCGAGGACGAATCGAAAGACGGCCCCGACGCCCTGGTATCTATTCCCTATGAATACCTGCCCGTTCCCGAGCGCGGAGATGAGGTCCGAGCCACCGACAGGTCGGGGCAGGTCGTGTGCGACGCTAAGGTTGTCAACGTCAGAAAGCCCAAGGGTTTCAACAAGACGGCAGTGATCACGATTGCGGTGCCTCGTGAGTACGTGCACGTGGCAAGGGGAATCGCCATTTAGTGTAATTGCCTACTCTGGATCTACGGCGCCTCTGCGGGCCGGTCCATTCTGATTCGTGGGACCGGCCCCGAGGTTTGATAGGAGGCATCGCGCTGTGTCTGAACGGCTGCCTGCGCGCATAGAGGATGACATCCGGGAGATACTTCTTTCCGCCGAACTGATCGAGTCGAAGGTTGCACAGCTGGGCGAGGAGATATCCCGCGACTACCGGGGAAAGGATTTGCTTCTCGTCTGCATACTCAAGGGCGCCCTCGTGTTCATGGCTGACCTGATGCGCCACATCACTATCCCTGTGTGCATCGACACGATGGCAGTGACCAGCTATGGGGCTTCTACGGTGTCGTCCGGGGTTGTGAGGATAGTCAAAGACCTAGATGCGGCGGTAGAGGGCAAACACGTGCTCATTGTCGAAGACATAGTCGACTCGGGGCTCACCCTGAACTACTTGGCCTCCTACCTGAAGAATCGCAAGCCCGCGTCTGTCAGGATATGTACTCTGCTCGACAAGCCCGACAGGCGCCGAGCGCCGGTCGTTCCCGACTACAATGGGTTTGTCATACCCGACAAATTCGTCGTCGGTTACGGCCTAGACTACTGCGAGAAATACCGCAACCTGCCCTTCGTGGGCGTTCCGATGGATCGCGTATGGAACAAGGACGGAGAGGAACAGGCATGAAAAGGGATGCCGGAATGGATGTGAATGAGAGCATGCGCAGGGAGGATGCGGCGCGCGCCCGCGTCGCCTGCATGACTCCTGATGAGTTTGTGGAGCACTCGATAGCTGCGATCGCGCGGCAGGTCGGCCGCGAGCGCGCGGTATGCGGGCTGTCGGGAGGGGTGGATTCGTCAGTGGCAGCGGTGCTCACTCACCGTGCCATAGGCGATGCGCTGACATGCATATTCGTGGATCACGGCCTTTTGCGCAAGGGCGAAGCCTCGGAGGTCCAGAGGGTATTCCAAGGGCACTTCCACATGAACTTGGTGGTCGTGGATGCACAGGACCGCTTCCTCACCAGGCTTGCCGGCGTAGTTGACCCCGAGGCCAAGCGGAGGATAATCGGCGAGGAGTTCATCCGGGTTTTCGAAGAAGAGGCGCGTCGACTGGGCGAAGCACGCTATTTGGTGCAGGGGACGATCTACCCCGATGTGCTGGAGAGTCAGTCGCCCCGGCACGGTGGAACCGGGGTGAAGAGCCACCACAATGTGGGCGGGCTTCCCGAAGAGCTTCAATTCGAATTGGTGGAGCCCCTCAGGTATCTGTTTAAAGAGGAAGTTCGCGCGGCGGGCGCGGCGCTCGGCCTTCCACAGTCGATAGTAGGTAGGCAGCCGTTCCCAGGCCCCGGGCTCGCAGTCAGGATCGTGGGAGACGTGACGTGCGAGAGGCTGGAGATCTTGCGCGAAGCCGATGCCATAGTGCGGGAGGAAATCGAAAAGCTCCCGGCGGCCGGGGGCGTGTGGCAGTATTTCGCGATTCTTCCCACGATGCGAAGCGTTGGCGTAGCCATGGAGGATGGTTCGCGGGTGCGGTCCTACTCTCACATGATCGCGGTGCGCGCCGTGAAGAGTGAGGATGCAATGACGGCTGAGTGGGCACGCCTCCCCCACGATGTGCTTGATGCGATCTCTAGAAGGATTGTCGCCGAGGTTCCCGGCGTTAACAGGGTGGTGTACGACATCACGTCCAAGCCCCCGTCTACTATCGAATGGGAGTAGGCAGGAAAGTGCGTACGCGGCTATCATCATCGTCCAGATCACTCCTTGCCGACCTCAGCTTGGTTGGCATATGCGTGGTGTGGGGCACTAGCTTTGCGATCGTCAAGAGCGTGGTCGGGGAGATCAATCCCGCCACGTTTATTGCAGTTCGATTCGGAATTGCGTCGATAATCTTGGGGCTGATCGCCAGCCCACGCCTGAAGAAGCTTGACAGGCACGCATGGACGGCCGGCCTGTTGCTGGCGGTTCCGCTCATGGCCGGGTTCCTCACGCAGACCTACGGCCTGAAGGCCACCACTGCCTCCAAGGCAGGTTTCATCACAGGGATGCACGTTGTGTTCACTCCGCTTCTGGAGTATGTCTTCCGCCGCAGGAGGGTTCTGCCGTATCAGGCCGCAGGGATAGCTGTGGCCCTGGTAGGACTGGGATTACTCACACTTCGGGGTTTTGGGCGTCCGTCAGTCGGCGACTTACTCGTCCTGGCGTGCGCGTTCGCCTTTGGGCTTCACATTGTCATGCTGGGGCATTACTCGCCCAGGCACGACGGTTTCCTGCTTTCGTTCACTCAGATGGTATGGTCGGCACTCCTGGCCGCCCTGATCGCCGGACGCGATATGGTCCAGGCGTTGTCGTTCGGCCCCGATGTAGTGTGGTCTGTAGCATATCTCGGCGCCGCCGCCACCGCCCTGGCCTACCTTGTCCAGACGATTGCGCAGAAATACACGCCGCCAACAAGGGCGGCTCTGATAATGCAGTCGGAGCCGGTATTTGCCGCGCTATTCGCGTGGCTCTTGATCGGAGAGCGCATGGTTGCGAAGCAATTCGCAGGCGCCGCGCTGATACTCCTCGGCATACTCGTGTGTCAGATAGGCGATATTGCACGACCGCGGGAGGTGTAATGGTGTTGAGAATACTCGAAATGGCTCTTGACCGGGCGCGAACGGCTGGGGCATCCTATGCGGATGCACGGTCGCTGCGGCAGGCCGATGAGGGCCTGACTGTGCGAAATGGCCAGGTGGAGCAGGCACGCAGCGGGATGTCGTACGGGCTCGGCGTGAGGGTGCTGGTGGACGGACAGTGGGGTTACGCCGCAGGCAGTGTGGTATCGGAAGCGGAGGCAGCCCGCCTAGCCGGGCTCGCCGTGGAGATCGCCAGAGCTAGCAGTGCGGTTCGCAAGCGCGAGGTCAGGCTGGCGCCGGTGCCTCCGGCGGTCGACACTTGGGAATCGCCCTGCCGGATCGACCCCTGGTCCGTGCCGACCTCGCGCAAGGTCGATCTGCTGCGAGAGGCGTGTGGAGCCGCACAGTCCGGAGGGAGCGATGTACGAGTCGCCATGGCGTATATGCGGGCCATCCGCGAGGTGAAGAACTTCGCAAGCACTGAAGGGGCGCGGATCACCCAGACTTCGACTATTACGTCGGCCGGCGTGCGTGCAGTGGCGGTGGGAGCAGGAGAGATGCAGGTGCGTTCGTATCCTGGAACCTTCGACGGCAACGTCCGCCAGGCCGGGTACGAGTCTGTCGAGGAGATGGACCTAGCTGGAAATGCAAGACGCGTCGGAGCGGAGGCACAGGCGCTGCTCTCGGCGGAGCAATGCCCTTCCGGCACGACGACTCTTATCCTTGGTACGAACCAGCTCGCCCTGCAGATACATGAATCGTGCGGGCACCCCACAGAGCTCGACCGCGTTTACGGAACCGAAGCGTCCTTCGCCGGGACGAGTTTCCTCACCACCGAAAAACTGGGCAACTACAGATATGGCTCAAACCTGGTGAACTTGTACGCCGACTCGCGAATCCCGGGAGGGCTCGGCACTTTCGCATACGACGACGAGGGAACGCCTGCCTGCCACAGTTATCTTGTTAAGAACGGCATGTTCGTGGGCTACTTGATGTCTCGGGAGAGTGCGCACGACCTCGGCACGGTGAGTAACGGCGCCATGCGCGCGAGCGGGTGGGACAGGATGCCCATCATCCGAATGACCAACATCTGCCTTGAGCCGGGCAATGACACGCTGGAATCGCTTATCGCGGGTACTGACGACGGTGTGTTCATGGACGGGATCAAGAGCTGGAGCATTGACGACAGGCGTCTCAACTTCCAGTTTGGCTCGGAGATAGGCTACCGAATTCGAGGCGGCCAGCTCGCCGAGATGGTCAAGAACCCCACATACACAGGGATAACCCCTGAGTTCTGGGGTTCGTGCGACGGAATAGCCGGCCCCGACGAATGGACGCTCTGGGGAGTCCCCAATTGCGGCAAGGGCGAACCTCTTCAGATCATGCGGGTCGGCCATGGCACATCGCCTGCGAGGTTCAGAAACGTGAAGGTGGGTGTGGGAAGATGGTAGGAAAGGAGCGCGCGCTAGAGACTTGTGAGGTCGCGATTTCGGCCTGTGGGGGCGATGCGGCGGAAGCGGTACTCATGCTGGAGACCGACAGCTTGACCAGGTTCGCCAACTCCGAAATCCATCAGAATACGACTGTCCGCGATGCTACGCTTTTCGTCCGTGCGGTGCTCGGCACGAGAGCCGGCTGGGCTTCCACCAATCAGATCACACACGATGCTGCACAGGAGGCCGCTCGGCGGGCTGTCGAGATGGCCGGTGTGCAGCCGGAAACCCCCTACGCGCCTGGGCTGGCCGATCCGGCGGAATACGAAGAGGCCGACGGGTACGACGAGCGAACTGCGGCTTTCACCCCGGCTGACCGAGCGCAGGCTGTGAGCCGCATAATCCGACAGGCGGACGCGCATGGGCTCAACGCCTCCGGGTCGCTGAGGACGCGTGTGACGGAGGTAGCGGTGGCCAACTCCAGAGGCGTCAGGGCGTGGGCCCGTGGGACGGACGCCTCATTGATAACCGTGGTGATGACGGGGTTCGAGTCTGATGCCGGGTCGGGTTACGCCGAGGCGGCCTCAAGGCGCGTGGGCGACCTTGACTTCGAGGCCATGGGGGCTACGGCTGTGCGGAAGTGTCTTGCCACGCGGCGCCCGCAGGATGTGGAACCGGGCGAGTACGTCGTGGTTATGGAGCCCTCGGCTGTTGCAGCGGCAATGCAGATGCTTGCGTACATGGGCATGAACGGGATATCTTTCATAGAGGGAAGGAGTTACGCCAGCGGGCGGCTCGGGACGAAAGTCACATCGGAGATGGTCACGATCGCCGACGATTGGCGCGACCCGGATACCTCGCCCCTGCCATTCGACTTCGAGGGCGTTCCCAGGCAGAGGGTGACCCTGATCGAGCAGGGCATAGCCTCTGGGATGATCTACGACCGGGCCGCGGCTGCGAGGGCTAACACGAAGTCTACGGGGCATGCTGTTCCCGGAGGCGGAATGCCGGGCGGCTATCCTCTGCATCTTGTGATGAACGCCGGCGATTCCAGTGTTGAAGAAATGGTCGCCGCCACGGAGCGGGGGATATACATCACGCGGTTTAACTACGCGAACCCGGTCCACCCGATGAAGACTATCTTCACGGGCATGACTAAGGACGGCACGTTCATGATTGAGGATGGCAAAATCGGGCGCCCTCTGAGGAATCTGAGGTTCACCGACTCCATTCTGGACGGGCTGTTTGCGAGCATAACGGACGTTTCACGCGATACGGGGCTGTTGCCCACCGGCAACGGCTTGTCCATATACCGCGCGCCGGCCATCCGGGCGCGGCTGCAAGTTACAGGATCAACGGTCTAGGCAAAGAGGAGCTGACAATCGATCATGAATGCGGAATGCCCTTCAACAGTCAGGGTTCGCATAGCGCCTTCGCCCACAGGCAATTGCCACGTGGGCACGGCGCGCACTGCGCTCTATAACATGCTTTACGCTAGGAAATACGGCGGCAAGTTCATCCTCAGAATCGACGACACTGACCAGAGCCGCAGCACAAAGGAGTCCGAAGAGGGTGTGCTCGAAGGGCTGAGATGGCTCGGGATAAAGTGGGACGAAGGCCCGGATGTCGGAGGACCCTACGCGCCGTACCGCCAGATGGAGCGGGCTCACACGTATCGCGAGGTCGCCGACAGGCTCGTGGCTGAGGGCAAGGCTTACCGCTGCTACTGCACGCCCGAGGAGCTGGAAACCGAGCGCCAGGAGGCGCTGGCGACCGGCAGGCCCCCGCGCTACTACGGCAAGTGCAGGAGCCTTGCGCCCGAAGAGTGCGCAAAACTCGAGGCGCAGGGCAGAAAGCATGTCATCAGGCTGCGAGCGCCCGACAAGGTTCTGACCTTCGTCGACTTGCTCCGCGGGTATCAGCAGAAGGACATGGGCGAGCGCGGCGACTTCGTGATAGTGAAGTCCGACGGCAGCCCGGTTTACAACTTCGCTACAGTCGTGGATGAGCACCACATGGCCATGACTCACGTGTTCCGCGCTGTGGAGCACCTTACTAACACCTTCGACCAGCTGGCCGTGTACGAGGCGATGGGGTGGGATCCGCCCCAGTTCGGGCACTTGACGCTCATGCTCAACCCCGACCGCACCAAGATTTCGAAGCGTGCAGGCGCCGTGTACATCGGCGAGTTTCGCGATATGGGATACCTTCCGGAAGCGCTGGTGAACTTCCTTGCGCTCCTGGGCTGGAACCCCGGCACTGATCAGGAGATCTTCAGCATGGATGAGCTGGTCGATGCTTTTTCGGTGGAGACGCTCTCGCGTTCGGACGCCGTGTTCGACATTAAGAAACTCGACTGGTTCAACGGGGTGTACATCCGGAGCTTGACGCCTGAGGACCTGGCGGCCAGGGTGCGCCCGTTCATGGAGCAGGCTGGGTACGCCATCCCCGACCGGGAGTTCCTAAAGAGGGCTGTCACGTTGGTCACCGACAGGCTGGGCAAGCTGACCGAGGCCCCCGATATGCTGGGGTTTCTCTTCACTGACCAGGTCGATCTGACCAGGGAATCGTTTGCCGGGAAGGGCAAGCTTACACTGGGCGACATCGCGGGCGCGCTTCGGGAGTGCGAGCGCGTCCTTGGCGAGCTGAGTCAGTGGACCCACGAGGATATTGAGGCTTCCTTGCGCACCCTGGCGGAGTCGCTTGGATGGAAGGTAGGGGACTTGCTCATGCAGGTGCGCGTGGCCATTACCGGTCGGCGGGTTACCCCTCCTCTGTTCGAAAGCCTTGTTCTGCTGGGGCGGGAGACGTCGATGGCTCGCATAGCCCGCGCTATTCGGGCTTTGGAGGAATAGGCGCATGGGCGCTGACCTTCTTGACGGGTTGAATGCACCGCAAAGAGAGGCCGTCGTGTGCACCGACGGCCCCCTTCTCATACTTGCAGGCGCCGGAAGTGGCAAGACCAGGGTGCTCACGCACCGAGTCGCCTATTTGACCTCCCATGCAGGGGTGCCGCCTTACCGGATTCTGGCGGTGACGTTCACCAACAAGGCGGCAGCCGAGATGAAAAGCCGGGTAGCAGCGCTTGCGGGGCCTGCGGCGCGGTGGGTATGGGTTTCGACATTCCACTCGTTCTGTGCGCGCATACTGCGCGAGGATATCGAGGCGCTGGGCTACCGGCGGAGCTTCACGATTTTGGACGAGTCGGACCAGACGACCGTAATCAAGCGCTGTCTGAAGCAGCTGAATGTGTCGGGCGACATGTTCAGGCCACAGTCGGTGTTGGCCGCGATAAGCGCCGCGAAGAATGAGCTCCGGGATGTGGAGGGCTTTCGGGAGGGCGCGCGCGATGTGAGGCAGAGGACCATCGCTCAGCTGTATGAGGCTTATCAGGGTGTGTTGGCGCGCGACAATGCCCTGGATTTCGACGACTTGATCATGATTGCGGTGCGTCTGTTCAGAGAGCAGCCTGATGTACTGGAGAAGTACCGCAACCGGTTCACGCACATCATGGTCGACGAGTACCAAGACACCAACCATGCCCAATACATGCTGGTCAAGCTGCTTGCGGCCAGGACTCGAAACCTGTGCGTGGTGGGCGATGATGATCAGTCCATCTATGAATGGCGGGGAGCGGATATCCGCAATATCCTGGAGTTCGAGCAGGACTACCCGGAGGCGCGAGTGGTGAAGCTGGAGCAGAACTACCGCTCAACCCAGACGATTCTGGATGCAGCCAATCATGTCATCGCCAACAACCGCGACAGGAAGAGCAAGTCGCTATGGACCGCCCGCGAGCCGGGCGCGAAGATCGCCCTGTACAGCGCGGACACGGAGAAAGACGAGGCTCGGTTCATTGCCGACGAACTTGACCGCCTGATCGTGGCTGAAGGTCGGTGCTATGGCGATTTCGCCGTACTATACAGGATGAACGCGCAGTCGCGCGCTATAGAGGAAGTGCTGGTAAACAGGGGAATACCCTACAGGATCGTGGGCGGGCTCAAGTTCTATGAACGGCGCGAGATCAAGGACATGCTTGCGTACCTGCGAGTGATTGAGAACCCGGAGGACTCGGTGAGCCTGGAGCGAATAATCAACGTGCCCAGGCGTGGAATAGGCGACTCCACGTTGGCTGCGGCCCGTGCCATGGCGCAGCAGAAGGGCTTGCCGCTCCTTGAAGGCGTGAAGATGGCCGCGGAGTCGGCGGAGCTCGCGCCGCGGGCGCGGGGTGCGTTGGCCGACTTCCTTGCGACGATGGAGCGTCTCTGGCCGCTTCGGGGCGAGAAGACTGTTTCGCAGATCGTAAGGGCGGTGCTCGACGATACCGGCTATTTGGTAGAACTTGAGAAGGAACAGACTATCGAGGCCGAGGGCAGGATCGAGAACCTGAAGGAACTGATCACTGTCACGCAGGAGTTCGAGTCGAGGCATGCTGCGCAGGGCACAGGGGCCGAGGCAGGGGCCGAGGCGGAGGTCGGGGCGGGCCCGGAAGGCGCGCAACTTGAGGTACATGCGTCCGGCCCTAACGATCTTGCAGCTTTCTTGGAGGAGGTTTCGCTCCTCACTGACCTAGATAGGGCGGACCTTTCGACTGACCAGGTGACGCTGATGACTTTGCATTCGGCCAAGGGGCTCGAATTCCCGGTGGTCTTCATGGCGGGCATGGAAGAGAACGTGTTCCCGTTGGCGCGTTCCGCCTATGACCCGGCGGCCCTGGAAGAAGAGCGCAGGCTTTGCTATGTGGGGATCACGCGGGCCAAAGACAGGCTCTATCTGGTTCATGCGTTCACCCGCGCCATATTCGGATCCTCCACAGCCAACCCAGTGTCACGGTTTGTGGAGGAGATCCCGGGCCATCTTCTGTCGGATGCGTTTGCGGAGAGGTATAGAATCTACCATGGCGGGCGGGGAGGGGCACCGGGTCGCGCTGGGCTCTCGGGTGGAGATGGCACGAGGCCTGAGGCAGTCAGGGCGGAGAAGGTCGCATCTGGAGCTGAAAAGACATGGGCGACGCGCCAGGTGCCGGGCAGGCCCGAGTTTGACGCCGGCGACAAGATCAAGCATGCTAAGTTCGGAGAGGGCACGGTTGTGTCGGTCCAGCAGAGTGCAGGTGAGTGGCTGGCTACCATAGCGTTTCCGGGGGCCGGGGTTAAGCAGTTTGTGCTCAGCCTGGCGCCGATTGAAAAGGTTCGCTCAGTCTGAACGGGGGTGATGGAGTTGGCCGATGCTGCGCAGCGAGTGCGGGAGCTGAGAGAACTCATCCTCTATCATAACCGTCGATACTATGTGCTTGATGATCCTGAGATAACGGATGTCGAGTATGATGCGCTCATGCGCGAGCTTGCCGCGCTGGAGGAGGCGCACCCGGAGCTGGCCGACCCCAACTCCCCGTCGCGGAGGGTAGGCGGCGAGGTTGCAGCCTCGTTTGAGCCGGTGGTGCACGAGATCCCAATGCTATCGCTGGACAATGTATTCAGCGAAGAATTGCTGCGCGCGTTCGATGCGCGTGTGCGGCGCGCGACTGGCTTGCCGAGTGTTGAGTATGTGGCTGAACCGAAGATAGACGGGCTGGCCATTTCGCTGACGTATCGAGACGGGCGCCTTTCTGTGGGGGCTACCCGCGGCGACGGCGAACGCGGTGAGAACGTTACGGCGAATCTCAGGACTATCCGATCCATACCTCTGGTCCTTCCTGACGGGGCGCCGGAATTCCTCACCGTGCGGGGCGAGGTGTACATGCGCAAGCCTGACTTCGTCCGTCTGAATGAAGAAAGGGAAGAGCGCGGCGAGCCCGTATTCGCAAATCCCAGGAATGCCGCGGCGGGATCCCTTCGACAGCAGGATCCGCGTGTGACGGCATCGCGCAAGCTGGATGCCTTCTTCTACTACCTGCCCATAAGCGAGCAGCTCGGCGCCAGCACGCACCGGGAGGCGCTTGAACGCATGCGAAGCCTGGGCTTTAGGGTGAACGATAAGATAACATTGTGCCGTGACATCGAGCAGGTCATCGCGTTCATCCGCGACATCGCCGGGATGCGCGAGTCGTTGCCGTACGAGATCGATGGAGCGGTGGTCAAGGTAAACCGGTTCGATCTCCAAAAGGGTCTCGGGTTCACGTCGCGTTCGCCTAGGTGGGCTACGGCGTACAAGTATCCGGCGCAGCAGGCAGAAACGACCGTGCGCGATATCGTGGTGCAGGTTGGGCGCACCGGGGTGCTGACTCCCGCGGCGGAGTTTGAGCCTGTGGATGTAGGCGGGGTAACTGTTAGCCGCGCCTCTCTGCACAACCAAGACTACGTGCAGGCCAAGGATATCCGAATCGGCGATAGAGTGATCATACAGCGCGCTGGCGATGTGATCCCGGAGGTAGTGAGGGTGCTGACGGAGCGCCGCACCGGCCTGGAGCGGGAGTTCACTATGCCGACCGTCTGCCCCGAATGCGGATCCGGCGTCGTGCGGGAGGCAGGCGAGGCGGCTACAAGGTGCGTGAACCTGTCGTGTCCTGCGCGCATACGCGAAGGCCTGATACACTTCGCCTCGCGCGATGCCATGGACATCGATGGGATGGGGCCTTCCACTGTTGAAAGGTTGCTCGCTGCAGGGCTGGTTCGTAACGTGGCAGACATCTACACCCTCACTCAGGAGCAGCTCGAGGGGCTCGAACGCATGGGGGAGAAGTCGGCGGCTAATCTGGCGGCTGCCATTGAGAGAAGCAAGGCTAACCCGCTCTACCGGGTGATCTTCGCGCTCGGAATCCCGCACGTGGGCGAGAATGTCGCAAAGCTGCTGGCCGGCCATTTCCGCTCCATGGACGCGCTGGCGCACGCTGCTCAGGCGGATCTGCTGTCGGTGCCCACGATCGGCGGGGCGATAGCCGAGAGCGCAGTGGAGTTCTTTGAGTCCGAGCAGAATCGGGCGGCCATCCGGCGGCTTGCGGAGGCGGGTGTGAGGATGGCGGACGAAGCACCTGCTGGATCGGAGGCGCCGGGCGTCGACGAGTCGGAGTTTCGGGGAAAGTCATTTGTGTTTACCGGAGCGCTCAAGCGGTTTACGAGGCAGCGGGCGGAGGAGACTGCCCAGATGTTGGGTGGACGCACGGTGTCGAGCGTGAGCCGGAAGACTGACTATGTTGTGGCAGGGGAAGACGCAGGCTCCAAGCTCGCTCGGGCGAGGGAACTCGGGGTCCGGGTCCTTTCCGAACAGGACTTTGTGGACATGCTTGATCGGGCAGGAATCGGTGCAGCGATGCAGGGTGGTGAGTAAATTGTCGTTATCTAGAGAAGAGACTGCTCGTCTCGCGGACCTTGCGAGGCTGAGCCTCAGTGATGATGAGCTTGCACGGATCGCTCATGACCTCACGGAGATAATCGACTACATGGAGAAACTGGCCGGGATCGATAGGGCCCACGTTCGACCAATGTCCCACGTGCTGGGCACGGTGAATGTGTGTCGCGACGATCGCGCTGAGCCTTCGCTATCCCAGGAGGAGGCGCTCGCCAATGCTCCTGATAGGCAGGGCGAGTTCTTTCGGGTGCCGAGGATCATCGATGCAGGGGAGGCGAGCGAGGCATGAGCGGCAGCGCAGATACGAGGCTATGCCATATAACATTGCATGAACTCCGCGACATGCTGGCGCAGGGCCAGGTGTCGGCAAGGGAGATCACCAGTGACGTCCTCGCCCGGATAGACGAGGTGGAGGCATCTGTGGGGGCGTATGTCACGGTGGACCGCGAAGGGGCGCTGGGCAGCGCTGATGCGGCCGATGTGAAGATCGCCCAGGCCAGGCGTGACGGGGATGCTGTCGGGGCGGGAGCACTCCTCGGGATACCGGTAGTCCTCAAGGACAACGTGTGCACCCGCGGGATGCGCACTACGTGCTGCTCGAAGATGCTGGAAAACTTCGTGCCTGCGTATGATGCCACGGTGGTGGCGCGTCTGCGTGAGGCAGGGGCAGTCATCGTGGGCAAGGCCAACATGGACGAGTTCGCTATGGGGTCCACTACTCAGACCTCAGTCTTTCATATGACGCGGAACCCCTGGGACTTAGAGCGGGTTCCGGGCGGCTCTAGCGGCGGGTGCGCGGCGGCCGTAGCGGCGAGCGAGGTCGTGGCTGCCATAGGGACAGACACCGGGGGATCCATCAGGCAACCGGCATCTTTTTGCGGCGTGGTCGGGCTTAAGCCTACGTACGGGCGGGTGAGCAGGTACGGTGTGGTAGCGTTCGCATCGTCGCTTGATACGGTGGGGCCGATCACGCGGGATGTGCGGGATTGTGCCGTCATGCTTAACGCCATCGCCGGGCGCGATGAGCGGGATGCTACGTCCGCGCCTGATGCAGTGCCGGACTACACCGAGTGCGTGGAACGAGGAGTACAGGGGCTCAGGATCGGGATCCCGAAGGAGTTCTTCGGGCCTGGCATGAGCGAGGGCGTGCGGGATGCAGTGGAGCGTGCCTTGCGCGCTCTAGAGGGTGCCGGGGCGGATATCGTCGAAGTGTCGCTTCCGCTAGTAGAGCATGCGCTGGCGGTATACTACCTGGTGGCTACGGCGGAAGCTAGTTCGAATATGGCGCGGCTGGACGGCATCCGTTATGGATACAGACCTGAGGGGCACGGCGGCATGGATGTGGCCGACCTCATGAGCCTAAGCCGCGGGCAGGGTTTCGGCATGGAAGTGAAGCGCCGCATAATGCTGGGGACATTCGTGTTGAGCTCCGGCAACTTCGACGCGTTCTACGGGCGGGCCCTCAGGTCACGGCGGCTTCTAGCTGAGGATGTGCAGCGGGCGCTGGCTGAATGCGACTGCCTGGTGTCGCCCACCGCTCCGACTATTGCATTCAGGTTCGATGAGGAACCGGACGACCCGCTGGCGATGTATCTGCAAGATATCTACACCACTCTGGCGAACCTGGCGGGCGTGCCGGCGATGTCGGTTCCGTGTGGACTCGCGGACGGCATGCCAGTGGGGCTGCAGATCGTGGGCAGGATGTTCGATGAGGCCACGTTGATCCGGGTTGGGCGTGCGGTTGAGCTGGTGTCGGGAATCGGCGGGGCTAGGCCCAAGGTCGGGGGGTGTGCTAAGTGACGGAGCGAGACGATTACGAGGTTGTTGTCGGTATCGAAGTCCACGTGGAGCTGGCGACTGAATCCAAGGTGTTCTGCGGGTGCAAGACTGCGTTCGGCGCCGCGCCAAACACGCAGGTCTGCCCTGTGTGCCTGGGCATGCCCGGCGCCCTGCCGATGCTCAATAAACGCGCGCTCGAATACACGATCCGTGCGGGACTGGCGCTCGGCTGCAGCATTGCGGGTTGGACCAAGTTCGACAGGAAGAACTACTTCTACCCTGACCTTGCCAAGGGATACCAGGTATCGCAGTATGATATCCCAATTGCGCACGACGGTTACATCGACATAGAAGTAGACGGGCAGCCCAAGCGGATACGAGTCAGGCGTGTGCATCTCGAGGAGGAGACCGCCAAGCTAGTGCACGCCGGCGACGACATAATCTCAGCCAACCAGTCGCTTCTAGACTTCAACCGCTCCGGGATCGGTCTGATAGAGATCGTGTCGGACGCCGATATGCGCTCAGCTGACGAGGCTCGGGCGTACCTAACCAAGCTTCGATCCATCTTGGTGGCTATCGGAGTGTCCGACTGCAAGATGGAGGAAGGCTCCATGAGGTGCGAGGCCAACGTCTCCGTGATGCCCCGGGGATCGAAGGAGTATGGTACCCTAGTGGAGCTGAAGAACATTGCATCGTTTAGGGCAGTGCACAGGGCCATTCAGTATGAGTCGGCGCGCCAGATCGACGTGGTGCGCTCCGGTGGACGGGTGACCCGCGAGACGCGACACTGGGATGACGTCCGCGGTGAAACGGCCTTCATGCGCAGCAAGGAGCAGGCCGCCGACTACCGCTACTTCCCCGAGCCGGACCTCGTGCCGCTCGAAATCGCCCCGGAGTGGGTGGACCAGATCAGGGGCGCTCTGCCGGAACTGCCCGATGCGAGGGCCGCAAGGTACGTGAGCGAGTTCGGGCTTCCGGGAAGCGATGCTGCGCTGATAGCTGAGTCCCGGGAGCTAGCGTCCTTCTTCGATGGCGTATGTGATGTTCTTGCGAAGGCGGGCGCTGGGGCCGTCGACCGCGCTGAAGGCGCTCGGGAGGCGGCCAAGTGGCTCGTCGGCGATGTATCGGCGGCGCTCAATGCCAGCGGAATCGAGCTTTCGCAGTCGAAGCTTGCGCCAGAGCTGCTTGCGGAGCTGATCGGGTTGGTGGCCTCGGGCAAGATCTCGGGCAAGATCGCAAAATCCGTGTTCGAAGAGGTATTTGCCCGAGGCGTGCGCCCCGGCGATGTGGTGCGAGAGCGCGGGCTTGTGCAGATAAGCGACGCGGGTGAGCTTGCGGCGATTGTGCAGCGGGTCGTCGAGGCCAACCCCGGGCCGGTGGCCGACTACTTCGCGGGTAGAGAGAAGGCCATCACCTTCCTGGTGGGCCAGATCATGAAAGAGACCAGAGGACGGGCAAACCCTCAGGAGACCAACAGGATCCTCAGGGAGGAGCTGGCCAAGAGGTCGTAGGTCGTCATTGTGTATCTACGTGCCTACTGCCCAGTGCCGACGTGCCCGAGTGTCGAAGTGCCGGCGCGGCTACGAGTTCGTGTTGCCGCGCCGACGATTCTGTTCGGCCATGCGTAAGGCCGCCTTCACCGGTGATCAGGACAGGCGGGAGCATTGCGAATGGCCTGCTTGACCAGGTCCAGCTGCCTCTGCTCGATGGCGCGCGCGTTCGCAAGCAGCGGGACTAGCGCGGCAGCCTGCGCAGGGCCGACCGGGTTTCCGAGAGCCTCGGGCCCGCACGGCGGCTGTTCTAGAACGTCAAGTATCTCGCCAAACGCCTGGGCCAGTTGTTTCGCGGCGTGCGCGGCATCCTGCATCGCCCCTGAGGTGTTCCAGTCCTTCGACAGCGACTCGATGTACTCTGAGGTATGTGCCTTTGCGTCGGCATACACAGCTGCAATGTACCTTAGGCCAAACGGGTTGAACTTGCCGGTCTTCATCGCCTGGATCCACGCGTCGTACGCGGGCAACCCGCTGTGGTAGGCAGGGGCTACGTGCGTAGTCTTCTCCATCTGCTCAGCGTAGAACGCCAGCGACTGTCGGTTCGCCCGATCTAGGTCGAACGGTACGGCCTCGATGGGCGTCTGGCAGAAAAGGATCGGCGCTCCTTGGAACGTGAGCCCTACGTTATCGTAGAGAATGGGATCGCTTTCGCCGGTCTCGCTGCCTGCCGAGGCTACGCCCGAGACCAGCAAGACTCGATCGTCGTCATCGTACCCGTACGCCACCCCGAACTCCCCGGTGTCGACCCCCCAAAGTACGGCTCCGACTCCCCGGTCGATTGACTCTCGGATTCGGCGAATCGTGTGCCGACGCGCTGCGTCGTAGATAGGTATGCCGGGCTCTGCCATTTGCAGCTCAGCGAAGACGCCGATCCTGGCCATGGCTTGCTGATGCTCTGATGCCCAGTCATACACCGTCACCGATGATGGGCAACATTCCTCATGCACTATGAAGTGAAAACCGATACCTGTCATCCCCATCATCTGGCTCATGCTGAGGTCGGTCATGCCGGCTGCTGTCAGCACGCCGTGGGCTGCCCCAACATAGGAAGTCCATGAAGGAGTGAGGCGAGCGCCTGTCGAGTTTCTCATCCCTGGAGCACCTCCGCGAAGCGATTCTGATATGTGCGACACATTCAGTGTAACAGGCGTGGCGCGACATGGGATGTCATACTGTGCCGAACTGCCTTGGGCAGCGGGGCCGGGAGTCTCGCAGTTCGCCTCAGCGAGCTCGTCGGCTGCCGCAAGCAAGCGCCGGCGGAGCCAGGCAGGGTTCTGAATCCGGAACGCCATGCCTGCGGAGAGCAGCGCAGATAGGAAGGCGCCGGGGTCGGAGAACGTGAAACCCAGGCCTCCGTCATCATCTGCAGATCTGAAATGTGGCTCTAGTCCCGCAGGCAGGCGCCCATGCAGACTTCCTACGGGCACAAGCCGAGCGGTGTACGGAATGGGCTGGGGAAGATGGAGCGCTCGGTCGTGCCCGTCGCTCGAGGCAGGCTCAGTCGGCTCGTCAGTGACCGCAGCTTTTCCAAGGCGGCGAAGGACATTGGCTATCTCGGCGTACCTGGCTCCGAACCGGCCTTCGGAGACGAACGCCAGCCGGGCTATGTCGCTGTACTGCGATGCCAGAGCTGTGAGGGCAGCGCTCTCCTTGGCCGTCACTACCAGACTCGGCAGGGTGAATGTGTCCTCGCCGTACCGATAACCCCGTCGCGAGGCGCAGTACTCCAGCGGAGCTCCCAGCGAGTCGCGCATGTACTCAATATCGCGTTGCGCCTGCCGGTGTGAGATCTCAAAGCGTTCCGCCAATGACCGGGCGCTTGGATATCTGCCTGTCCTGACGTGGGCATCAAACCACTGAATGCGGTGAATAGACGGCATCCAAGGCTCCCCCAAACGAGTAGTTCGGCGACGAGTTCGACTTCCAGCACCGGCAATCCTGCATGGGTTGCTCGTGGAATGGCAATGGGGAGCATCCTCGAAGCGTACACATCTCCCGAGGAAGGGGAAACGCCTGTCACGTCGAAGCCGCTGATGCATAATGGATCAGGGTAGCGTGGTCGATATAAACTGATTGGCTTCGTAGGACGTGCGACTCAGAAACGGATCTGGAGGAAGGAGGTGAGTTCCATGTTGGTCAGCCATCTGGCATGAAGTCGCTACAGTCGCGTATTACACGGCAGATCTGGCCGCCAAGCGCCGGGAGTTCGTCTTGGACCACTGCCCACACGAGTTGAGGATCAACATGCCCGTGATCGTGTATCAACTTGTTCCTCATGTCCTTTATGTCTCGCCAGGGGATCTCGGGATGCCGTGCTTTCGTCGTCCACACCGATACCCTCAGTGTAGCGTCCAATCCGTGCAATGCTATCCGCAAGCGTACGAACCGAAGATGCAGACACTCATTGCTCCATGCTTCCGGGCAATGCGGATGAGTTCCTGGCTCGGCACGCATCACTTCCCATGGGGCCGCCCGGGGTCCCGGTCCCGTGAGGACAGACTGTTACGTACGGAAGGAATGCCCGAGCGCTATGTTGAACAAGAAAGATTGGCAGAAGCCTGGCCCGATCTGGGAGGGCGGGGCGATCATTTACAGGGAGGAGATGCCTGTGACTACAAGACGAGCAAGATACCTCTGGACTATCCTGGCGGTGTTTGTGGCTCTGTCGGTCTATGCATTGGGGCCTGCTCGGGCCATGGCGGCGAGCCCTGCCGAGCGCGACACTTGCGGCATTATCGCATTCCTCACGGATTGGGGCACTCGCGACTTCTACGTGGGGGCCGCCAAGGGCGTGGCTTATTCGGTATTCCCGGAGGCGCGCCTCGTCGATATCACCCACGAGATCGAGCCGTACAACATCATGGAGGGTGCGGTGACCTTGCTCCTTGCGGCAAGGGAGTTCCCGTCGGGCACAGTATTCGTGGCTGTCGTGGACCCTGGGGTGGGCACTGAGAGGCGCCCCATAGCTGTCCGGACGGCAGACGGTAGGTTCTTCATCGGCCCGGACAACGGGATATTCACCATGGTCATGCAGGAGTTCGGAGTCGAGGAGGTTCGAACCATAACCAACCGAGCGTTCATGCGCCCCGGGCCCACATCGTACTCGTTCCATGGGCGCGACATCTTCACGCCTACGGCGTCCAATCTGGCGGCGGGTCGTAAGTTTGCGGAGGTTGGACCCGTGGCGGCTGAGGTGATCCTGCTCGACATCAAGGCGGCGCGCGTTGAGAACGGAAAGGCATACGGAGAGATCGTGCTGGTTGACCAGTACGGGAACCTGCAGGCCAACATCGGTCGCGAACTCTTGGCCGAGCTGGAGCTGAACTACGGCGACATAGCCCTGGTCACTGTGGGCGGCAAGACGATTCCCAGTAAGTTCGTGAATACGTACGGCGATGTTCCTGAAGGCGACCACCTTATCTTCATCGCCAGTACGGACTGGGTGGAGATCTCTATCAACATGGATGACGCCAAGGCGGCCTTCGGGGCGCAGATCGGGTCTCCTGTCATGATTGAGAAGGCCAGGTAGACGTTGGGGCGGGCAGGCCGGGCAAGGGCCTGAGGGAGTGGCGAAATGCGAGTTGCTGATTTGAAACAGTGCCATTTGGATGAAGCTTGCGAACTCTTTGCTGCGACTTATCGGTGCCAGCGTGAGGCGGTGCCCATACTTGACGAAAGCAATGGAAGTGCAGAAAGAGTACTGCCCATGCTCGAATGGTGTGTGGCAACGCACCCGGGTACGGCGGTGTTTGAGAACGGCAGAATGATTGCGTACATGACGGGGTTTTACATCGACGAGTTCCTTGGGGTCCACAGAGGAGTCTTGTGTCCGGAATGGGCCCATGCGTCTACGAATGAGGAGTCTTTCGATACTCACCGCCTTATGTATAAGGCCTTAGGACAGAAATGGGTTGAGGACGGATGCCTCACTCATGCCATCTACTTTTTGAACTATGCCCGTGAGGCACAGGACGCGTTCGTCTGGAATGGCTTTGGCAGTATATGCGTGGATGCCGTTCGCGCTGTTGAGCCCGTAGATGTGAGGGCGCCGGAGGGAGTCCGGATCACCGCGATACGGGAAGAAGACATACCGGTCTGGCTACCTCTCGTAGATGGACACAATCGGCATGTGGCCAAATCGCCTGCGTTCAAACCATACCTCGAGCCCGAAAGCCCGGCTGAACTTGGTGATACGTTGAGGCAGCCGGGGAATCTTGCATGGATGGCATGGCACGGCAATGAAGCCGTGGCTTACATGAAGGTAGCGCCGGTTGAGGATGGAACCGCCTGGATAGTCAATGGAGAAAGGAAATTCGCCGTGAACGGCGCCTACGTGAAGCCTGAATACAGGAACATGGGTATTGCCAAGTCTTTGCTCTCAGCCATCATGGAGTGGGCACTGGGAGAGGGGTTTGTGCGGTGTTCAGTGGAGTTCGAGGCAACGAATGTGGAAGCATGCCGGTTCTGGTTGAAGCATTTCGAGCCTGTGTGCAGGTCCATGGTGCGGCGGCTGGACGAGAGGATATTGCGCACACTCTGAGGAGGAGCTGTACGGAGAGGCTGTACAGAAGACAAGGGGCGGGATAGACCCGCCCCTCTGGCAGTTGTCAAGATGAACGGGGCAACAGGAGTTGGTGGGTTACTTGGGCCACATCAGAACAGAACCCACCTGCCGCGAGTCGATCCTTTGCACTGTGGCCGAGTCCTTCGCCACGAGCAGGTCCATACCGCAGGCGCCGACGAGGAAGCCTTCAATGGCAGAACCGTCCAGCATCAGCAGGCGTACGGGAATGCCCTGCGCTGCGTCAGCATCTGATGAAACCACTGATCCCGGCATCGATGACGCCACTTCGTCGGCGGTCAGCGCTCGGCTATAGATACGCACCTCGCGTATGGCTCCGGGCAGGTTATGGCGCTCGTCATTGTCCACGTATGCGCCTATGGTGAGTACACCCTGATCAGGGTAGCAGATGACGCCGTGCTGGTCTTTGGACTCTGCTGACAGCCGACCATCCACATACAGCCTCATCGTTGTTCCGTCGTATACCCCTACCACATGGTACCACTTGCCTGTCTCGAACGGGCCGTCAGCCTTCATGTACGTCAGGTATGAAGGATAGGGGTCTGTCACTTTGCGATCTCCGAGCGAGGCCAGGCCGAACATGAATCGGCCGTCCAGACAGCCCAGCATCCAGCCACGCTCGTAGCTTCCGTTGTCCTGTATGAAGTTCGCGAGACCGGCCCAGTTCGTTGACTCTGAGACCATTGCCCATGCCTCGACGGTGATGGATGTCGACGGCAGGGCTAGGCCATCTTTTGCCCCTGAGTAGACGACGAAGTGATTCCCGGATCCGTCCATACGGTACCACTTGCCGTCGGGTCCGTCGATCCAGGCCACAGGGCCCGTTGTCTTGCCAGGCAGGCCGTGAAGTGCGCCAAGTGTATCGGCGGATACGTGAGACGGGTCAAGGATCCATTGCATCCAGAGCCCCTGTGGAGCGGCGCCACAGGTCGCGGAGGCGCCTACTACTGCCAGGAGCGTGACTGCCAGCGCAACTGATCTTCGAGACAAACGACTACACCTCCAATTGCAGCCTGAACCGGCGGAGTGGACAGACAGCTTATCTGCCCACCTGGATCTGATCGATAGCCACGGCGGCAGGCCCGCCCTCTGCGCGAGGATGCGAAAAGACCTGCAGATACACCGGCGTTCCTTCGCTGATCCAGCCCATGTCGATGACTGCGGGGCTGTCCATGCCCGACATTTGGAGCGCCACCCTACCTGGGTACACCTTAAGCCCGACCCACTCGGGCGCTTTCACAGGTTTGATCGGAAGGAGGCCGTCGCTTCCGTACTTCTCGGGGCCCTGGGTGTTGATGAACACGACGAAACCCTCGCCCTCGTCAGTCGCGCTGACGACATGCACCCACACGGTCTGAAGAACCCACACATCGTTGTGCCAGCTAGAGGCGAGCGTAATCACAAACCCGGTTGTGAGCGTCGGATCGGTTTTGATCAGTATCAAGCCCGGCTGCGCTGCAAACGATCGGTCAACAGTGAATATGGGCTGCTTGGACTGGATGCCGGTCTTTCCCCATGAGTTGCCCTGGGGCACGTTGACAACGAGTCTCCCCGAATCGAATCTGGCGAACCTTCCGAAGTCGCCTCCTACCACAGCGACAGGATCCCACCGATCGCCGAGACCGTTTTGAAAGTCCTCTACTATCGTCGGCTGAGCGATGGAGAATGGGGATCCGGACGGCGAAGACGCGGGCATCGTCGGTGCGCTGGAGAATGTGATCGACTTGATCTCGTCGGTGTCGTACGTGACGGTAGCGCCGTTGTTGAAGACTATGGTCATTGGGGCGCCCCAGACAATAGAGAGAGGAAAGGACGCGAGCGTTATTGCCAAAGTGCACAGAGCAAGAATACGCTTCATGAAATCGCCTCCTCAAATTGGCTTACGCCTGACGAGACTGATGAGCGATGATTCTGCAAATCGGCGTCCTTTCCTTCGATCCCCATGACCAGGGCGTCGGAAAATCTCGGGCTACCGCTGATCGGGCAGTATTCGCCCTACTGCTTTCCAGTGACGGAGCACCCGTCGAACTGGACATACGGAAGCCTGATGTCGGCTATCTCGACACACTCGCGCGATACGTCGGTCACCTGCCGGAGCAGGTCATAGATATTTCCGGCGATCATCGCTTCGCGGACGGGGCAGACGATCTTGCCCGCCTCGACGTAGTAGCCGCCCTTGACCACGCCGGAGAAATCCCCGCTCACCTCGTCCAGGTTTCCGGAGAACCTGTTCACGATGAGCCCCTTGGAGCATGCAGCTATCATGTCGTCAAGCGAGAGCTCGCCCGGGGCGATCACGAAGTTGGTAGGTCCGATAGACGGCGTGTTCTGATCAGAACCGGCGGCGCGCCCATTCGAGGCGACGCCGTCCTTTCGGGCGGTGTAGCAGTTGTAAAGGTAGTGATTGAGCACGCCATCCTTGACAAGCTCAAGGCGGCGCGCCGGCACGCCCTCCCTGTCGAAGGCGGTTGAGCTGGCGCCTCCGGGGATCGATGGATCGTCGATGACGGAGAGCAGCGGCGACAGGACCTGAGACCCGATCATCCCCTTCCATTTCGACCGGCCGGTCTGGACATTCTCTGCATCAGACGAGAACGTGATAGGGGAGACGATCAAGTCCATTCCTGCGTAGGGAGCGACGATCACAGCGCCCCTAAAACTGGGTATGGTCGTCGCCCCTAAAGTGGTGACGACCTTTTCGCCCAAGCGTCGGCCTAGAGCGGCTGGATCCATGCCGGACATCCGGCTCGACGCGCCGACTTCCATGTCGAAGGATGACACGGTTTCGCCATCGCGGGCGAACGCCATGGCCTGGCATACGAATAAGCTGCGCTTCTCGGAGAGGCGGACTCCCCGGGAGCTTACGATGGCTTTCTCCGAGACTTCTATAGTGTACATCGCCGAATCTAGAGTCACTCTCGGGTCGGCGCCGCGTGCCGCTTCCAGCATGAGACGGCCTTGATCGATGGCGTCTCGAAGGGTAAGTTCCTCAGCCGATTCATCGTATATGCCGGGAACTGTCTCAGCGGGCGCGGGATCGGGGAGGGAGTGGTTCGGGTCTTCAGGCGACGCCTGCGCTATGGCGATGGCAGCGGAGAGCGCGTTTTCAAGCGACTCGGAGGTGAGATGGTTTGTAGCTGCGAAACCCAGCTTAGCGCCATTGGATCCACCGAGGAGCACGCGTATGCCCACGCCCTCGTACGTGTCGCCCTTCGGAACCTGGAGGTCGTTCTTTTCGAACATGGCCTCGAGTTTCCTGACCTTTCTGTAGAACACTTCCGCATCGGCAGCGCCCCGGGCCACGGCGCGCCGTACCAGATCATCGCACAGATCAAGATGCATCGATCCATTCCCTCCTCTACTCATGGCGTCCTCCAACAGTGACCCTGCAGCGCAGATAGGGGCCTCCGGCGTCCACCTTGGCCGGCTGCCACTTGCCGCAATGGCCTGCGCCAAGGCTGCAGACGAAGTCTGACGAGACTGCGTCGACACTCTGGAGCACGTCAAACGCTTGGCCTGAGATGGTTATGCCCTTAACCAGCTCCCCGAGTCTGCCGTTCTTGATGACGTAGCCCTCAGAGACTCCAAACATGAACTCCGCGGTGGAGTCTGCTTGCCCGCCGCCGCCCATATCGCGAAGGAGGAGGCCGTTGTCGATGCCCGCGATCATGTCGTCCAAATCGTCGTCGCCCGGGAGTATGCAGGTATTCGTCATGCGGATCAGGGGCTCGTCACCGTACGTGAAGGCACGAGCATTGCCGTGCGGTTCGGCCCCGAAGGTTTGGGCCGACTCGCGGCTGTGCAGGTAGTCGCGGAGAATGCCGCGGTCTATGATGACGG
>DAOPWT010000002.1:0-50345 GCA_035351775.1 Bacillota bacterium | reverse complement strand
TGTGCAACCGGTTGTATCGTTCGACATGGAAGTCCCAGTTCCTTCTTAGGGTGGACAGCCTACCGCTGAATTACGTCCGGCCGCCACTGAGCAAAAATGGGACTGCCTGCCTCGCTCGCTCGTCGCGATGATTTGGGACATTCGCAGGCCGTGCGCTCGTGGCTATGCCAATCAGGAACGTTCCGGCGGGAGCCCAGATGCGCACTGATAGAGCTTCTCCGCCAAGCCCTCGATGAGCTCGCGCATCACCAGTCGGTCACGGAAACGCTGAGGAATTGCCGAAACCCCGTAGAACGCCCCCGCCAGTTGCCCATATACGGCAGCGGTAGTGTCGGCATCATCGCCTAGGTTCACCGCCAACATGAGCCCTTCTTCAAAGCTGTGGCCGCGGTAAAATGCCCACAGCGCGGCTTCGAGCGAGTCTACCACATAGCCTGTCCCTCGTATCTGTGGAGGGTTCTTCGTTACGAATGAGCCTTCCGCGACTCTGCGGATAGCGTCGCATAATGGCGCACGCTCCCACAAACCCGGCGCCGGCGTGTACCGGGCAGACACAAGTTCCCCTTTCGCAGCTCCGCTCACAGCGCCCACGATAAGCGCTCCGAGGTACCTACACCCATCGACTGCATTCCGGGCTCCGTGAGTCGTTCGCGAGCTAGCGGCCGACATCTCCACTGCCATTTCCGGATCGCTGGCGAAGTATAAGGGTACCGGCGCAAGCCTCATGATCGAGCCGTTGCCCGCGCGACTCGGGTTCGTGCTGCCACAATAAGGCTGGCGAGTGGCCTCAAATCTCATGATAGCGTCGGCGCATGTGCCTCCAACATCGAAAGCCCGGCCAATGCTGGACATGTAGCCTTCCCGCATCCACCTGAGGTATCTCTCGAGCTGATCGACGGGATCGAACCTGCCGCACTCGACCAGCGACTGGGCAAGACACAGGGCCATAGATGTATCGTCGGTGAAGGCGCCGGCAGGCAGCCCAAACACTCCCCCGCCCACCATGTCGGCGACGGGCTCGAAACCCCCAGGAAGCATGAACTCGACCTGCGCTCCGATGGCGTCGCCCACCGCTAGGCCGATCATGCTTCCCAGATACCGTTCTCGAGTGGTTGTATCCATGAGGCACAGCTCCCCTTGCCCCGGCTAGCCTCTATGCATCCTGCCCCTGCACCTGCACCTGCCCACAGCTGGCTTGCCGGCCCGGCGGCCTACACTAACCCCAGCTCACGATGTTTCTCGGCGATCTGGTCGGCCAAGCGCTCCACCGCCTGCAGGTCCCCGCTACGCGGAAGCCCTTTGCACACCACAGGTTCGAGCACCTCAGCCCGGAGGTTGCCGATCAGCCCCGAGATCTGCTCCACTGCCCGACCGCCCCAGCTGTAGGAGCACAGCACTGATACGAACTTAGTGCGCGGGCGAAGCGCGTTAGCCAAGAGAGCAATGTGAGCCGCAGCCGGATGCGCGCCGCCAAGCACTGTTGGGGTGCCGATGACGACAGTGGCAGAATCCACCAATGACATAGCCACGTTCCCCAAATCCGACCCTGTGAGCTCAAACCGCTCCACCTGCACGCTGCGGCTGACTAGAGCCGAAACCAGCGCGTCGACCATCACACGTGTGCTGCCGTGCATGCTTACGTAGGGCAGACACACCTTGTTGCGCATGGGGCCGGCGCTCCATTCTCTGTAGCAGCGGGTGATGTAGCCCGGATCAGATACTACAGGGCCGTGGCTGGGCGCAACGATATCTACCTCAAGCCCTTCGATCTTGTCGAGGTTCTTCACGATCAGGTTGCTGAAGGGCATCATGATCTCGGCAAAGTACCGCTTAGCCGCTTCGCGCTCGCGCGGGCGGCCGGTCGAGAAGAGCTCACTAGTCGCCAGATGGCTGCCGAGAAAATCGCAGGTAAACAGGATCTTGTCTTCGGGCACGTAGGTCAGCATCGTCTCAGGCCAGTGTACCCATGGAGCATGCACGAATTTGAGAGTCCGCCCGCCCAGATCGATGGAACCGCCGTCGTCAACCACGGCGATACGCTCCTCCGCCACGTGAAGCAAGTCGATGAGCATGGGTTTGCACTTGGGAGAGCATACAGCTGTTGCCTCGGGGTACCGGGCCAAGACAGCGGGTATCGAACCTGAGTGGTCCTGCTCCCCATGGTGCGCAATCACGTAGTCAAGGTGTTCCACCGAGGCGAGCTGAGCCTCGAGTTGATGATACATAGACGGGTCGACTGTATCAAGCAGCGCGGTCTTGCTGCTGCCCTCAACGAGATATGCGTTGTAGCTTGTTCCCTCCGGAAGGGGAATCAGTGAATCGAAGAGCCTGCGGTCCCAATCTACCGCGCCCATCCAGAATATACCTTCGCGAATCTGTCTGGCTTTCATTGTCTGCAGCGTACCTCCAATCCTTTGCGACATCACGCACTATCTTCGGGGGACATCCCCATCGCGTTCCGACGGCACCGCCGCGGTCAGCGCCTCTGTCATCCGCCGCCTCCCCTGCGCAGGAAGAGGAGCAGACCGGCTATGATGAGCAGGGCAGGCCACCAAGTGACGACCCATTCCAGCACAGCGGGGGCCGCACTCGACAGTATCAGCGGAACGCCCACAGCGGTCATGATGGCTCCTGGAACCAGCGCCCAGCGCTGGGGGTTCCCAGCGAATCTATCAGACAGAAAGTATATCATGAACCAGCTGCCCGCCAAGCTCAGCACGATCACGCCCGCATTGGCAGGGTCCCGAAGACGCCAGAATACCTCATTGGCTAGAAAAGACCCCGCGCCGCTGCCGAAAACGACGCCGCCGACAACAATCAGCCCCACGCTCCTGCTGACCGCTCCCCACAGCAGGAGGAGCGCACCGATGCCCGGCGCCGCCAGCATCCCCATGATCCTACCCGGAACAAACTGCGATGCCAGCAAGTAGAAGCCCACAATGATGAGCACTATGCCCGCCCAGTGCCTCCTCCGGTTCTCCGATGAGCCGTTCTCCTCAGCCATATAGCATGCCTCCCTCCCATGCGCTGGAGCGATATCTATATGCCCAGCGACTGAGTAGTCCTGAAATGAAGCTTAGCGTAGTTCGCCAGGACCTCGCGCCCGCCCTTGGACGCTATCTCACACCCAACCGCCACTATCCGAGGGTCCGACGCGCCTTTGGGGAGCTCGATCCCCGCTTGGTGCGACAGGGCGGCGAGCCTTCGCACAAACTCGTCCCTCGCCAGAATCGACGCGGCCGCCACGGCTACGTCCACTTCGGCCCGAGGATGTTGTTCCAGCTTGACCTGTCGGCCCTTCTCCATCAGGGCACGCGTGAGGTACGATTCGTCACCGAATTGATCGGAGACGGCAAGGCCGCACTCAACTTGCGTCAGCAGGTTCTCTAGGCACCTCGCGTGGGCCCATGCGAGCATCACGTTCACATTACGCATACTCACATAGAGCTGATTGTACCGGGCCGGGCCGATGGGAACCACAGAATGCGGGCACCTGTTCCTGATGGACGCCGCGAGCTTTGAGATGCGCGCGTCGGGCAGGCGCTTGCTATCAACTACCCCAATCTCAATCAAGGCCGACTCCGACTCGCGGTCGACATATACCCCCGCGGCCACCATTGGCCCGAAATAGTCGCCCTTCCCGGACTCGTCTATCCCTATCCTGGGAATCCCGGAGGCGCGCGCCGGATCCGGCGAGCCAGCAGCGCCTTGACGCCCGCCTGCGCGAGAGACGTCTCCCTGGAGGTGGCTCGAACACCACGCCGCCAGCTCATCCGTGAGATTGGAGCGGCGCCCCTGAACCAGCACTTTCCCGGTGGAGTAGATGGCCACCGTGGCGTGGTTCTGCCCGTCGCTTATCTTCATCTGCCGCCCGTGCTGGATCACGCGATCCTGACACACTTCCCAACCGCGCGCGACGGCAAACTGGGCAAGCAGGACTGTATCGCCGCCAAGCAAGTCCTTTTCGCTCAGTTCAAACCACCTTCGTTTCAAATATGTACGATGTCTAGTTTCTGCAGCAAGAGCATGATTCCTCTCGGGTTGGGGCGCTCAAAAAAACCTCACCCACGACGGATGAGGTTGCCGGACATGCATTGTTTGCCATGGACTGACTGTGAATCTGGTGGAGGCGCCGGGAGTCGAACCCGGGTCCGGAAAGACCACTTGGCGCGCTTCTACGAGCGTAGCCCGCGTACTTGCTTTCACCCAACGTACCGCGCACGAGCGCGCTGCACGAGGGCTATCTCGATTATCTTGGCGAGCGCCTCCGAGAATTGGCGCACGTGCATCCCGGCTTAAATGACGCCCTTGCCAGGCTCCCGGAATAAGCCCGGGTCGGACGGCAACCTAGTTAACTAGGCTGCGTATGCTAGTGAGTTATCGGCACTTATCGTGCTTCCACCGTTTAACGAGCGGGTGGGATCTCGGCTCGCCACGCCCCTCACAGCACTCCCCGTCGAAACCGTAACGCCCCCTATCACTGCTTACGTCATCATACCACGCGAAGACCGAACGATGCAACGACTAGTTTTAGTCCCGCTCGCGCCCAGACGCCTTCGACGTGCGCTCTATCTCTCTTTGCGCGTCCCGCTTTGCGATGTCTTCGCGCTTGTCCCACGTCTTCTTGCCGCGGGCCAGGCCGATTTCGAGCTTGGCCAGACCCCCTCGAAGGTACATCCTGAGCGGCACTATTGTGTACCCGCGCTCCCGGACTCGCGAATCGAGGCGCCGGATTTCCGACTTATGCAGCAGCAGCTTTCGCAGACGCCTCGGGTTATGGTTTAACCTATTTCCATAGTCATACTCCGCTATGTGCGAGTTGACCAGGAATACCTCGCCGCCTCTGACTTCGGCGTACGCATCACCCAGGCTGACTCGGCCCTGCCTTACACTCTGGATCTCGGTCCCGGTCAGGGCGATGCCTGCCTCATATGTCTCCTCGATGAAATACTCGTGCCTGGCCTTTCGGTTACTGGCTACGAGCTTACCGCCGGTCTCCTCATTCGACACCCATCACACCCCCACGCCCAGTAAACACCCCGCCGCCTCTCGGGTACATACATCACAGGCCCAGTTTTGCCGCGTGCTGCTGCATTGCTTCGAGGCATACTCCCACAAAGTCGGCGAGATCCATGCCCAACTCCGAACAGAGGGCAATCTGTTCGCGCTTGGCGCCTCTGGCGAACCCCTTCTCATGATAGCGATTGATGACGAAGCCAACGTCAATCGCTGCGAGCTTCCGGGACGGATGTATGAGCGCGGAAGCCACAATGAGCCCGGTCAGTGGATCGACGGCGTGGAGCGCCTTGTCCATGGCCGAGAGCCTGGGCAGCCCGTGGCATTCATTGTGCACTCGAACAGCGTAGACTACGTCAGGATCCACGCCCATCTCCTCCAACATCTCCGCGCCCACCAGCGAATGACGCGCCGCATCCGCGCCGGCACTGTCGTAGTCTATGTCGTGCAGCAGCCCGGCAAGCCCCCATGTATGCTCATCCTCGCCGAATCGCCGGGCAAGCGCGCGCATGCATACCTCGGCCGCCACCATGTGCTTGATCAGGTTGGCGTTGGAAACGTTGGCCTTCACCGCAGCCAGTGCTTCTTCTCTATTCATTGATCTCGCCATCTCTCCTTGTGCGGACAAGCTTCCTGCAGGGCTTGCCCATTTCGTTCACAGGCAGCGCTTCATGTATGATCACGCAGGCCGGAGCCTTGTAGTTGGCTAACCGACGCCTGCAGAAAAGGATGAGCTCCCGCTCTGATGTGCTTCTTGCACCCGGCTTGAGCTGCACATGGGCAGCCACGACCTCGCCTCTAACAGGGTGGGGTTGCCCGATGACGACAGCATCGTCCACCGCCGGGTGCTGCCTTATGGTCTCTTCCACCTCGGCCGGGTAGACCTTGTATCCTGAGGTATTGATGATATCTTTCTGCCTATCTAGAATCCGAAGGTAACCGCGCTCATCGACGAACCCCATGTCGCCGGTGCGCAGCCAGCCGTCGTGAAGAACCTGACTTGTCTCCCAGGGGCGACCGTGATAGCCCAGCATCACACCTGGGCCTGACACACACACTTCGCCGGCGCTGCCCGGCGCCGCGTCCCCGCCGAGTTCGTCGACGATGCGCACACACACACCTGGGATAGGCGGCCCCACTGCCCCGGCGACGACGAGATCGCCCGCTCGCGTGGCTGTAACCACCGGCGATGCTTCTGTGAGCCCATACCCTTCGGCTATCTCGATCCCAAACCGCTCGTGGAACGCGCGTAAAATGCGGCCCGAGAGCGCCGCGCCACCCGAGATGCACATGCGCAGGCTTTCCAGGTCGCAGCGATCCACATCTGCACGCACTGCCATGGCCGCGAACATGGCCGGCACCCCGGCCCACACCGTCACGCGAGCGCGCCCAATTAGCTTTGCCACCCCGATCGGGACAAACTGGCCCGAAAAAACGATTCGTCCGCCCGTCGCGATCGGCATGTTCATCGATACAGTCGCCCCGAATGAATGGTGCAGCGGAAGAGCGCACAGGTGAATGTCCTCCGGGCGCGAGGACGAAACCTCCCCCATGGCCTCCGCGTTCGCTGCGAGGGCTTCCCCGGAAAGCATAGCCCCTTTCGGCTCGCCGGTAGTGCCTGACGTGTACAAGATAACCGCTGGGCCTTGTTCCGTCCTTGCGGCAGCCGTTTCGAGCACTCCCATAGCGCTCCGCGCCCTGGCCGCTGCATATCGTGCGCCGTCTTCATTCTCTGCCTCGTTACAGGTTAGGTCGGCGCAGGTGAGCCGAACCTTCGGCCCGAACACGGCGGCATCAGGCGCAGCAATCGCGGCCGAGGGCTGACAGTCGTCTACAACACGTTCAACGTCCCCCACTGGCAACTGAGGGCTGACTGGAACAGCGATGGCTCCTGCCGCAATCACGGAATAGTAAGCCCGCACGAAATCAAAGCCGTTGGGCAAGCATAAGAGCACTCTGTCGCCGGGCCCAATGCCTGCGTCGCGCAGACGACCCGCTCCGATTCCGACAGCCAACGCCAGGTGAGCATAGCTGACCGACCGGCCGACGGAATCCGCGAGGGCAATGCGCTCGGGATCGCGCCCAGCTTGCCTTAAGAGACTGCCGACTAGTCCCATGGTGGTTCTCCTCGAATGGTATTTCGGTACAACAAGACCTCGCACTGCAGCGCAAGTGCGAGGCCATCATCGCTCCGCGACGGCGTCTAGACGAACGCAAACAAGACGGAGACCAGCAGGAAGGCAGCGGCGACCCAGGTGGTAGCCTTCTCGAGAAAAGCTTCTAGGCCCTTGTTCTTGCTGAAGAAAAGCTGCCCGCCACCGCCTATGACGCCCAAGCCCTCGCCTTTGCTCTGCTGCAAAACCACCATCACCGTAAGTGCTACAGAGAGCAACAACTCTACGATTATCAGAACCGTCTCCACCGCAGGAACCCCCTATGCATGAACAACACTGCAGTTGATTCTACCACACGCCAGTAATCGTGACAACCGCAATCGCCGCAATCACGGTCGATGCTTACGTCGAGGCATTACGCGGTTCACAGCCAGTACTATCGGCGTCACCACCAGAGCCGAAACAATCGCTTCCGGTATGCCGTGTATCAGCGCAATGCCGAGCGCGCCCTCCTTACCGGCGAACGGAATCCACCCAAACACGACGGCCAACCCCAGCGTGCCCACGGTGTTGACGGCGCTGCCCGCCACGGCGGCCAGCGGAAGGCCCCACCCCGTTCCCGAAAGCGCCCTGTACACTAGAAAGGCGACCGGGCCAATCAGCACCCTTGCCGGTATGAGTACACGAGGGTCGTACGGCCAGAACTGCATCATTGTGAGAAGTCCGAATATGAGGCCGACAGCGACTCCTATGACCGGGCCTCCTGTGATGCCGGCGAGAATGACAGGAAGATGCATTATTGTGACAGCGCCGGCAAGTGTGGGCACTCGGATGAAACCAAGGGGCGTCATGCCGAGTACCAAAGTGAGAGCCCCAAGCACTCCCGCGATCGTGATCTGCCGAGTATCTGGTTTCAAAGCAATCGCACCTCCGTTCCAGCCCCTTTCGGGTGCCGGACGATTATCGGGGCACAGACAGGCGCCATTGCCCAAACTGCCGGGCTCCGCCCTCGATCTCGGTCACTTGCGATCCGAGTCGCGGCGTCTGGTTTCGATGTCGCACACCGCCGGGCATCCCCCCGCCTGCCTTGCCGCCTCCACAGCCCTGACCACCGCTGCTGCCAGCACTTCTGCAGCTAGTGAGCCTATGGCAGTGATATCGGCAGCCTTCTCGCCCGACAGGGGTCTCTCCGCAGTAGACAGGCAGAACACCGTGTCGCCATCGTACATGGTGTGAGCCGGTACAATTGCCCGCGCCAGCCCATCCTGGGCCATCTGGGCGACCTTGTTTGCGCCTTCCTTATCTAGAATAGCATTTGTGGCCACGACCGCAATAGTGGTGTTCATACAGGCTCCCGTTTGAGCCTGGATGGTCAGGTTCGCCCCGGTCCGGCTGGCGCCGGGCCCCACAAACCGACCGGCGCCGCGGTCATATGCTCCAGCCACGACCCGCCCTGCCCATGGGTCGATCACATCCCCAAGGGCATTGACAACCGCCAACGCGCCCACGAGCACCTGCCCGTCGTCTCCATCTGCGCCTGCGCCCACGCCTGCTTCGAGCTGTCCCATGCCGGACAGCAGGGTCGCATACGTCCCCAATCCGCCCTTCATTGCATACTCCGGGCCCATGATCTTGCCCACCGTGGCGCCGGTTCCGGCGCCGACATTACCCTCACGGCACGGCCCGGAAGACGCAGCAAGACACGCCGCATAGCCCATTTCTGCGTCCGGTCGGACTCTGGGATCGCCCAACCCCAAATCGTAGATGACTGCCGCGCCCACGATGGGAACCACGCCGAAGGGAGTGGCGAACCCAACTCCCTTGCCCTCCAAAAACCTCATGACTCCTGAAGCAGAGTCCAGGCCGTAAGCGCTTCCACCTGAAAGCACTACGGCCTGGATCTTCTCAACTTGGTTACAAGGACGCATGAGATCGGTTTCGCGCGTGCCCGGGGCCGAGCCCCTGACGTCCACACCCGCAACGGCCCCGCCAGGAGTCAACACCACTGTGCAGCCGGTGAGAGCTTCATCATTCTGCGCGTGCCCTACGAGCACGCCCGGGATTCGAGTTATGCCGTGCACGCCTCATCGCCCCCACTCGCATTCGCCTAGCGCTGCGCGCGCTTGATTGAGTAGAACGCGTCCATGCCGGCGTACATGCCGGCATCGCCCAACAGATCCTCTATCCGGAGCAGCTGGTTGTACTTGGCTACCCGGTCCGTACGGCACGGGGCGCCCGACTTGATCTGGCCCGAATTCGTGGCCACCGCGATGTCGGCGATGGTGGTGTCTTCGGTCTCGCCTGATCTGTGCGAGATCACCGCCGTGTAGCCGGCGCGTTTAGCCATTTCGATGGCGTCCAACGTCTCGGAGAGCGTGCCGATCTGGTTCACCTTAATCAGCACCGAGTTGGCCACGCCTTGCTGGATCGCCCGCTCAATCCGCTCCACATTCGTAACGAGGAGATCGTCGCCCACGAGCTGGACGCGGTCCCCGAGCTTGACAGTGGCGATGCGCCAGCCGTCCCAGTCGTCCTCTGCCAGCCCGTCTTCGATGGAAATCACGGGGTACTTGCCGACAAGGTTCTCATAGTAGTCAACCAGGCCTGCGGCATCAAGCTCTCTGCCTTCGCCTTCCAGCACGTATTTGCCGTCCCGCCATAGCTCGCTTGCAGCCACGTCCAGCGCCACAAACACGTCCTTGCCGGGCGCGAAGCCAGCCTTCTCTATGGCCTCTACCACCACAGCTATGGCCTGCTCATTCGAGTCGAGATTGGGCGCGAATCCTCCCTCGTCCCCCACACCAGCCGAGAGCCCGCGCTTCTTCAACACAGCCTTGAGCGAGTGGTATACCTCGGCCCCCATTCGCAGCGCGTGCGCGAAACTGTCGGCGCCGACAGGCGCGATCATGAACTCCTGTATGTCCACGTTATTGTCCGCATGCTTGCCGCCGTTTAGGATGTTCATCAGCGGAACCGGCAGGGTGCGGGCGCCTACGCCGCCCAGGTACTGATAGAGCGGCAGGCCTATGTGCTCAGCTGCGGCGTGCGCCACCGCGAGTGACACTCCGAGCATGGCATTGGCCCCGAGCTTCGACTTGCTAGGCGTCCCGTCAAGCTCTATCAGTGTCAGGTCGATGAGCGCCTGGTCTCGGGCATCCATGCCCAAGATCTCGTCAGCGATCGTATCGTTCACATTGTCTACGGCCTTCGCCACACCTCGTCCGAGGTAACGGCCGGGGTCGCCGTCGCGCAGTTCAAGCGCTTCATGCTGCCCGGTAGACGCGCCCGATGGCACGCATGCCCTGCCTACCGTCTCATCGGCGAGCGTGACTTCCACCTCGACAGTGGGGTTTCCTCTGGAGTCAAGAATCTCGCGTGCATACACATCAGTGATTATCGACATTTCGGTCGGCGGCATACACCGCCTGTGCTCCTTTCTCACCTGCTCACTTGTGGGCGCTTATCGTTGCGCCAATGATCCCAGCGAAGTCCTCCGCAAGAAGACTGGCCCCGCCCACTAAAGCGCCGTCTATCTCCGATTGCTTGGCGAACTCGGCCATGTTGGAGGGCTTCACGCTGCCTCCATACTGAATCCTCACCGCCTCGCTCACTCGATCGGAGTACATCCCCGACAGCGTACGCCGGATAGCCTTGGCGACCTCGTTGGCATCTTCGCCTGTGGCGGCGCGCCCAGTGCCGATGGCCCAGATGGGTTCGTACGCCACCACCAGCCGGTCGGCCTTGTCGGCGGGCACGCCCACAAACGCCCCTTCTACTTGCCTGGCCACTACGTCGGCCGTGATGCCCTGCTCGCGCTGGGCCAGGCTTTCTCCCACGCATACTATTGGCAACAGCCCTGCTGCCAATGCGGCTTTTACCTTACGGTTGACCGTATCGTCCGTCTCGCCGAACATTGCCCTTCTCTCAGAATGCCCAATGATGACCCAGCGGCACCCGGCGTCGATCAGCATCTCGCAGGAGATCTCGCCTGTATACGCGCCCTTGGCTTCCCAATACACGTCTTGTGCTCCCAATTCGATGCCCGACCCCATAACGCTTTCTGCCACAGCATGAATCGACGTGAACGGCGGGCACAGTATGACCTCGCATCCTGCAAACCCCAAAGCCCGATCGACCAACTTACACGCCAGCTCACGCGCCTCAGCAATTGTCTTGTGCATTTTCCAGTTGCCTGCTACTATTGGACTCCTCACAGACTCCTACACCCCCGGTTCCTTATCACCAAGCGCCGCAACTCCCGGCAGCACCCTACCCTCCAGAAACTCAAGCGACGCGCCGCCGCCTGTCGACACGTGTGTCATCCTCTCAGCTAGGCCGAACTGCTCGCACGCCGCCGCGGAATCGCCGCCTCCAACAATGGTCACAGCGCCCGACGACGCCATCGCCTCCGCCAGGCCGCGTGTGCCTGCGGCGAAGGCCTCCATCTCGAATACTCCCATTGGGCCGTTCCACACCACTGTACCTGCGCCGCGCACGATTTCGGCGAACCGTCGTGTGGTATCCGGACCGATGTCGAGGCCCATCCAATCAGCAGGGATATCGTCGACCGTAACGACGCGATGCGGCGAATCAGCTTCGAACCGCTCTGCCGCGACTACGTCTGTGGGAAGCTCAAATCGAACTCCTTTCGCCCTCGCGCGATCGATGGCGTCTCCTGCGTATCCCAGCCTCTCCCCATCCACCAGCGACTTGCCCACCTCGTGGCCTTGAGCCTTCAGAAACGTGAAGGCCATGCCGCCTCCGATGAGCAACGCGTCCACGCGTGTGAGCAGGTTATCGATGACGCCGATCTTGTCAGATACCTTCGCCCCGCCGAGTATCGCGACGAACGGGCGGGCCGGATCGGCCAGAGCCTGCCCCATGATCTCCATTTCCTTGCGCATCAGGAACCCGGCCACGGCAGGTATGTAGTGAGCTATGCCTTCGGTCGAGGCATGCGCCCTGTGGGCCGCGCCGAACGCGTCGTTGACGAATAGGTCCGCCAGCGCCGCCAGGCGCCGCGCGAACGCCGCGTCGTTTGCCTCCTCTTCCTTATGGAACCGCACGTTTTCAAGGAGAACCACGTCGCCCGGCGACATTGCCGCCACGGTCGCTTCCACTTCCGGCCCCACACAGTCAGCGAGCTTGCGCACAGGCCGGCCCAGAAGCTCCGAAAGACGATCCGCAACCGGGTCCATGGTGGAACCAGGGTCGTACTTGCCCTTGGGACGTCCTAGGTGAGAGGCGAGTATCACCTTCGCCCCTCGCCCGATCAGGTGCTCTATTGTCGGAAGTGCTGAGGCGATTCTCCTGTCGTCGGTTATGTTCCGGTCAGCGTCCATCGGCACATTGAAATCAACGCGCACGAACACACGCTTGCCGGCCACTTCCACATCCTCCACTGCTAGCTTGCGCAATGCCGATCAGCTCCTCTCCGCTGCGCGACGTGGCTAAAGAGACTTCGCGATGTAACTCGCCAGATCGACCACGCGGTTGGAGTAGCCCCACTCGTTGTCGTACCAGGCAATCACCTTGGCCATCTCTTCGCCTATAACCATGGTGCACAGCCCGTCTACGATCGAAGAATGGGGATCATGGTTGAAGTCGTGCGACACCAGTTCTTCTTCGGTGTAGGCCAGGATGCCCGAGAGTGGGCCTTCTGCCGCCGCCCGGAGCGCATTGTTCACATCCTCGGCTGTCGCCTTCTTCTCCAGGTCAGCCACGAAGTCTACCACCGATACGTTGGGTGTGGGCACCCTCATGGAGAACCCGTTCAGCTTGCCCTTCAGCTCGGGCAGTACCAGGGCCACTGCAGACGCTGCTCCCGTCGTGGTGGGTATCATGGACATGCCTGCAGCACGCGCACGCCTGAGATCCGAGTGAGCCAGGTCCAGGATGCGCTGGTCGTTAGTGTAGGAATGTACCGTGGTCATTAGCCCGCGCCTGATGCCGAACGAGTCCATGAGCACCTTGGCCACAGGCGCAAGGCAGTTGGTGGTGCATGAAGCGTTGGAGATGATATGGTGGTTTAGCGGGTCGTACTTCCTCTCGTTGACGCCCATGACGACTGTTATGTCCTCATTCTTGCCCGGCGCGGTGATGATGACTTTCTTTGCGCCGCCGGCAAGGTGCGTCGATGCCTTCTCCTTGGACCGGAAGACGCCGGTCGATTCGATCACGATGTCCACGCCCAGATCGCCCCAGGGCAACTTGGACGGATCCTTCTCAGCAAAGACCTTGACACGCCTGCCCCCGACCTCTATGTACCCGTCCCCTGCCTTCACGTCGCCGGCGTATGTACCATGGATGGAATCGTACTTCAGGAGATGAGCATTGGTCTTGGCATCCACCAGGTCGTTTATGGCCACTATCTCAATTTCCGGGCGCTCTTCGCCCGCCCTGAACACGAGCCGTCCGATTCTTCCAAAACCATTGATTCCGATTTTGACTGCCATTGGCTCCCGCCGATAATGCGGCGGGGTTCACCTCCCTGATTCGTGTTTGATCTCGCGCGCTGCTCCTTCATCCGTGACAACAATATGGGAAAACCCGTTACGCAACACCGCCGACAGCGCCTCCGACTTGCTCGCCCCACCGCCCACGCATATCACCGTGGGAACTGACGATAGGTCTGCGAGCCTCAGGCCGAGGCTAGACGTGGTGTACACAACCTCACCGGCTGAGTTGAAGTAGAACCCGAACGATTCGCCCACGGCCCCCAGTTGCTGAATGTGAGCGATCTCGGCCTCAGAGAGGTTCCTCCTTCTCGCCATCTCCACAGCCGTGCCCACTCCATGCACAACCACACTTGCCTGCCGGATCGTGTCGAGGACCTGCTTGATCCGTGGTTCTTCGCGTACACTTGCTGCGGACTCCAGCCCGAGGTCGTCCGGGAGGTTGAGAAGCCTGTAGCTTCCTCCCAACTTCTTGGCCAAAGACGCAGCAACCGTGTCGGCCTGCTTTTCGACATCCTCCCCCAGCCCGCCCCGGGCGGGAACCACCACAAGATCTCTGACCGAGCGCAACTCCACAGCCTCCTGGGCCAGAGCAGCCATTGTGGTGCCACCCGTCACAGCTACCACATCGCCATCAGAGATCACGTCCCTGAGCAAAGCCGCGCCCGCCCGCGCGATATCCCTCTTCACGGCATCGTCGCGGTCGGAGTCGCCAGTCACAACTACAGCTTGCTCGAGGCCAAATCTCTCCACCAGCGTCGTCTCAAGTTCTCCAGTGCCGGTGAGCAGGCGAACATACTCTCCCAGTTCCCACAGGATATCCTCCCCATCTCTGGAGAGGCGGATGCCATCCGGGCCCACTACGATGAGCCCGACCTCCCGGAGAACGCCCTCTTCTCGCCTGACTTCGCGCTCGCTCCTCCCCATGCACTGGGCAAGCGCCCTCCGCCCTATGGGCTGCGAATACGATACGTGCCTCAGGATGAGGTGACGGAGCACGATTTTCTCAGCGAGTTCCGGCGCTATCCGACACTGCACAGCTATGACGTCAGCCGTCTTTCCCATCATCGTCTCCCTTGGCTGGACGCTTTGCGTCCCGCTTGGGCAATTCCTGTCCCGCTAGCCCTAATATAGCATGTTCTGCGCACAAGGCCAAGTTCCTCCTCTGACATCTTTCCCGGGCTGGGCCACTGCAACGCAGGAATGCTCAGTACCTCCTCCGCCGCGCCGACGCGGGTATCTCCAGCTCACCCCTATATTTAGCCACTGTCCTCCTGGAAATGCAGATACCTTCACCGGTCAACGCGTTCGCTATCTCCTGGTCTGATAGCGGCGATTTGGCGTCTTCGGAGGCGATCATCTCCTTGATGTACTTCTTTATGCTGGCGGCCGATGCGGTATCGCCATCAGAGGTGCTCACCCCGGAACCGAAGAAGAAGCGAAGTTCGAATGTGCCGCGGGGAGTCTGCGCGTACTTCCCTGCAGTCGCCCGGCTGACGGTCGACTCGTGCATGTCGATGTCAACAGCCACTTCCCTCAGCGTCAGTGGACGCAAATGGAGAATGCCCCGATCGAAGAAGTCACGCTGATGAGACACGATGGAAGTCGCAACCTTGGCGATTGTGTCGCGACGCTGACCAAGCGCACGTATGAGCCACGCGGCCGAATTGAGTCGTTCGCGTATGAAATCCCTGGCAGTCGCATCCGTTCCGGTGTCAGACAGCATCGCTCGGTACGCGCTGTTTATGATCAACCGGGGCGACGCCGAATCACACGGCGTCACAACGTAGTCATCGCCTACCTTCTCGACAACCACATCGGGAACGATGTACCTGGCTTGCCCTACCCCCGCGTAGTCCTGGCCCGGGCGAGGAGAGAGCGCGCGTATCATGTCGGCGGCCTCTTGAACCTGCGTGACGTCTGCACAAAGCTCAGAGGCGATACGCAATATCCTGCCTTCAGCTAGGTCGTCTAGGTGCTCTCGGACGATTCGCAGCGCCAGCGCCCGCAGGTCATCAGGGGCTGGCCTGGCCGATATCTGCAGCTCAAGGCATTCCTGGACGCTTCGGGACCCCACGCCCACGGGATCTAGGCATTGGATCAGATGAAGCACATCCTCCACCTCAGACTCAGCGGCGCCCAGCGCGGCCGCCACATCGCACAAGTCTGCACGGAAGAAGCCGCTATCGTCGATGCATCCGAGGAGATACTCGCCGATCCAGAGGGCCTTGGGGCACGTACACGCCACTCGGAGCTCTACATGCAGACGCTCGGCAAGCGAAGGTTCCCATCTGATGAGCCTGACGGGATCATCATCACCGTCTCTATCAGATGAGTCGGAGGGCCAGCCAGAGTCGGCGCCCCCATCGCCGGCGAAGTAGCCTGCCCAATCTATCTGATCATCATCGGCATGAGACGTCCGGGTTTCATCGACCGCCCCCTCAGACGGCGGTTCGGCCTCCTCCAGAACCGGGTTTGCGAGAAGCTCATTCTGGACGTACTGCGCCAGATCCACTGTCGGCAGCTGAAGAAGTTGGATAGCCTGTCGTAGCTGGGGAGTCATTATCAGCCTCTGTACCTGCTGCTGAACCATCCCGTAGGACATTTCCACGGGGCATCACCTCTCGCGCCTGCGTGTCAGGCGAATGTCATCAGCTATCCGCGCAATCCTGCGCATGCGGTGGTTAACGCCCGACTTGCTCACAGGCGGCGACAGCATGGCTCCAAGCTCTGTGAGGCTGGCCTCCGGATTTTCGAGCCTCAGGCGGGCCGCTGCAGCAAGAGCAGGGGGAAGCCTCCTGATGCCCATCACGTCGTCTATGAGCTCAATATCGCGTATCTGACCCAAGGAAGCGTCCACAGTCTTGGACAGGTTAGCATTCTCCGCATTGACTAGGCGGTTGACGTCGCCGCGGATCGACCTCAGGATCCGCGCGTTCTCAAGCTCTAGGAGCGCGCTGGACGCCTGCATCACGCGGAGCAATTCCACGATATCGTCGCCGTCTTTGACATACACCACGCTTCGCCCTCGGCGGGGCACTATCCCTGCGCGAATACCGAACTCACGAAGAAGATCCGAAATGAACTGCGCATGCTCCGGGCCCCGAATCGCTATCTCCAGATGGTACCCTTTCGAAGGATCGGTCATGTAGCCTGCCCCGAGGAAGACGCCGCGAATGTACGCCCGCTTGCAGCAGCGCCTGGCGACTATGTGAGGCTCCACACCGCGCACAAGGTCACTGTCGTGCCGGGCAGGGCCCAGGCCCAGTAGGCCCGTGAGATCGACGGCCTCATTGTGGTTTGCTATGCGGACCAAGTAGAGATTGCCACGAGGGGCGCCCTTCCGCTTTCGATTACGGACGGCCACCTCCACACTCGGACGCTCCGCAGCCGGCCACTGCAGATCGCGAATGAGTGAGACGACCTTTCGCGCCACGCCCGCATGGGTCTCAGCGATCACTATGCTCACATGTCCTTCTGAGGTCCGGATCACACCGTCCGCAAGGAGCAGCGCCGATATCTCAGCCACGCGACAGCAATCACGCTCGGGCATGGCCCGAACTAGTTCGTCTTTCATGAGCGAGTAGAAGTCCACTTAGTAATCACTCCCCGGGCGCAGCACTGTCTCTATTCCTCGCCAACTTGGCGATTCCCTTCATCTGCATGAGGGTGGCCCGCGCATACTTGCCCAGAGACCATGAATACGATGGAGCGGTAGCGCATGTCTCAATCCGCCCGGCCGGTACTTGGAGGAAAAGGCATGATGAGTATTGTGTGGGTCGCCATGCTGGCAATCGGCACGGTCTGGGCGACGGTTGTGCGTGGGCCCGCGAGTGTTGCCCCGATGGCCATCTCCTCGGCAAAGGAGGCTGTGCAGCTTTGCCTGGCATTGGCCGGCTCGATAGGTCTTTGGTCGGGCATGGCCCAAATAGCGCAGCAGTCCGGGCTCACAGCTCTACTGGCCTCAGCAATCCGGCCCATCATCGGGCCGCTCTTCCCCGAGCTTGGACCGAGGTCGAAATCGATGCCGCTCATAGCCGCAAGCATGGCTGCGAATCTTCTTGGGCTGGGCGCGGCAGCCACCCCACTGGGCCTTGCGGCCATGCAACAGCTGGCTGCCGAAAGCCGTTCCGGGGCTGAACCCACTGACGCCATGTGCACCTTCATCATTATCACCGCCTCCAGCCTCACGCTGGTTCCGACGACCATAATCTCCCTCAGAGCCGAAACGGGCTCGGCTGATCCAGCCGCCGTCATAGGAGCTACGATCCTCGCCACTTCGTGTTCCACCGCAGCTGCAGTGGCTGTCGACTTCATCCTCAGGAAGAGAGGTCGAAGGAACTGATGAGATATCTTGCGTCCCTGCCCTATTATGTTGTGCTTTCACTGCTCGTGGGAATACCCGTGTACGGCGTCGCCCGGGGGGTTGACGTATATGGCTGTTTTATCGCCGGCGTATCCGACGGCCTCAGAACGACATTGCGCATTGCCCCGGCGATGATCGCCATGTTCGTCGCTGTGGGGATGTTCCGCGATTCAGGAGCGCTAAATGCAGCAGCGCGCGCCCTCTTGCCCGTGGCGCGCGCCCTCGGAGTACACCCTGATCTCATGATCCTTGCCGCGCTGCGGCCCATATCAGGCTCGGGAGCCCTGGGATACTTGGCCAAGCTTCTGGCAGCCTACGGGCCAGATTCAGCTGAGGGATTACTGGCGTCTGTCATACAGGGTTCGGCAGATACGTCCCTCTACATCATCGGGCTGTACTTCGGCTCAGTCGGAATAACGCACACGCGCCACACAGTGCCCGCTGCGCTGCTCGCCAGCCTCACAGGCTTCCTGACGGCCGTGTTCATCTCGAAGTTCACTCATCCATAAAACGCTTCTTTCGCGCGACCAGAGCCATGACTTCCCGCGCGATCGCGTCGGGGTCATGCCTGACCAACTCGGTCTGGCTTGCAACTGGCCCCTCCACCACCCGTACTCCCATCGACTCGAGAACCTTTCTGTCCCATCCTACCGGTTCAGCGCCTTCGTGCGAGTATTTTCGCATCATTCCATCACTTATGGGAGCATCATTGATGATGATCCAGTCAACGACATCCGGCCCGGCATGACGGAAAATGGCAGCCAGGTGATCCTGGGCGGCATAGCCCTGCGTCTCGCCAGGCTCAGTCATTACGTTGCACACGTATATCTTGACCGCTTTGGACGAGGCGATCGCGTCCGCCATTCCATCCACGAGCAGATTCGGCATGACACTAGTGTACAGGCTGCCCGGGCCGAGCACAATCGCATCGGCCTCCGATATGGCGCGCAATGCCTCCGGCAGAGGCTTAGGACCTTCGGGACGTAGGAACACTCGGTCGATCCTGGACGTGCTGGTGCCTACTGACGTTTCGCCAAGGACCTCTCGCCCGCCACTCAACAACGCGCCCAGAATGCAATCATCCAAAGTGGCGGGGAGCACTTCGCCCCTGACCAGAAGGACCCTGCTGGATTCCTTTACTGCCAGTTCGAAGTCGCCCATTATCTCGCTCATCGCAGCTATGAACAGGTTTCCGAAGTTGTGACCTGAGAGCGGACCTCCACTATTGAACCGGTAATCGAAGAGCTGTTTCATGAGGGGTTCTGCGTCGGCCAAGGCCACTAGGCAGTTGCGTATGTCGCCCGGAGGAAGCACTCCCATCTCCGCACGGAGCCTGCCGGAGCTGCCACCGTCATCGGTGACGGTGACAATAGCCGTAATACTGCCGGTGTGACGTTTCAGTCCCCTGAGAAGGGTAGAAAGACCCGTTCCGCCGCCCAGTGCGACGACTCGCGGTTCCACCGCATGACTCATTGGCTTCACCTCGCCCCGATGTCTACCTGCCGATAACGAACGCGAGTTCCTGCTCGAACTGCTCAGGCTGAACGAGCCAATCGAACTTATCGGGGGAGTCCACGAAAGCCTGATACATGGGGTATCCACTCATAAGGGCCAATGTGGGCAGGTCACGAGGGTCGAGGCCCCTCAAAGGAGCGACTCCTTCATGTCGCTTGTTCGGGATGAGTCGACTGGCGCCGGCTGTCTCGTCTATTTCAAAGTATGCACCGCCTCTGTGTCTTTTGATCATCCCGTACTCGGATGCAAAATCGGCCGCAACCCAGTTCGACATGACCAAAGGCTCGGAAGACGGGTTCATGGTGATGTGCCCGTACATCGGCGGGATGATCACCTTGTCGCCTGCCTCGGCCTCGATGAGCACTGCATCGACAATATCGCCGGAACTTGCATCGGCGCGCTGAAGCAGGTAGTGCGCCACCCCATACAGGACCTCATAGACCTCAGGGTATGTAGTTTTCGAGCCAGGCTTCGCCGGATGATAGTGACCGGCAGTCTTGATGAACTCGTGGCCTACCCTGCCCGGCAGGATGATAGTGACGTCGTACCTGAGGCCACTTTCCCGTATGAGCTCTTCATGCTCGGGAAGGCGTACATCTCTGTACATGTAGTAGATCTCTCTGCCCTCAGCCTTGTCTGGCGATAGCCACACATCCATCATGTCGGTGTCTTTGCGCACTGCCGGCGCAACGTCGGGCAGCGGATCGGAAAAGACAAGCTTTAAGTCGTCTCCCAAAGCTATGGGAAGGCCCGAAGCCAGAGTCAGGTCAATCATTGCGGCGCACCTCACCTCCGTAGATTGCATCTCAGAGTATATCATAGTTTCTCGCTGTCGACCCAGGCGAAGAGCGAGTCGCGCGAAGCGGCGGAAGTGAGAACGGCCATTGCCGCATCGTCGTCAACCCCGCTCAGGGCGGCGCCGGCCAGCGCCTCGAAGTCTCCCAGGTGACGCAAGAAGCGCTCCTCGGCGTACTCCTTTGCCTGCCTGGTAGTGACCAGAAACGGCCAGTCGCTTGCCTCCAGCAGAATCAGCTCCCGGCCGGCCTGATCCGCCATGGCCAGGAACGTTCCTCGAAGTGTGTCGCGCTTGTTTGAAAGGGAACGATGAAGTGCCTCCGCGCGGGCCAGCGACTCCCACATCCACTCGGTGTCGGCATTAGCCCACGTACCGTGCCTGCCGCCGTGCCCCCAGGAGCACTCCGACATGCTTATCTTCCCTGTAGGCCGGTGGGAGGCCAAGTAAGCACCGGGAGTGGTGAGTGCCACGCGTTCGTCGCGCGCCAGCATGGTGAGCACGTGTCTGAGCCAGGCTGTGCCCTCATGCCACCAATGCCCGAACAGCTCCATGTCATACGGGGCCACTATCAACCCCGGTTCACCGCACGCGTCCTGATATCTCGCGAGCCTCGCCGCAACGAGTTCCACGAAATGCCTGGCGTGTTCCTGGGCAGTCTCGTTCGCGACCACAGGATCGTACAGCTGCTTCTGGCCAAGATCCAGGAGTTTGCTTGTGACACGCCAGTACTGCAGGCCTGAGACGCTGTCTCGCCTGTGGAACTCGCGGTAGTTGCCATCGCCCGGATACCCCGTTTCCCTCGACCACACCTGAGCCGCAGTGACCTCATCCCGGGCAAACACCGACACTTGGGAGCCAGCGAGCATGTATGGCCTGAGCGCCGCCATACTCGGGCTGACGCAATACCCAGCGGGAGCAGCTCCCGAGCACTTAGCCTCAGCCCCGTATACCTGCCTTACTGCACCTGCCGCGACAGCGTGCGTGTCGACTATGAAGTAGTCTATGCCGCACTCAGTCAACAGCCGCTCGATGGCCCCCGGCCGATAGCCGCATTCTGGAAGCCACGCCCCTCTGGGTCTGACGCCGAAGTGGCGCTCGCACGCTTCGCAGCCCAACCTCATCTGAACGCGCGCTCGCTCCTCTGACAGCAGCGGCAGGTAGGCATGTGTCGCAGCCGTAGCGAGAAGCTCGATCATGCCGCGCGACGCCAGGCTGGCAATGGCGCTCAGTAGGTCGCCACCGTAGTGGTTCGAGAATCTGTCTGCCACGTACTCGTAGTACTCTGCGTATTCCGCAGCCAGCAGGGCTAACCTGTCATCATGCTCAGACTCGTATCTCTCAGCATCATGCACCGCGGCCTTCTTCCGCATTTCAGCGTATTCCAGAAACCGAGACTTCATGTAGCAATCTGCCAGCTGCTCCGCAAGAACCGGGGATAAACTAACCGCGATACGCGGCTCGAACCCGTTGTCCTCGGTTGCCGACAGCATATCGATGATTGGTATGTATGTCTCAGCCATCGCCTCAAACACCCATTCTTCGCCAAAAGGCCAAACGCCTGACTTGCGACAGTATGGGATGTGTGAATGAAGCACCAGGGCAAATGAGCCACAAGACGACATATGCCACACCTCCCTCAGCATGAAGTATTCTTACCCAACCGCCGAGCACTATCCCGGCGGGATAGCCCCGGTTAGGGCCGGACAGAATACAAGAGAGATTGCGTTTCGGTGTCGTGAGGAGGTCCTTTCGTGCACGGCTTGGGCGGCGAGGTGAATGCGTGCCAGGTACCTGATGGCTACGACGAAACCCGGATTGTTCTGCAGGTTCGCGATCCGTTCTGGATGCACGCTTACTGGGCGATATCCAGGGAGACGGCGCTTGACCTCGCCCGCGAGCTCGGAGAGAGCATCTCGAGCAGTCGCCTCACTCTCAGGGTGAACGATATGACCGATCGCGAGGGAGCCGGCTGTGCCAAGCAAGTCGCGATCGACGTCCATCCCTTTGCGAACAACTGGTACATAAACGTGTGCGAGCCTGACAGGTCATACTGCGTGGACCTGGGTCTGACACACGGCTCCGACGAGTTCCGGTTCATCGCGCGCTCCAACGTGGTGCACACGCCGCGGGTAGGGCCCTCCCTGGTTCGCGACGAGGAATGGCTCTCCATTCATGCACTGGAAGCCCTCGTGCACTGCCCCAGGGCCTATGCTGCGTCGCCGGGCATGCCGGCCCAGAGAATGCGCGCCGAGGAGTGGGCGCGGGAGATCGCTCTGGGATCGGGAGGAGTGGGCGCCGTCTCCAGCCCGGTGGGCCCGCCCGCGCCGACTCTCCCCCTGGAAGCGGCCGGGCGTCGGTACTGGCTGCGGGCAGATGCGGAGCTCGTAGTATACGGTGCAACAGAGCCGGGATCGCAGGTGAGTGTGTCGGGTATGCCGGTAGAGGCAGCTCCTGACGGGACCTTCTCAGTGAGGATCGCGCTCCCAGTGGGCGAACTCCCCATCGAAGTGGCCGCCGAGTCGGCTGATCGGCTGATGTCGCGCTGTGTGTCATGGACTGTTGCCCGAACAGGGCTGAAGGACGGCAGGTGATCTGCAATGAGTGAACCCCGAGGTTACCTGGCAATAGTACTGCACGCTCACCTTCCGTACGTTCGCCACGTGCGCGGCGAGGCGTACCTGGAGGAGAAATGGTTCTATGAAGCCCTGACCGAGACGTATATCCCGCTATACACGATGTTGGCTCGGCTGGCCGACGAGGGAGTGCCATACCGCCTCACGATATCGCTCTCCCCCACACTGATGTCGATGTGCCGTGACTCCCTTCTTCAGGCCCGCTTCTCCGAGTTTCTGGACGGCCTGTGTCGCCTGGCCGAGCTCGAGACATCTCGAACTAGGTGGCAACATGCGTTCCACGAAACCGCCAAGATGTACCTGGAACGTTTCCAGCATGTAAGGTCAGTCTACCATGACGGCCTCCACGGCGATGTAATAGGAGGGTACGCGCGACTTGCAGATGAGGGCCGGATAGAGCTGATAACCACTGCAGCAACCCATGGCTATCTGCCGCTCATGGAAGTGTGTCCGTCTGCGGCCCGTGCCCAGATCATCGCGGCCGCTAGCTACTACCGCAACACATTCGGGCATGGGCCCCGAGGCATGTGGTTGCCTGAATGCGGGTACTACCCTGGCGTAGACGCATACTTGCGGGAGGCGGGAGTCCGATATTTCTTCACTGATGCGCACGGCATAGAGAACGCAAGCCCCAGGCCGAGATATGGGGTGTACGCGCCCATCTACTGCCCTTCGGGCGTGGCGGCCTTCGGGCGGGACATGGAATCATCCAAACAGGTCTGGAGCGCGCATGAGGGGTATCCCGGTGACTTCGATTACAGGGAGTTCTACCGCGACATCGCCTACGATCTGGACTGGGACTACATACGACAGTTCATGGGAGATTGCCCGGCGAGAACGCATACAGGCATAAAATACTACCGAGTCACCGGCCGCACGGAACACAAGGAACCATATGTGCGGGAATGGGCCATCAACAAAGCTGCCAGCCACGCAGGCAACTTTGTGTTCAACCGCGAGCGGCAGATCGAGCACTTGGCGCGAGTCATGGACATGGGGCCCATAGTCGTCGCTCCGTACGATGCTGAGCTCTTCGGACACTGGTGGTTTGAAGGTCCCGAGTTCCTGGAGTTCGTCATACGAAAGATCGCCTACGACCAGAATACCATCAAGCTCATTACCCCAGGAGACTACCTAGATGAGCGCGCGCGCGCTCAGGTGTCCGTGCCGTCCATGTCATCATGGGGCTATATGGGCTACAACGAAGTGTGGTTGGCGGACTGCAACCACTGGATCTACCCGCATCTTCACACGATGGCGCGTCGCATGAGCGAGCTCGCCGACGTGTACGCGATGCCACAGCCCGATCTGCTCCGGCGAGCCCTCAACCAGGCCGCCCGCGAACTCATGCTGGCACAGAGCTCCGACTGGGCGTTCATCATGAAGGCCGGTACTTGCGTGAATTACGCTGTGGAGCGCACCAAGGCCCACATATCTAGGTTCAACCGCCTCTACAGCGACATCCGCAGTTCGGGTCTGGATCATGAATGGGTGAGCGACCTTGAGTCGGTAGACAACATATTCCCTGACATTGACTACACTATCTACTCCACATCGCCCATGGCATCCGCGATCCTCGACACGTAGATGCCCGCGATCTCCTCCGCGATCTCCTGACTTGCCGCCTCGCTGTAGACGTGGAAGACGGGGTCCTCGGAATCTGGCAGGATGAGCGTCCAACCCTGATCGGTGTAGACCTTGATGCCGTCTACTAGCTGGACTTCTTCGCTGTCGGTCTCCTCAATCAGATGCCGCATCACCCTCCCCTTGGATTGCCACGGGCAGTCCACAAGGCGCCGGGTCATGAACGAACGCGGCATTGCGCTGACCATCGACGAAAGCGGCGCGCTGCCCTGCGCAAGCTGCTCTAGCAGCACAGCTAAGGCGAAAAGGCCGTCGAGCATGGGCTGAAACTGCGGAACTCCGGCTTCGCCCATCATCACCCTGGCCTCGATTGCCTTCTCCATCATGGACCTGGGATTCGCCTGAGACCTCACTACGCGCCCATGAAGACCCATCGCCACCTTCTCGATGGCCCCGGGAGCAGTGACAGGCACTACTACCGTTCCGCCCGCGCGCGACTTGAGCAGTGCAGCGCAGATCAGGGCCAGCACATCCTCATCGCATATGCTTTCGCCGCGCTCATTGACCAGCGCGAGTCGCTCTGCGTTACGGTCGAGCAAGACTCCAAACCCGGCGCCTTCTGCCACGACTGCGTCTGCCAGTTCAGCCATGGCCCACGCGCCCTGGAAGGCATGTGTCTTCTTGAGCGTGCAGCCGAGCGAGCCGGAAATCAGGTTCATGACATCCTGCAGGTAGTCTTCATCGTATCCCACCACAAGACGAAGGCGGGCCCTCCTGATTGACTCCGCATCGACGGCCCGTTCTATGGCGCTCAGGTACAGCGCTGTCATCCCCGTCTCTTCAAGACGGCCCCCGACACGGCTTGCAGCGGCTCTGCGGTAATCCTCGGTGAGCAAGGCGTTCTCTATCTTGCGCTCCAGCGCCTTATCGATGTTGATGCCGCCCGAGTCCAGAAACTCGATGACCGTGACATTATCATCGACGGGCGATACTCGTGCATGCATGCCTCCGACTGCACTGAGCGCAGGCACTGCATATCGCGCCACCGCAGTAGTCGCATCGCCCAGATCAGCCACTGTCGCGCCGATTGACATGGCCCCACAGGCCAAAGACGCCCTAGTCATTCTGGAAGAAGGGTGGACATCGCTCGACACTGTGATAGCGCACCCCTCGGGCAGGCACGAAGCATATGCCGCGCCCAGGCGGGCGGCGAAATCCGGGGTCACCTCTATATTGGACAGCCCAACTACTCCCAACCGTCCGAAAAGGCGCTTTGACCATGGCGCTCCCCATACGAGGCTGGCATTGACCTGCGAACCCCCGTCCACCACCTTGTCAGGCCAGATCTTCACGCCTGCCTTCACCTGGGCGCGCTCACCTATGGACGTGCCCGAGCCGATGACTGCCCCCTCGAGCACCGTTGCGCCGGCCTTCACACTGACCCTGGACGCGAGAATGGCCGCATGCACCTGGGCGTTCTGCCCCACGAACGCGCCCGGCCACAGTATGGAGCGCCTCACAGAAGAACCGCCCGCCAATATGGACGCAGCGCCTATCACCGAGTAGTCGCCGGCCACGGCGCCCTTCTCCACCCGTGCCCGAGGCCCGATCACCACTGGCGCCCTGAGCACCGCGCCCGTCTCCACCTCGGCCCCCTCGCCGATCCACACGCCCTCATCCACTAGTTCGCCAGGGATAGCCAGGCGAACTCGTCCATCGAGGATGTCCAGATGAGTGTTGCGGTACTGCTCCAGGTTGCCCACATCGCACCAGTATCCTTCGGCCACGTACCCAAACATCGGATACCCGTCGGCCAGGAGCTGCGGAAACAGATTCTTGCTGAAGTCGAACTCCCGCGAAGCCTCGACCAGCTCCATCACATCCGGCTCCAGCACATAGATCCCAGTATTCACAGTGTCGCTGAATACCTCTCCCCAGCTGGGCTTCTCCAGAAAGCGCGTGATGCGGCAATCGCCGTCTACTATGACTACTCCGTACTCCAGCGGCGCCTCCACGCGGGTAAGCACGATGGTGGCGGCCGCGCCCTTCTGCCTGTGAAACTCGACTGCCGAAGCGAGATCGATATCAGTTAGGGCGTCGCCGCTGATGACCAGGAATGTGTCGTCCGTGAAGTCGGCCAGCGCGCGTACGCTGCCCGCAGTGCCAAGAGGCGTTTCCTCTATGGAATACCTGATGGAGCACCCGAAAGAGGCCCCGTCGCCGAAATGGGTCTGGATGGTATCGGGCATGTAGCAGAGGGTGCACGCCAAGTCGCGAAAGCCATGCGCCACAGCCAGGTTCACAACATGCTCCATCATGGGCCTACACGCCACCGGCACCATGGGCTTTGGGAGCGTGCAGGTGAGCGGACGGAGCCGGGTGCCCTTGCCTCCTGCCATAATCACTGCTTTCACCTGGCCATGGCCTCCTCCTGCGCTGCGGCGTCGCTTAGGACCTCATCATACACGTCGATGGTACCGCGGGCGATGGCTCCCCAATCGTATGTCGACAGCACTTCGCGGCGGGCAACCTCCGCGGCTCTCCTGGCCTCTTCTGGGCTATGCAGTACGTGCAGCACGGCATCAGCCAGCGAATTCGAGCTGCCCGCATAGAACTGCCATCCGTTTACCCCGTTATTGACGATCTCCGCAAGGCCTCCCGTGTCGGCCGCAATGAGGGGCGTGCCCGCTGCCATGGCTTCAAGTGCCGTGATTCCGAAAGGCTCGTAGAGGCTGGGCACTACCGCGACCGCGGCCATGCCATACAGCCGGTTGCGCTCATCATCTGGAATGAAGCCGACCATTGACACGCTGCCTCCAAGGCCCAGGCCCGCGGCCAGCTGGCGCAGGCTTTCCTCAGCCGGCCCTCTGCCTGCGATCACAAGCCTGGCGCCCGGCCAGTATTTCAGTATCTTGGGCATCGCTTCGATCAGTGTGTGCACGCCCTTTTCGTGCACAAGCCTTCCGACGAAGAGTATGATGCTGTCGTCCGCGCCGCCCGCACCGCCCCAACTGCGGTACGAAAGTGCCTGGGCGAACTGCTCGGCGTCCACGCCATTTGGCATGACGCGCACCTTATCGGCGGGCAGCCCGAACACCCCCATTACCTCGCTCTGCATGTGCAGCGAGCATACGATCACCCGCCACGCCTCATAGCAGAGAAACCACTCCAGATCCGATATCCGGCGCTGTGCGGGAGTGCAGAGGCCTCCGTTGCGCCCAGATTCAGTGGCATGGATCGTGGCCAGAAGGGGAAGGCCCATTTCGCGCTTGAGTCCGGCGCCGGCCAGCGCCGCGGTCCAATCATGAGCATGTACAATGTCGAACGGCCCGCCGCGCACGGCAACCGTGCAACCGCAGGCAAGTAGAGCGTGAGAAAGTTGCATCGCCCATGACATGAAATCGTCTACCAGAGGCCCTATCGGGCTGGCCCTGTGCACCCATACGCCCCGGTCGCGCTCGACCGAACCGCTGCCCTCCACCGCGCAGGTCACTACATGCACTTCTGCGCTCTCCGCCATCGCTCTCGCGAGTTCCTGAACATGCCGCGCCAGCCCGCCCACTACTCGCGGCGGGTACTCCCAGCTGATCATCATCACACGCACTGTGCATCCCTTCCCAGAAAGCGAAAGACTACGGTACCGGCCGGTTGCCGGCGCCGCAGTCTTATGTTTGGCCGCAAGATGCGAATTATGCGCTATTGCCCACTGTCAGCGAGGGGCCCGGCGCCGCGCCAAGCGTGCCGTCATCGCCGCTCCGCCTGCAATCGCAGCGGCGCCCAGCAAGGCCCACACAATGCCTGCCGCCGATCCCACCCGACGATATCCGGGCGCCAGCTCCACACGGGAATCGGCGATTCGGGGAAAGAACTCGAACCTTGTTTTTGCATCTGTGTACCGATCCGCCCGCTCGATGGCGGTGGTCCGCCCGAGCACCGATGTGGTCATCAGGTCGTATTCTCCAGGCGGCATGGGCGCGACCACATCGGCCGCGTCGGGCTCATTGCTTCGGGCGGCCGTGAGCATGAGGGTGTCAACAGGGAAACCCTCCGGCGAGAGTTGTCGCACTGTCACGCGGCGCGTATAGGAAGGTATCGCGGCGAGGATGCTGTCGCCGCTGGGTTCGACCCACAGAACCGGAGGCGCGGATGCCCGGATCCTGACCCGCTCGAACCGGGCGGATATTGCGGCCGAGGCTCCTGGCCACATCTGCAGCTTGTATCCAAGCGACAGGCTCCTGCCGAACATCGTGGAGTCAGACCAGGCATCAGCTGCCGGCACAGTGCCTGTGTCGCCGGGTTCGACCCTCGCCAACATCGCACTGCCTGAGACCACATTGGCCAGCCCGAAAGATGATCCGGGCGCCAGTGCGCTCGCCGGCGAACCATCGGCATGCAAATAGGCCAGTGCATCCCTGCCGTCGACGACTATCCGGTCCGGGTCAGGGCAGAAGGCGCTGGCTACGCTGAAATCTACGCGACCTCGAGCGCGCAGGGTGTAATCCACCCGGAACCCTCTCTGGCCAGGGATGAACTCCTTGCGCAGTTTTGCGGCGCCGGCAGCTGCCTCAAATACGATCCTCGAGGAATCCGGGCCCAGTTCCACGCTGTAGATGGCCTCGGAAAGCCCGGGCGCGGGCAGCGCCGAGATCGAGTCCACCAGGGCCGCCCGCCCTGCCTCACCCAGGTCCGATCCGACCAACTGGCCGCCATACTCCAGATCATACCAGTAGAGCAGCCTCCCGCCGATGGGAGACAGGACGAACATGTCGGTTGGATTGACCACTACCACGTCGTCAATGCCGTCCCTATCCACATCTTCCCGGTAAGCCGACGTGGTGGGATGAGCGCACTGCCATGCGGCGAGGGCGGCGACATAAGCTGCTCGAACTGCCTCCCATTGGCTTCGCGCGCCGCTCTTGGCTCCGGGCCGGCCAAACCCGCGTTGATGCCATGCGAACACGAGCTTGGCGTGGTCCAGCAGGCGGGAGGCGGCAGGCGTAACGGACCCAGATACTGCCGCCCTGTGCAAGTCCTCTTCCACTGCCTGAATCCGGCGGCGTACGTCTCCGTACAGACCCCTCATGTCCTGCAGCTCGGGGGAATTGGCGTCATATGCGGACCAGTTGGCGTATCCGGCGGCAACGGCAGCCTGGCGCGCATCGGCAGGCTCGCCCTCGGGTATCCGCCCCGCTGCGCGCGGACGCGGGCCATGGCTCACCCTCTCCTCGAATGTGGTCAAACTGAGCCATGGTTCCTTCTCAAGGGCCGCGAGAAGCGGAGCGAACCCCTTGAAAGACTGGCCCTCATCGCCTGCCTGCACCTCCCGCGCGTACACCACTACTGCCGCGTCCGCCAGATCCTCCGCGTATGCCCGCTCAAGATAGGCAATGGCGGAGGCGGATGAGCCCTCTGCGACGCTCCGGTCCACAGCGCGGGCAAAATCCGCGTCCGCCTGGAAAACCACGATCTCACGACCGCCCCATGATACGCGCAAAGGAGCATGGGCCGGCAACCCGTCCAGCCCGCTTTCCTTCACGATTCTGCTGTCGATTACTGTGTGCGAATAGCCGCCTGCGCTGATCGGAAGCACGATCTCCTGCCTCCACACGCCCAATGGGTTCCAAAAGCCCGTCGGGGCCTTGCCGAACATGTCGTGAAGCGTGGCGGCGCCGTAGTACATGGCAATTCGAGCGTCCCACGGGTCGAGCGCCGCCAGAACAGCATCAGAATGTGTGGAGCCCAGGAGTTCAAACTGTTCACGCGACACCCCGTCGCGGAAGAGCCCGAGCGCGCGCGAGCCCGACCAGGCGAGCGCCGACGCAAGCCTCGCCGACATCCCCACAGAGAACTTGCGCCCAGGCTCACGAAGGAGCATGTCCAATAGCTGTTCGCATGTGGACGACGCCGCTTCCAGCGACTCCGGCGAAGCATCGCCGGTCATGAAGAATGCGAACACTACATCGAGGCTTCTTTCCGCAGATTCATCGGGCAGCCCGCTTTCCTCCTGCGTGGGCGGGCCGAGAAGCCAATCGAGCCAGGTGCGGCGCGCCGCCTCGCATGGCCCTGCCCACGCGAGGCCCAAGGCGACGAATAGGGCGATCACAATTGCGGCGCCCCGTGCCAATGGTTTCCACCCAGTCACAGGATGAGTCCTCCCTGACTGCCTGGCCTGCCGCGAAGAGACTTCGCCGCGAAGTAACCCAGTACGGCCACGACCAACAAGCCCGCCACGACAACCGCCACGGGGCTGATCCTGAGGGCCAGCCTTCCATCGGCATTGGCCGGATACAGCATAGCCAAACGGCGTTCGGGTTCACTCCACGAGCCGAGCTGGTTATGCTGAGACGCGGGGCCCGATTCGGGCGCCAGGATATCGATGACATTGGGATTCACGTCCAGGTCGGATCCGCCGCCGAACACCCAGGCGCCGGCCGCAGCCATCACAGGCCGGTGGTTATCGGGACCATAGCCGTCCTGCGAGGCCACCAGAACGTAGTATTTCCAAACGTCAGACGGCTCGCCGACTACCTTCTTGGGCGCGGCGGCGCGAATCGTCTTGCCATCCGGGAGCGCCTCCGCGAAAACCCCATCGTACACTCCTGATGCCGTGTTATCGTCCGACGCAAAGTACACACGGGTACCGCCCCACCCCATGATCTTTATGTTCACATCCCATGCATGTCGCGAGCTAAACAGCACGAATGGGCCGTCGCGCAGCGTATCGACGCGCCCGGCATTAGGAGTCGTATCGACGTAGATATTGACGAGCTGGTGGCTGAACCCCTCCGGGGCATTCCATGTATTGGCGATCCTAGCAAGGGTGATCTCAAAGTAGACGTTGTCGGAATCGTGGAGGACTCTGAATTTCGTTAGGTCGAAGATTCCCGAAAACGGCGAAAACGCCGGGTTCGTGGGATATGTGTATGTACCCGGACCATTGTCATCGCCAACCGGGTCATCCGCCTCCCATATTAGGAGCGTCTGGCCGGCGCATGTCTGCTGCAGCAGAGTCACTGCCGCCATCACAGCCATGACTGCGGTGAGAGCCAGGACGGCCAACAATCTCCTCACACAGGTCCCTCCAGCCACGGCAAGTACTCGCTCAGCGGCCCACGCCACGCCGCTCCCCGCAGGCCAGCATTTCGGCTGCGTAACATGCAGCTCCAAGAGCGCCAACGTCAGCTCCCAAGGAGGCCGGAACTATCGCTACACCCCGGGCCAGGCACGCAAAGGCTCGCAGCCCTACCAAGCGCCGAACAGTATCAAACAGCATGTCACCAACTCGCGCCACGCCGCCGCCGATTACTACCATATCCAGATTGAGCAGGTTTACAACGTTGGCTACTGCAATGCCAAGATATTCGAATGCGGCGCGCATTATGGCTGCCGCCGCTGCATCGCCGCTAGCTGCCGCCGACGCGACCAGCGATGCGTCTATGGCGTCGATGTCGCCATGCGCTGCTTTGGTAATCCCCTCACCCCCAGGGCGTACCGCTATCTCGCGCGCTCGGCGCGCGATCGCGGTGCCGGACGCCAGCGATTCCAGGCATCCACGATTCCCGCACCTGCACAACGGTCCGTCGGCAAGCATGGTCACATGACCCAGCTCTCCGGCGGCTCCCGCGGCCCCAACATACAGCTTGCCACCGAGGATCAGTCCACTGCCTATGCCGGTGCTGACCGTAATATACATCATGTGTTCGGCGCCTCTGCCGGCGCCCAGCCTGTTCTCTGCAAGCGCCGCAACATTGGCGTCGTTCTCAAGATACACGGGCCTCCCGGTGGCCCTCGCTATCGGCTCCGCGAGAGAGACATCTTTCCACATCAGATTGGGCGCATCCAGCACTGCACCGGTTCTCTGATCTAGGGGCCCCGGGCAGCCGATCCCTATGGCCCGGACATCGCATGCGTCGCAGCCCTTTCTTGCGATCAGGTCCTGCACCGTGTCGAGCATCCTGCCTATCACGGCACCCGGCCCTTCCTCCGGCCTAGTGGCGACAACGATGCGGTCGATCATCTTCATATCCGCATCAACCAGCGCAGAAGCTATCTTGGTGCCCCCGAGATCAATGCCGATGAAGAGGCGCTCGCTTCCCATTCCCATACACTACCGCCCCCGTTCCCGAATGGCCGTACAACGGCACGCCGGGGCATTGAGCCCCGGCGATGCATTGGTAAGCCTTATCTGATGGTATTCTCAGTAGATGGATCGAACAGGTGGCACTCGTCCATGTTGAGTACGACTGAATGAGGCTGGCCATCTCGAGCGTTGGTGCGAGGGTTGACCCTGGCCACGAATGAGTGGGGGCCGGTCGTCAAGTAAACGTAGGCTTCGGCGCCCATTGGCTCAATCACATCCACCATGCACTTGACTACCCTATCTCGAGGCGCGTCTGCCACGAAGTCGATATCCTCGATGTTCTCAGGCCTGATCCCAAGGATAACCTTCTCATCGACGTACTTCTCTATTTCCTTGAACCTACCGCGCGGCACCCCTATCCGGAAGCTCTCGCAATCCACGATGTAGTCATCGCCTTCCTTGCGAAGAACGCCCGGTGCGAAGTTCATGGCGGGGCTGCCGATGAAGCCTGCGACAAACATGTTGTCAGGCCGCTCATAGATATCGAGAGGCGCTCCCACCTGCTTGATGAAGCCGTCCTTCATCACAACGATGCGATCGCCCATTGTCATGGCCTCAGTTTGGTCGTGGGTGACGTAGATTATCGTCGTCTGCAACCTGTTGTGAAGCTGCGATAGCTCAGCCCTCATCTGAACCCTCAGCTTGGCGTCGAGGTTGGACAGTGGTTCGTCCATTAGGAATACCTTGGGCTCGCGCACAATGGCGCGCCCGACGGCAACTCGCTGCCTCTGGCCACCCGACAGGGCCTTGGGCTTGCGATCGAGAAGGTTCTCGATGCCCAAAATCCGGGCGGCGTCCTTCACCCTGTTGTCGATCTCAGCCTTGGGGAACTTGCGCAGCTTGAGGCCGAAGGCCATGTTGTTGTAGACATCCATGTGAGGATACAGAGCATAGTTTTGGAAAACCATTGCGATATCGCGGTCTTTTGGCGGAATGTCGTTGACGAGAGTGTCGCCGATGTAGATGTCGCCCGAAGTGATCTCCTCAAGCCCGGCCACCATCCGAAGAGTTGTCGACTTCCCGCACCCCGAAGGACCCACAAGTACCAGGAACTCCTTGTCGCGGATCTCCAAGTTCGCATCGTTTACCGCTACGACATTGCCGAACTTCTTGTAAACATGCTCCAGCTTTACTCCTGCCATTTGATGTCCTCCCACTGCTTTATATTAATCGGCGGCATCTTTCGCCCACCGGTTCAACTACCTTTATTCGGCGGTCAGATAGAGAATCCTTCAACGGATTTGGGCCGCAGTGCGTATAATGAGGCAGAAAGCAGACAGGTGGTGATCGCAATTGCCTGAATGCAGGCCACTGGTGCTAATGCGAGGCATGACCGTGGTTCCCGTGGGCAATGTTCAGGAACAGCTCGCGTTCAAAGGGTTCCCGTTGGGCGAGGTGGACAACGTATTCGGGATCAGGACCGAACTCGCCGTACGGCAGTTCCAGGCGAGTGTGGGGCTCCCGGAAACTGGCATTGTTGACGCCGAGACATGGCGCCTGCTCTTCGATGGCCTTCCGCTGCCCGGGGATGCATGCTACCCCGATGATCCTCCGGACATGGCGACCGCCGATCCCTTAGGGCAGGCCGACCCTGACGCGGTCGTCTCTTCCAGGCAAGCGGCTCAAAGCCGCCAGCCCCTCTCGATACAGATAAGCCTGGCCCAGCGTCGCCTGGCACTGCTGAGGGGCGGGGTCGAAGCCGCGCACTACCCTGTAGCAGTGGGCAAGCCGGCCACTCCGACTCCGTCGGGATCCTGGACCTTGCTGAACAAGGCGTTCAACCCCGGCGGCGTTTTCGGCAGTCGCTGGATGGCATTCACCAGGCGCGGACACGGAATACACGGCACCAATCAGCCTCAGTCTATCGGGCACGCGGTGTCCAACGGGTGTGTGAGGATGTACAACGCCGACGTTGAGTCATTGTTCGACCAGGTGCAGGTGGGAGTGCCTGTACTGATAACAACGGGCGTCACCGCTCCCGCTCCCACGCCAGGCACATACGTCGTGAGAGCCGGCGATACGTTGTTCCTCATCGCGCAGCGGTTCGGGACTACAGTGGACGCCATCCGGCGCGCCAATAACCTGACAACAGATGTGATATCTGTCGGCCAGGTACTGGTAATCCCCGGGGCAGTTGCGCGCCCTGCGACCACCGGCACTGACTACATCGTCCAGCCCGGCGATACCCTCTTTCTGATTGCGCGCAGGTACGGCACTACGGTCCAGGCCTTGATGTCCGCGAACAACTTGACCAGCACCAATCTGTACGTGGGCCAACGACTCAGGATACCGGGCGGGCCAAGGGGAGGTCCCAGAGCGGAATCGGTGGGGCAGGCTGGGTCCGGCGAATACGTAGTGCAGTCCGGCGATACTCTGTCAGGCATAGCCTCGGCGTTCGGCGCGACGCCTGAGGCGATTGTGGGGCACAATCAGCTGCTCGGCGGCGATATCTACCCTGGGCAGAGCCTGCGAATCCCGTAGGCAGAGAAGACGAGTCTCTTCGCCAGAAGCCTGCGCCGGACGCGCAAGGACCCGGGATGCCCCGGGTCCTTGCTCTTTCGGCCGCGGTCGCGATCCGACCGCATACTGATGAGATTGACTAGAAGGAGACCTCCAGGCCTGCGTAGATCCTATTAGCGTCCTTCGCGTTGTTAGCGTAGTCGTCGTAGGCGTATCCGAGCTTGACTCCGCACGGCGCACCGTACTCCACGCCAAGCTGGCGGCCGGGGCCATCCTCAGGCACCGTGTCTATCATACCGGATATGCTGACTCCGCGGAATGCTCCGATATCCGTGCCCACGGCGGCCTTGGCCACGTGCCTCATCCCAGACAGCGAGAAGTTGGTGATCGTCGCATTGTAGCTCGCGCTCATGACCAGGTTCGGCAGGATCGGACGCTCGGCGAACCCAACTCCCAGAGTCGTGGTGTTGGTGGTAGAGGGATCCTCCGTCGTCAGGTCCTCCTGGCTGATCTTGTGGCCCGCTGCCACGTCGACCCATCCTATCCTGGTACCCACAGCCGCGCCGATGGAGCGCTCGTCGTCGAGCTTGCCATCGTTGTTCCGGCCCAGAATCTCGCCGTCGACAGCGATGTCGAATCCTGCGACCGAGGTGTCAAGGCCCGCGGTGATGGCCGCTACTCCTGCCTGCCCATCGAGTGGGCTGCCCTTCTCGGTCGACCTGAACGTCGGGGCGAATGCCTGCCCTGTCCTTCTGTATCCGGCGCTTGCCGTTACGGGGAGAGGCAGGAACGGGATCTTGTAGGCTGCTGCAGCGCGCATCGCTGCGGCGTTGGTGTTGCTTTGTGCCGCATATAGAGCCTCTATGGCCAGGCCCGGCATGGGCACTGCAGCGGCGTGAGCCATGTAGTCAGCCTCCGCATTCCCGACCTTTACGAGTGCACCGTCTAGGCCGACACCCGCGAACTCGGTCTTGGCGAGTGCGCCGCGCACGGCCTGGCCACCCGACCAGCCGTAGAAACCTTCGATTCCAATAGGTCCAACGGCTGCGCCCGACACTGAGATTCCGTCAACAGCCTTTGTCTTGAGTATGAACGGCGAATAGGCCAGTTCGAGATCGCCTATGCGGGTCGCCACTGACGGTCCGCCGGTCCAGTATGGCCCTACGGTCTCAAGGTAAGCTGTAATGCTCATATTCTCAGTGTTCGGAAGCCCGATTTGTCCGTTTTCGGCCAGGTCGAGCGACCACTTCATCCCGCTCACCTTCACGACGCCCCGGACATTCTGCTTGCCAATGAGCCCGATGCCAGCCGACAGCTCGAGAGCGGTGCTGCCGCCGGCGCCCTGCACAAAGTCGTGGTAGACTTCGCTTGTGAGCTTGCCGCCGAGATCGATCGTGGCGGCTGAAACAGGCAGTGCAAGCGCTGCAACCATTACTGCTGCAAGTACTACTGCAAGCTTCTTCATGTGTTTTCCCCCTTGGTGGCTACTAATGACTTCGCATGTTGCTACATCTCCGGAGCAGTCTGACGATTCTTGCTCGGTCGTGGAACATTGCACCAAGTGAATGGTCCGACAAGTGCCGCGATGTGTGCTGCGTCTTGCCGCAGGGGCTTCCTGAAGTATCCTTGTTGCCTTCTGAAAGACCTTGCGGTTCTGCTGCGATGTGTTTCGCCGTAAGCGTGCTCTCCTGGGCTTTGTGGGGGAGCACCTCCTTTCCCGCCTCTCGACACGCCTCGGGCATTACGCTCCGGTTTCTGGCAGGACTGATGCTTTTGGCATCGCCTGTTGCGGGGTATGAATTCTAGGTTGGCGGGGCGCGTTCCTGCAGGTAAATGGGTATTTGAAAGAGTGTAAGTTGTGGCTTTGGAGGGGCCAGGAGTCTTGAATGCCGTAAGGCTCCTTCTCTGGAATCCCATGTGCCTTGATACAGTCGGACGAAATCGGTGGCGCCGCCGCCCGAGAGCCGCATCAGAGCGCCCCACAGGCGGCGGCGCTATGCCCCGCGAAAGACAGATCGCCCGTTTAGCTCATGGTCAGCGCCAGTATCGCCTTCTGCGCGTGCAACCTGTTTTCGGCCTCGTCCCACAGAACCGAATGAGGGCCGTCGGCCGCATCATCAGTGATCTCTTCGCCGCGATGTGCGGGCAGGCAATGCATCACTATGCAGTCAGGGTTGGCCATGTCAACAAGCTCCGCGTTGATCTGATAGCCCTGAAAGTCGCGGACGCGCTTCTCACGCTCGGCTTCCTGGCCCATGCTGGCCCATACGTCAGTATAGAGGATGTCCGCCCCTCGAACGGCCTCTTTCGGATCGCGAACGACCTCCATCCTCGCCCCGGTCGCAGCTCCGTCGGCTCTTGCCGCGGCTACCACTGCAGGGTCAGGCTCGTAGCCCGCCGGGCACGCGCAGGTGACGTGCATTCCCACCTTAGCGCCACCGTACATCAAGGAGTGAACCATGTTGTTGCCATCGCCGACGTAGGCGAGCTTCCGGCCCCGAAGGTCGCCGAACTTCTCGATTCCCGTGAGGAGGTCGGCCATGACCTGGCACGGATGGAGAAGATCAGTGAGGCCGTTGATGATCGGGATCGAACCCTCCCGCGCCAGCTCGATCACGTCGGAATGGGCGAAGGTTCTGATCATTATGCCATCGAGGTAGCGCGAAAGCACCCGCGCAGTGTCAGCGACGGTTTCGCCCCTCTTCAGCTGAAGATCATTTGCGTTGAGAAACAGACCGTACCCACCGAGCTGCCAGATCGCGACCTCAAACGATATCCTCGTCCTCGTGGAAGGCTTCAGGAATATCATGCCCAAGGTCTTGCCTTTCAGGATCGGGTGGGGTACCCCCGCCTTCTGCTCAGCCTTGAGCAGTGCTGCAAGGTCCATAACACGCATGACCTGCTCTGTAGTGAAGTCGTGAATCGAGAGGAAACTCTTCCCCGAAAAGCTGCGCCCCAGATCGTCGTAGATGAGTTCCAGCGCTTTGGTCATCCGAACACCGCCTTCAGTTTTTGTGTTAGGCCGGCTCGCTTCCGCGCAGCCTCACCGGAATACTGCTGCCGCAAGCAGGGCATGAACGCCCGGAAAGCAGCACTTCCACGCGGTCGTAGCCGTGCCGCCTTATGACCGTCTTGCCGCACGACGGACATACTGTATCGGAACCTCCCGGTACAGTCGCGTTTCCAACATACACATAGTGTAGCCTGGTGCGTGCCGCATCCACGCACGCCTGCAGAGTCGACATCGGCGTGGGCGGCGCCGTCATGCGGTAACTGGGGAAGTACCTCGACACGTGCAGCGGTATGTCAGGCGACAGCCCGGCGACCCAGGATGCCAGCCTATCCATCTCATCCTTCGAGTCATTCATCCCCGGCACGACCAGAGTGGTCAGTTCGACATGACATCCAGACTCATACGCCTGCCCTATGGAGCGAAGTACCGGCTCCAGGTCGCCGCCGCACACCGACTTGTAGAACTCGGGGCTGAACGCCTTGAGGTCGATATTCACAGCATCAACGTAGGGCAGCAACTCCCGAAACGGGTCAGGGTTGATGTAGCCGTTGGTCACCAGTACATTCACCAGGCCTCGCTTGCTCACCAAGCGGGCGCAATCGTATACGAACTCGTACCACACCAGGGGCTCTGAGTACGTATAGGCCACGCCAACCGATTGACCCCTGACACTATCGGCGAGGCGTGCCACCTCCTCTGGCGTAAGCTCCCGATGGCCCGCTTCGCGCTGAGATATCTCCCAGTTTTGACAGAACTTGCACGACAGGTTGCACCCATACGTTCCGATCGAGAGTACGCCCGCTCCGGGCATGTAGTGGTACAGAGGTTTCTTCTCGATCGGGTCGATGGACATGGAGGTCACCGCTCCATATGTGCGCGGAACAATCCCGCTGCCGGACATGGCCCGAGCGCGGCAGGCCCCCACCGCCCCCTCGCGAAGCCTGCAGCCTCTGGGGCACAGTTCACATATGCCCCGCCCTTCTTCCACCCTGGCGTACATTGCTTCCCTGATAGCCTCTTTACTCGTACCTGGTCACCTCAAACCTCGCGAGTTCCACGGGCTCGCTCTCGCCGATTCCGGCCTTGCGCCGCGCGATCCGGATCTGCTCCCCCGTGGTGTCGATCCCGTCAAGGTCGGGCAGGAGCAGGCCCACCCGGGCGCCGCGGGTGACTATGACGCCGTACCTCTTGGGATCGAGCTCGTCCGGCCCCGATATGGGTTCCGGCTCCGACAGAACATCCACCGAGAAGACCAAGTCGTCCAGTTCGTCCTCTTCAACAGGCTCAAAACGCGGGTCGCGCGTTGCGGCCGACATCGCGTTCGAGATGATCTCCAGAGCGATGTTGGCACGCGTGGGCTCGGTGGTACCGATGCACCCGCGGAGCTGGCCGCCCCTATGGATAGAGCAGAACACTCCCGCTGCCCGCTCCAACCCCTCCGGCAAAGGCTCGGGCGCGCGCAGGACCTTGCCACGGCGCACGTATTCCTCAACAGCCCGTCGGGCGAGGGCGACGTAAGGCGACTCAGACCTTCTCCTGCCGGCGCGCTTCTCTTGCAGACCCCGAACGAGGTCACCGTACCGTCGCGCGTCCTCCGACGCTTCCACCGGCCTAAACGACGCCACGGCGTAACCCACGCCAAATGGCCCTTCGTATGAATGGACCTTTGCCGCAACCTCCAGACCGTCCAGCGCCCCAAGCATCATGAACACTGGGCGCAGGCCACACTCTCCCGCTGCCTCCACTAGGCGGTCGTCGAGGCGTGCAATGGCGCCCACATCCATGCGGCCCAGGGCCTCCACGAGTCGCTCGTCGAACACCTGCCCCTTTGGAGAGTAGCCGGCCGGGGCGCCGGGCTTGAGTCGATGCGACAGATCGCCGCTGGCGATGAGCGCCACGCGCCCTTCGCCCTCATCCACCGCCGCTCGCAGCGCCATTCCGAATGTATACAGTCGATCCGGGGTATCCAGTCCCATTGCTACGGGCACTACTTGGAACTCGGACACCGCCTGCGATATGTAATAGAGGGGAACCATCGTTCCGTGGTCTAGACGGCGCGGCGCCCGCAGGCGGCTCATGAACGAGGGCTCTATCACTGCAGCAGATATCCCACGCTGCTTGGCATGGCTCACGATTCTTCCGGCCAGCGCCAAGTCGTTGCCGAACTCCATCGACACTGCCGCTCCGAATTGCTTGAGATCTCCCTCCACTCGGGGAAGGCCGGTTATGGCGATCACATCGGAGAACACGGGGCCATGGGGCGAGATAACGATGATAGTGCTCGGGCGCGCCTCGGCGAAGATCTGCGCCAGGCGGCGCATGCCATCCACAGTGCGCTGGGCCTGCGCTATGTCAGGCCCTCCCACCTCGGGCAGTATGATGGGCGGGTGTGGGGTTAGAGCAGCAAGCACAAGCTGACCAGGTGAATCGTTCACGAAAATCGATCCTCCCCCGCTGCAGTCTCCATGGACGCGTTGCGGTTGCCTACAGAGGCGCCCAGCGCAACAAGCTTCCCGCACAAGTCCTCGTGGCCGCGAGCGATGTGTTCCACACCGGAGATGACGGTCTCCCCCTCGGCCGCCAGGCCCGCCAGCACCAGAGCTGCGCCTGCCCTGAGGCCCGTGGCACGCACTCGCGCGCCTGTGAGGCGAGGTACTCCTTCCACAATGAGGCTACGTCCCTCTAGTCGCATGACAGCTCCCATGCGCTTGAGCTCGTCCACATGAAGGAAACGGTTCTCAAAGACTGACTCAGTGATCACACTGACGCCGGCTGCACACGACAACACCGCGCCGAGCTGTGGCTGCATATCGGTGGGGAATCCCGGATAAGGCAAGGTCTTGGTGTCACACGCTCGGACGGGCGACCTTCCGGACACGTCCACGTAGTCGGCCCCCACCTCTATCTCCGCCCCAAGCTCGCCGAATTTGGAGAGCGTCGACTCCAGGTGCGTGGGTATCACATCTGTCACCCTAACGTGCCCGTATGTGACAATGGCTGCTGCCAGCAGTGTGGCGGCCTCAATGCGATCCGGTATCACACCGTACGTCACAGGAGACAGCGGACCACCGCCCTCTATCCGTATCACGTCGGTGCCTGCGCCCCTTATGCCGGCTCCCATCAGGGCCAGGAAATTCGCCAGATCCACCACCTCGGGTTCTCTGGCGGCATTCTCGATTATGCTTGTCCCACGCGCAAGACACGCAGCCATCATGATGTTCTCAGTCGCGCCCACACTAGGAAAATCCAGGTATACCCGGGCGCCCACAAGGTTCTTGGCGCGAGCTGCAACATACCCGTGCTCGACCTCCACATCAGCTCCCAAAGCGCGAAGGCCCTTTACATGCAGGTCCATGGGGCGCGATCCGATCTGATCTCCCCCGGGCAGCGCCACGCGAGCGCGCCCGTTGCGCGCGAGCAACGGGCCCAGTAGCAGGCTGGAGGCCCTGAGCATCTTGCACAGCTCGTACGGCGGCTCACTGTGTATCACACGCCGCGAGCGTACACGCAGGGCCCGGGGGCCCGCGCGCTTCACGCTCACCCCTATCTCCTGCAGTGTGTGCGCCATGACGCCTACATCGCCGATATCAGGCACGTTCTCGATAACGGTTTCGCCCTCCGCGAGAAGAGCACCCGCCATGACGGCAAGCGTCGCGTTCTTGCTCCCGCTGGCAGCCACGACGCCCGACAGGCGCCTTCCGCCAGTCACAACCAATTCCACGTGATCTGACCTCCACGGCGCGCCAGATCCGGGCCCGATCGTGCTGCGCGCCCAAAGGCACGTATTCTTCATACAGCCCCGTTTGTCCTTTCTATGGGTCTAGGACCGGAAATGCACTATCGACAAGTTCCGTACAAGCGGCTCTTCGATGTCTATATGTCCTGCTATACTCTGGATTGGCTTGCCTTCGACAAGCAGTATCACTCGCTTGACATAGGCAAACTCAGTCAGGGTATTCACTATCGAATATACAGTCATCTCCTCCGCTCGACTTCCGCCCCAGTGGTTGGATACGAACTCCGCACTCAAGTTGACTGAAGCCACATCGCCCGATAGCCTCACCCACCGCAACACAGTCCCCCGGGGAATCGTAGGCTGGAGGATGCTATCCTTCCCAGGGCCCGCCACTAGGCTATGCATGACCGCTGTCAGCGCATCCGCCGGGCCCATGGCAGCCAGGCCCGGCACCTCTCGCACCTCGGGCATGAGCGAATCATCGAAGTTGGTCGGTCCGCCGAAGTACAGCACCGCCGAATCGGGGGAGAGCTGAGCTGTGGCAACCTTCCTCACGGCGCCCCAATCAGAGCCGTCTGAATCGGTGGGCTGATGTTGCTCCCTTCCAGCCGCATCCACAAGGTAATCGATGATGCCGTGGTATACCGCCTCAGCTACCCGCACTCTATACGCTGGGTCCGAAAGCAGCCTCTCCTCCCGCGGATTCGAAAGGAAACCCACTTCCACAAGGGCAGACGGCGCCTTGACCCTCCGAAGCAGGTATATGTCGGCCGGACGCGCCTTCCTGGTATTCGGGCCAAGGCGCTGCACAAGTTGGGCCTGGATGTGGACAGCCAACGCTCTGCCCTCGTCGGAGACCGGGTTATAGAAGACCTGAGCCCCCGACCACTGGGATTCGGGGAAGCTGTTGGAGTGGATCGTCACGAAGACATCCGGCGAGCGCGCGTTTACTAGCATTGCACGCCGCTCCAGCTCGGCCCGCTTGCGCGAACCGGTAATGTCTTCCCCATCGTCAATCAGGTCATGGTCGGCCTCCCGCGTCATGACCGTGTACACCGCGGCACGGCCCAAAAGCGCGCGAAGCTCCAATGCGATGTGGAGGTTGATGTGCTTCTCGCGGATTCCGCTCTTCCCCCTAGCTCCGGAGTCAGGCCCTCCGTGCCCCGCGTCTATGGCAACGGTGCGCCCCGACACAATATCTCTTACAGGGGCAATGACGGTCACTGCGTAAGTCGAGAGCAAATACAGGATGATGCCTGCAGCAACTACGGCAGCCACAAGCGCGCAGGTCCTCTGGGAAATGAGTATCATAATTCGCGGCCTCACGGGGCAGACCTCCAAAGGCCCAGGCTCGCCTGTGTGGCGGCCTCAGCTACTTGGAGGATATGCTGCGGACCAGCCCGCGATTACCATAAGCCCCGAGGCTCAACGTGTTGCCCGGATCACACGGTACCCTCCCCCTATCTCCGGTTCATCGGCATTGCCGAAAGTAGCGCAGATGAACGCCCGCAAGGAGCCTGCACCCTGTTTCGTCCTTGCCACCGCGTAAAACCGACCGCCAGGATTCAGGTGATCTCGGGCTTCTTCCACTAGCCTGTAGACGACGGACTTGCCCGCCCTTATCGGCGGATTCGTGGCGATGACGTCGAATGTCCTGTCGCCGACTGCCGAAAGACCATCTCCGCATACCACTGCCGCATTCCGAGCGCCGTTGGCCCGCGCGTTCGTGCGAGCCAGTTCGCAGGCGCGCTCGTTTACGTCAACCATCCAAACCTCACTGCGCGGTTGCAGTAGAGCCGCGATAATTCCCACTGGCCCCCAACCGCACCCCAGATCCAGAAAGGACTCACTGTCCTCGCCCTGAATCGCCTTGATCAGTTCAAGGGTTCCGCGATCCATGCGGCCTTTGGAGAAAACGCCTGCATCCGTCTGAAAGACTAGTTCGCGCCCGTCTGGCATTGGGTAATACACCGTCCGGCGCTCATGGCGAGACGTGGGAGAGGGTGTGAAATACTGCTCGGCCAGCGCGTACACCTCCAAGCCGATTTAAGTGCTTGTACGTGGTCTGCCCGAGTAGTTCCACACCCGTGCCGCACCATCCTCCACGCTGCCGCCTGCCGCGCCGGCGTCGCCAGCCTCTACATCGTCAGGCTGCCCTCCGACGTCTTGATCAGCTGCAGTACCTTCTCCTCTTGACCGCTTACGGCGTTGATATACACGAAGAAATCCTCTCCGAAAGAGGTGCCGCGGAACTCCCAGCAGAAGGCCTCGGGAGTAGCCACAGTCTCTACGGGGATCACGGCAAGACGCGGCGGTGCGCTGACAGTGAGCGCAGGGCTTAGGAGTTCCTTCGCCTCATCCGCCTCTATCGAGGTCTTCGGCAACTTGCGCGTATGATGCGAAGTGAGGAACCCCAGCGCGTCGTAGGAGAGTATGTCCCCATTATCCAGCGCGACTTTGACCTTCACCATATCGGGGTAAACGTACGCTCCATTCTGCACGAACACGAAGGGAATGACCGCGACATCGCCCACCTCCGAGGCGAAAGTCGGTTTCATGCTAGTCATCCCGACACTCGACAGGAAGTCGCTGGCTCGGGTCACCGCGGCTTCAAGATCGATCTTCTTCGGATCAATGTCTCTCGATATGTTTATGAGCACTACATGCCCGCCAACCTTGGTCACGTCAACCACGGCGTCAGGTTTACCGCTCTTTCGAGGCGCGTCAAGGCTCACTCGATACGCAGGCATCTTGCTGTCCACCTCGCCCTGGATTCTGCCTGTATGGGCCGAGGCATCGAACGGGACGAATTTGCGGGCTATCTCGATTGCCTGCGTGGCATCGATCGCGGCGCCCGTGACTCCGACGGGCTCTCTCTTTTCGATATGGTCGGAGAACGGACCGTCATATATCAGCGTGGGAAAGTGCTGCACAGACTCGTCCACTTTGGTGAAACCGTCAGTCACTGCTTCAGGCGTCGACTTGGATCCCGGCTTTGCCGGCACTTCCTTCTTCGCCTGCTCTGCCACGCGCACCCAGTTGATCCTGCCTGACGAGGCCTCAGCCTCCATGCCTGCAAGACCCTGGGCCAAGTCTTCCGACTGCTCCTTCATTTTGACAAGCCTATCCCAGTCATCGTCGCTCATCATCTGCTGATTGGCCACCTTGCGTGCCGTCACGAAAGCGAAGTCGCCCACCTGCGTGAGAAACGCCGATGTTCTCGCCAACACCTTATGCGTCACGGGCAGGCTGTTCAGATTGGCCTGAGCATTGCTGGCCTCGCGCCATACATCCGACAGAGCGCCTACTCTTAGGCGCGGCGAACCCGATACCAGGCTCTTGGATAGCGCCACCCGCACATTGTCCACATTGCCCAGAAGATCGAAGAACGAGTTGAAGTACTGGTTTCCTACAGCGACCTCCAGTCGTCGCCTAGCACTCCACTGCGCGAAGCCAAAGACTGCACTTGCGATAAGCAGTATGACCAGAAGCGCAGCCGGCCAGTTGGCGCCGGTTCTCCCCATTCTGTCGGTGCCGCGTCCGGTCTCGCTCAGGTCCTCACCCGTGCCCTCGCCTCCGCCTTCGCCCACAGCGCCCACATTGTCCCCTACGTTACTGACCTCGTCTGCCATATACGACAAATGCCCCCCTTACCGAGCGAATACATGATTACCTATGTGCACGGCTATGCTCCTGCTCCATATCCACCCCGACACGGGCTTGGATGGGTTCCAGAAGAACAGGCACCCATAGGTAGGATCATATCCGTTGAGCGCGTCTCGGGCTGCCGACACCGCCTGGCTACTTGGGCTTCTCTGCCATATCAGCCCGTTGGATACGGACTCGAATGCTCCGGGCTGGAACACCACGCCCGACATGGTGTTTGGGAACTTCGAGTCTTTCACCCTATTGAGCATCACCGCCGCGACAGCCACCATCCCCTGGTACGGCTCGCCCTCGGCTTCAGCGGACACCAGGCGGGCGAGGAGATTGGAGTCTCCTGCCCGTCCCTGCGCATCACTGCGCATAACCAGTGCCACTGCGACCGCAGTCGCTACGATCAACACCGCCGAACCGGCCATCAACTTCCGCTTCATTGCCGAGCTCATGAAGTCTCCTCCTCGCAGGAAACCGTCTATCGCGCGAATACATGCTTTCCGATCTGCGTCACTATGTTCCTGGTCCAAATCCACCCTGACACGGGCTTGTACGGGTTCCAGAAGAAGATCGATCCATACGTGGGATCGAATCCGTTCACCGCGTCTCGGGCCGCGGCGTAGGCTGTGGCGTCCGGCGTTCTGCGCCAGTAAAGCCCGTTGGAGACTGATTCAAGCGCATGTGGCTGGAATATCACGCCCGATAGCGTGCGCGGAAACCGCGGGTTACTCAGCCTGTTCATCATGACTGCCGCTACGGCCACCTGGCCACGGTAGGGCTCGCCATGCGATTCGGCGGCAACCGCCCGCGCCAGAAGGTGCACCGTCGCCGATCTGGAGGGCGTCGCATAGGTGGCCGGCGCCCTGGCCGCAGCCGCCACCGTGTAGCCAAATCCCAATGCCCGCCATGTCTGCCCGCCCACAAGGCCGTCAACATGCAAACCGTTTCGTCGTTGAAAAGCTACTACCGCTCTGTAGGTCCGAGCGCCGTATACCCCGTCCACATACCCACGGTAGTAGCCCCATTCGGAAAGCTTCCACTGGACAAGCCTGACAGATCGTCCCCTTGTGCCCCAGTACAGAGTCGGCCTCACCTCAGCTGACGCTGGCGCGGGCGCTAGGAGTATCGCCGCCGCCACTAGAGCGCACACAAATGCCGATCCCAAAATCCGCTTTTGCAGGTTCATGATGAAGATGCACCCCTGTCTGGTCGGATAACACACTGTGCTGCCACTATTCTCCCTTGGATGTGCGTCGCATATTCGCCCTAAGACAGCCAGCGCAACAAGCTGCAAGAACTCGCACGAGGACGCGAAAGCGCAAGAATCGAAGACACGCGGAGCCCTGGCGATGTCGGTCGCCATCGGCGCTTCACATCGCCGAGTGCGGGCTGCAGGGCGCATCGACTCTGGGGCCACATGGAGCTATTATCAGCTTAAATCAGGCATCAAGCCCGAAAATCGCACGGGGAGCTGTATGCGAAGATGATTAGCTCCGTAGGGATTACTTTCAACCTGAAGAAGGACTTCCCCACCCAGGGAGGGGAAGACGGCCACCCTCCAGACCTGGCGGCTGAGTGCGAAGAGGAAGAGACTGTCGAAATATTGGCATCCTCTCTGGCACGGCTTGCGCGGAAGGTCTTGCTGTTCCCTCATAACCCCGACATGCTGGACAAATTGGATCAGGCCCGTCCAGATCTGGTGTTCAACATCGCCGAAGGCTGGTTCGGGCGCAACCGCGAGTCTCTCATCCCCGCCCTCTTGGAGCTTCTCCATATCCCGTTCACAGGATCGGATGCTCTGTCGCTAGGCATAGCCCTCGACAAGGCCATGGCTAAGAGGGTAGTGTCGACTGCAGGTATCAGGACCCCCCGCTGGCGCAAGGTCAGTTCTGTGCAGGAAGCATCGCGCATGGATCTGGGCTTCCCTGTGTTCGTGAAGCCCAACTTCGAGGGATCGAGCAAGGGCATCCGCAACTCCTCTAGGGTAAACAACAGTGAGGAGCTCGCCCAGAAGGTCAAGTGGATCACGGAGACCTATGGCCAGCCGGCACTGGTCGAGGAGTTCCTCCCGGGGCGGGAGTTCACTGTCGGAATCATCGGAAACGGCCGACCGCATGTGTTGCCGGTCATGGAAGTAGTCCCGGGCGACCGAGATAGCGCTGACCATGAGTTTGTCTATTCATACGAGACCAAGAGCGGCAATCTTGAACGATTCCGAGTGCCGGCGCCCATTTCGCCTGAGCTTGCGGCGGAGATCTCCGACATGGCAGTGGGCGTGTTCGAGACCATAGAATGCCGAGACGTGGCAAGAGTCGATTTCCGGCTGGACGCCGAGGGGCGCCCCAACTTCCTTGAGATCAACCCGCTCCCCGGCATGTCCAAGGTGAGCCTCCTGCCTCTGCAGGCCAAGGCCGCCGGAATGGGCTTCGATGACCTGGTCGACTGGATAGTCAGGTCTGCGTGGACGAGGTACTACCACTGATCAGATACGGTTTTGCACCCTGCGACCCGGGCGAACACCGCCGAAAGCTTCCCTGAAGGGGCTTTGGCGAACGCGACGGGTCGTTCGTTTTTCGGAAGCCATCTCTGAATGCGCAGGAATCCTCGTGTAGCTGTCAAATAATCAAGGTGCATTTCATGCCAGGGCAACCATCGGTTTCAGGCGGGAAATAGCCAACTCCTAAGGAGGGACTGCACCTTGAAGCGCACGCGTCATATCACTTTGCTGGCGATGACCGCATGCTTACTGGCGGTCATCGTCTCGTCTTTAGCAGGCGCGCAGACGGCACTCGCCGGCGAGAGGACCTACATGGAGCTGATTCTGGACTCGTCAATCAGCATGAGCACTCGAGTGGAGGGCTGGAAGTCCAGAATGGACGTGGCCAAGGCCGTCATGGAGCAGCTCATCCGCGACCTCCCCGAAGACCCCAACCTCATGGTGGCGCTCAGGATCTACGGGGCCGAGCTGCGACCTAACCTGACGCCGTGCGAAGATACGGTGCTGGTTCAACCCTTCGCTCCCGTGGCCAAGGCGAGGCAGAACATGATCGATCAGGTCAAGTCGATGAAGGCCAGGGGCATGACTCCTATCGCGCTCTCTTTGGAGCAAGCGGCCCGGGACTTCCCGGATAGGAACGCTCGCAACATAATCGTGCTGATCACCGACGGCGAGGAAAGCTGCGGCGGCGACCCGTGCGCAGTGTCCGCCAGGTTGCAGGCAGATGGATTCGTGATGAAACCATATGTGGTAGGGTTTGCCCTCACAGAGAAGCAGGCTGCCCTAGTGCGCTGCATTGGCGATTACTACTCGGCTTCGGATACGGCGTCGCTCAGGCAGGTTCTCGCGACGATCATGGCCCGCGCTGTGGCTCCCGCCCAAATAGAGGTGCAGGCGTGGGCGGGCACAGCCAACGTAACGAGGCAAGCCGAAATCGAAATCGTGAAATCCACCGGCGAGATCGTGCAGTCGACCCGCACCGCGCAGGACCCCCCGGTCGTGCGCGCGCAGGTAGACGAGGGACAGTACATAGTGCGCGGCAGGCTCCTCGTTGGCTCGCAGATCCTGACGGCCCAGGCCGCAGGGATTGGGGCCAAGCCCGGCCAGACGAGCGTGGTGAGGCTGGACTTCGGGCCGCTTGACGGCCGAGTCCGCGTGACCGCGAAGGCATCCGGGCAGGATGTGAGCGACCGCGTCGATATCCGAGTGCTTGAGGCAGGCAGGGCTGTGGCTGCCGGCTGGGCGGGGATCCCGCCAACGGCAACGTTGCCGGCGGGCGACTACACTGTCATCGTCACCCACAGGCAGTATCCTGAGCTGACCGGGCAGGCAACGGCCACGGTGCAGACCGGGCGGGATACATACGTCGACGTCAACCTGGGCGAATTGCCGGCGACGCTCGAAGTGACTGTCACATACAGAGGAACGGTCGTGTCGAACCTGTGCCAGCTAAGCGTGCTCGCGCCGGGGCAGGCGGCACAGCTTGTGCGCAACACGACCGATGGACGCGTGTTCCGTTGGACCTCGACGCCGGGAACGTATGATCTCAATGTGATGTACCGAGATGTTGTGGCGGTCGAGAAAGCCGTTCCCGGCGTGCGGTTGGCGGGCGGCCGAACGGCCAGCATCACAGTGACCCTCGACGACCTCCTCGGCGCTCTCAGAGCGCGCGTGGTGGCCGGCGGGCGCGATGTGACCGCCGACTCGAAGGTGATTGCGGCAGGGCGCGACGGCAAGATCGAGTTGCCGTTTGTGGGCGGCATGCGCCAGGCGCTCGTGGCTTCCGGTGTATACGCCGTAAGCGCCATCTACCGCGACACCGAAAGCGACATGCATGAAGCATACGTCAAGCCGGGCGAGACCACGGATCTGACCATAGAGGTGAAGTTGCCCGGTCGGATCGCGATAATCCCGACTATCGAGGGCAAAACCATGAGGCCCGACAGGCTCAGGGCGTGGGCTTATCTCGACGGCGCTTCAGTCGGAAACCCTGTGGTGCAGTCGGATAGAGTCGAGATAGTCGTGCCCGAGGGCAAGTACAACGTCGTCGGCGAGATATCCGAACCATTCGCCCAGCGCAGAGAGGCGCCTGGAGTCCAGGTACGGGCCGGCGAAACGGTTCAGGTCAGGATGAACTTCGACCCGGCGGGCTTGTTGCGCGTCAAGCTCATCTCCGATGGAAAGCCCTTCACCCAAGCCGGCGTTGGCTTGCACCCCAACGGCGGGGACGACTGGAACTGGATGGACGAAGTGACCAAGGGCGTGTGGGAGATGAAGGTTCCAGAAGGCACGCATGATATCGTCATATACCCACGCGTCAGCGGCATGAACGAAAAGCGCGTCACAGGCATAGAGGTCCCAGG
>DAOPWT010000001.1:0-51982 GCA_035351775.1 Bacillota bacterium | reverse complement strand
GAATAGCGAAACAAAGAACCTAGCAGTTCGTGAGTGGGATTGCCCGAACTGCGGCACGCGCCATGATAGGGATGTAAACGCTGCCAGGAACATCCTAGAAGAAGGACTGCGTATTGTAAACGCGGTTTAGCATTAGTCCGTACGGCAGGAACTGCCGGAAGTTACGCCTGTGGAAACCGTGTAAGACCAGCAATGGCAATGGTCGATGAAGCAGGAATCCCGCGACTTCAGTCGTGGGAGGTTCAAGGTGGATTGCCTCGGTTTTGTCCAGGATGGGCATTTTGCTATCGGCAGCAGAGCGCTGTGCAAGAGGTTTCGGCTGTACGCCGATTTCTCCATTGAGTTTGTGCGTAACGACAAGGGAGAGTTCGTGGCAATCGATGGCAGAACGCTAGCTAGAGTAGACAGCTGCATCCCGTCCGATTACATGAAGGCGTCTATTAGCGGAGCCGGTGATATTGTCTACGTTCCGGGGTTGCTGGTGCCTAGTGATGCCCAGTCTGCCGGTATAGTGCTTGAATTCGGGGATGGAAGTCGGCAGTCTGTGCAGTTGTCTCCAGTCCGCTCCGAAACCCCTGAAACTCGCGGCTTGCCCTACGAACTGACCGATCTGGAGGGGATACCCCTTGCGAAGTGCAGGGCCTTCTTGCCAGTGGGAGACAGCAGGGAATCGATGGACATGTTCGTACGAGACGCCGAGCGGCTATGGTACGAGAGTGTTGTCATCCTGGATCTTCGGTCAAACCGGGGAGGCGACGAGATGTTCGCCAAGCAGTGGTGCCTACGCCTTACTCTGAAGAACCCGGGACCGCTGGGGGCAGGCGCAGAGTTGAAGACGAGTACTGCCATGATACTCAGGGACAACACGAAGAGGCGCTTGGGTAGCGGACCCGAAGACGGTCAGCGGCGCAGCCCGCCGGACCCGAATAACCCCGGTTGGAGTGTGATAGGTCAGTCAAGCGAGGTCTTTGCGGCCAACAAGCCGGTACTTGTTGTGCTGATGGACTCGTATTGCGCCAGTGCGACTGAGGGTCTCATAGACTACCTGCGCCACATGGATAACGTGGTGTTCATGGGAATCAACACTAGCGGGGCTTACCAGACGGGAAACGTCGGTATGTTCGTGTTGCCGTATTCGAGACTAGGGGTATGGGTGCCAACTCTTCTAAAGCTAAACGCGAGTGGGACCAGTATTGACGGGATCGGGTTCCTTCCGGATTTCTGGGTTGCTCCAGAGTGCATTCTTGAGCGAGCGGCGGCATTCATTCGCAGGCATCTTTTGAGTAGCTAGCGATGGGCTCTGCCCACGACCGCACGGACAGCACGCCGGTTCCTACGCGAAGTCATCGAGTAGGAGATAGGGAGTATCGGCAAATCGTTTCGCGCATTCTCTATCGTTGCCGACTATGCAGTCGAACGCTTCGACGACCGCGGTCGCAGCAATGATCGAGTCAGCTACTCCGAGCCCGGTGACAGCGCGAATTCGGGCGGCCTCTGCGGCCGTTTCGCGACTGACCGGGAATACCTGGAGATTGGGGAATCCGTACAGGAAGAGCGAGATCTCATCCAGAGCGTCAAACTTCGAGTCTCTGATTGGCTTGACGAGCAGCTCAAGCTCGGATATGACGGATACGCCGCACCTTAGGCGCCCCGCTTCGATCTCGTCAAACAGTGCTTGAACGAGATCGAAGTAGGGGGCGGTTCCCTGAAGGAAGTAGATCAGTGCATTCGTGTCCAGAATGACCTGGCTGGATCCTGACAGGAGCTCTCTGAGTCTAGTCAGGTGATCAGCATCGTCTACTCGTCCCACGAAGCGCGCTCCTTCCTCAGATAGTCGCGTATTTCGGCAGCATCGCCGTATACCCCACGCAGCGCGCCGGCGAATCTGCGCGTGTATGACTCCGGCTCGGGAGTGAGTATGATCCTTGCGCCGTCGCAGCGAACGATGAAATCCTGACCCTGCTTGAGGCCCAGCTCTCTGACAATGTCAGCGGGGATCGCGATTTGGCGCTTACTGGACAGCCTAGCCTTTGCATAGGTCATACACCGATCACCTCGATCGCGAGTTGGTAAGGCAACAATACCATGTTGGCCCCAAACACGCAATACAACTTACTGGAATTCCAGCGACTCGCCATCCTCGGCCACGCTCACCTGTATTACGTCGCCCTCTTTGAACCTGCCCTGGAGTATCTCGAGGGCGAGGGTGTTTTCGAGTTCCTTCTGGATGGCCCGCTTAAGCGGCCTGGCGCCGTAGACCGGGTCGTAACCGGCGCGGGCCAGGTAGTCGCGTACAGCAGGGGTCCATACTATGGAGAAACCTTTGTCTGCCAGGCGCGCGCGCACCAACCCCAGCTGGATCTCGACTATCCGGGATATCTCACTCCTGCCCAGACGGTTGAAGATCAGGACCTCGTCTATTCTGTTCAGGAACTCCGGCCTAAACGACTGTTTGAGCACGTTCATTATCGTGTCGCGCATCCGCTCGTGGTCGTGGCCGCGCTCATGATCGCCACCATCGCCCGTATCGCTCCGACCGGCGTATTCCGTGATATACTGGCTTCCCAGGTTGGACGTCATTATCACAACAGTGTTGCGGAAGTCGACTGTCCGGCCTTGGCCATCGGTCAGCCTACCGTCGTCGAGCAGCTGCAGCAGCACGTTGAAGACTTCCTGATGCGCTTTCTCGATTTCGTCCAGTAGGATCACCGTGTAGGGCCGGCGCCTTACAGCCTCGGTCAGCTGGCCGCCTTCCTCGTAGCCCACGTATCCCGGAGGCGCTCCGATCAGACGGGCTACGGTGTGCCGCTCCTGATACTCCGACATGTCGATCCGGATCATGGCGCGTTCGTCGTCGAACAGGAACTGGGCCAAGGCCTTGGCAAGCTCGGTCTTGCCCACGCCTGTGGGCCCGAGGAACAGGAACGAACCTATGGGCCTGGCCGGATCGGAAAGCCCTGACCTCGCGCGCCGCACGGCGTTGGACACTGCGCGCACCGCCTCGTCCTGGCCGATCACGCGCTCGCGCAGGAGGTCCTCCATTCGTAGAAGCTTCTGCGTTTCGCCCTCTACAAGCCGCGACACCGGAATGCCGGTCCACTTGGCCACGATTTCCGCGATGTCCTCTTCTTCGACCTCTTCCTTTAGGAAACGCTTCTGGGTCTGCAGCTTGGCGATCTTCGCGTTTGCCTCGTCGAGCTCGCGGGCCAGCGTGAGCTGGACTCCATACCTGAGCTCAGCCGCGCGCCCCAGGTCGCCGGCGCGCTCCGCCTTCTGCTCTTCCTGTTTGGCCTCTTCGATCTTCTGCTTGATCTCACGGATCTGAGATATCGTATCCTTCTCCCGCTGCCAGTGAGCTTTCATACCGTCCGACTTCTCACGCAACTCGGCTAGCTCCGACTCGAGCTTCGCGAGCCTTTCGCGGGCGTCGTCGTCGTCTTCCTTGGAAAGCGCGTGTCGCTCTATATCGAGCTGCATGATGCGCCTATCCACTTCGTCTATCTCGGCCGGGAGGGAGTCGATTTCCATCCTGAGGCGCGATGCCGCCTCGTCCACCAGGTCGATGGCCTTATCCGGCAGGAACCGGTCGGAGATGTAGCGGTGCGACAGCACTGCCGCCGCCACCAGCGCCGAGTCCTTGATCCGCACTCCGTGATGGACTTCATACCTCTCCTTGAGCCCGCGCAGGATGGCGATGGTGTCTTCCACCGTTGGCTCGTTGACCATGACAGGCTGGAACCTGCGCTCGAGGGCTGCGTCTTTCTCAATATGCTTCCTGTACTCGTCGATGGTGGTTGCGCCTACCGCCTTCAGTTCGCCCCTGGCCAATGCGGGTTTGAGCATGTTGGAGGCGTCCATGGCGCCTTCGGCGGCGCCTGCGCCCACCAGGGTGTGCAGCTCGTCGATGAACAGGATTACCTCGCCTGCGGCTTCCTCGACGTCCTTGAGTAAGGCCTTCAGCCGATCCTCGAACTCGCCCCTGTACTTAGTCCCCGCGATGAGCGATCCAAGGTCCAATGCCAGCACTCGCTTGTTCTTCAGGCCTTCAGGCACGTCGCCTGCCACGATCCGCTGGGCGAGCCCCTCGGCGATGGCGGTCTTGCCTACGCCGGGTTCGCCTATGAGGACGGGGTTGTTCTTGGTGCGCCTCGACAGCACCTGGATCACGCGGCGGATCTCTTCATCTCTGCCGATCACCGGGTCGAGCGAACCGCGCTTCGCGAGCGCGGTCAGGTCGCGGCTGTATCTCTCAAGCGCCTGGTATTTCTCCTCCGGGTTCTGGTCGGTCACTCGCTGAGTGCCGCGCACGTCCACCAGGGCTTTGTATATGTCGTCCTTCTTGATGCCCATCGAACGCAGCAGCTTGCCGGTATCGTCTTCGCTGCCGGCCAGGGCAAGCAGGATGTGCTCAGTGCTTACATACTCGTCCTTGAGACGCTCAGCTTCGGATGACGCATCTTCCAGCACGTTGGCCGCAGGTGTGGTGAGATACTGCCCGGGTTCCTGCCCGTAGACCTTCGGGGTCTTGTCGAGCGCAGCCGCGACCTCTCGGGCCACGGCCTCAGGCGCCGCGCCCAGCTTTTCAAGGACGGGGGCTACCACGCCCTCCTTCTGTTCAAGGAGTGCCGCGAGGAGATGAGCGGGCCCTATCCCTTGATGCTGCCGCTCGCGCGCGATGCTCTGCGCGCGGGCAATTGCCTCCTGTGATTTGACTGTGAGTTTGTCGGATCTCATGTAGCCAACCCTCCTTGTTATCTGCTTCTGGTCGCGTTTTCGCCGGCGCCTGAGGCGGCGCCTGTCGCGGCGGCTGAGGCGGCGCTCGGCCCGGTGCCGACCTTATCCCCTCGCAGCGAGGCGAGCTCCCGAAAGAGCTCTCGCTCGCGATCGGTCAAGCCTCTTGGCATTGTCAGGCTCACCTGCACAAGCAGGTCACCCCGGCCTTCTCCTCGCACGGACGGCATGCCGAGGCCACGAAGCCGCAATACGCGACCGTTCTGGGTTTCAGCAGGGATCGTGAGCGACACATTCGCGCCACCCAACGTGGGCGAAGCGACCTCGCCTCCCAGCGCCGCGACGGTTACCGGAACGTCTACCACGGTGTGAAGGTCGTTGCCGCGCAATTCGAAACGGGGGTGAGGGCGAATGATCACCTTCAGGTAGAGATCGCCCCGCGCCCCGGCCCTGCCCGTGCCTTCACCTGCCACGCGCAGCTTGCTTCCGTTTCGGACGCCTGCCGGTATGGTCACCGCGATCCTTCTCCTTGACCCGTCCGGATCCACCAGCTCAAACGAACGCTCGCCGCCACGGTACGCTTCCTCAAGGCCGATCTCGATCTCGTGTTCGATATCGCGACGCGCCGGGTGCCGCTGGGCCGCCTCAGGTTCGCGAACACGCTGCCCAAAGACGCCGCCGTCGATATCGAACCCTCCGAAGAACTGTTTGAAGAAATCGCTGAAGTCGGCGTCCGACAGGTTGCCGAAGGTGAACGTGGTTCGCTTGTACCCTGGTTGGGTGCGCCCGAACCCGCCCGGAGGCCATCCGGCACCGGCACCCGCACCGGCCTTGGAGTAGTGCTCCCAATCGGCCCCAACCTCATCGTATCTTCGGCGCTTGTCGGGATCAGACAGCACCTCATACGCCTCGGCGACTTCCTTGAAGCGCGATTCGGCGGACTTGTCGCCGGGGTTGACGTCCGGATGGTACTTGCGCGCCAACTTCCGGTAGGCAGATTTTATCTCTTTATCGCTGGCCGTCTTGGACACGCCAAGCGTCTTGTAGTAATCTCTGAACTCCATCGTCTATCTCCAGGGCACACACCGTCAGACTGCCCGCCCGGCTGCATCAGCACGGTTTCGCCACGCGGGCCATGGTGGGCCTCAAGCAATCATCCCCGTACGTGTACCCGCGTCTCAGGTCGTCCACGACGGTTTCCGTTTCTACGGTGGGATCTTCACAGGCTGCGACGGCGTCGTGGAACCGCGGGTCGAATGGCTGGCCCACGGCCTCGATCTGCCGGACTCCTTCAGCACCCAGCACATCGAGGAGCTTGCGCATGATCATATCTACACCGCTGTGCAGCGAGTCGTAGTCCGCATCGGCCGCCAGCGCTCTTTCCATGTCGTCGACGATTCCCAGGATGCGCAGGATCAGATCGCGTTTGCCGCACCTGATGTTGTACTCCAGGTCCCGCGCCACGCGGCGCTGGTAGTTCTCCAGGTCTGCGCGTGCGCGCAGATAGAGGTCCCAGTTCTCGGCGGCCTTTGCCTGAGCCTCCTCAAGGCCGGCCTCCTCGCCGCGACAGCACTGCTGCTCGCGACCGTGTTGTTCGGCGCACTCATCATGCGATTTTGATGTCATAGATTAGCTGCACCACCGATCATGTCGAGTAACTAGTAATGCGAATGCCCCTGAGGGCACCCCCGGCGGGGTGGTCGGGAAGGTGACTAGCCCTCCCGACCGACAGTCGCTGTAAGTCATCCCAGGGCCCGCGTTACTCCGATTGGATGCGGATCTGCCTGGGCTTAACCGCCTCCGACTTGGGCAGGTGTACCTCAAGGACTCCGTCCTTGTAGGTGGCGGTCACGCGTGCGTCGTCCACCGGCGCCGACAGGGCGAAACTACGATAGAAGGAGCCCAGTCGCCTCTCAGAGCGTATGTAGTTTACGCCCTTCTCTTCGTGCGCCTCAGCGCGCTTGCCCTTCAAAGTCACCTGGTTATCGGCTACGGTAATCTCGATGTCTTCCGGCTTCATACCAGGCAACTCAGCCTTGACCAGGAACTCGTCGGCAGCTTCGGCGATATCGACCGGCATCATCCAGCTGCCCGATGCTGTGTGGCCGGCTATCGCAGTTCCGGGTGTAGTCTCACCGAACAGCCTGTTGAATGTGGTTCTCATATCGGCGATGTCACGCCAAGGATCCCAATTCATGAGTGTCACCTGTGCACACCTCCTTTGCGCCTTTTCTGCCTTCTTACTTATCGTCCATCGGCCTGAAGTCGGCATCGATCACATCATCGTCTGCGCCTTGCTCGCCGGCCCGGCCTGCGTTCGGCCCGCCTTCCGCGCCCGGCTGCTGCCCAGCTCCTCCAGCTCCTCCAGCTCCGGCTGCGCCTGCGGCCTGAGCCTGCTTATACAGCTCTTCCGACATCTTGTACGATGCCTGCCTGACGTCTTCCATGAAGCGCTTGATCGATTCGATGTCGTTGTCGGCGATGGCCTTTTTCAGCCGCTCTAGTTCCGATTCGATCTTGGACTTGGTATCGGCCGGTATCTTGTCGCCCATCTCGCGAAGGGTCTTCTCAGTGGAGTACACCATCGAGTCGGCAGTGTTCTTCAGCTCGACCTCTTCGCGTCGCTTCTTGTCCTCAGCTGACGATCTCTCAGCATCGTGGACGAGCTTGTCGACTTCATCCTTGGAAAGCTGGGTTGAGGCAGTGATCGTGATCCTCTGCTCTTTGCCCGTTCCGAGGTCTTTGGCTGCGACGTTGACTATGCCGTTGGCGTCGATGTCGAACGACACCTCGATCTGCGGTACTCCGCGGGGCGCCGGCGGCATGCCCTGCAGCATGAACCGCCCGAGCGTCCTGTTATCGCGCGCGAAATCGCGCTCGCCCTGGAGCACGTGTATCTCCACTGACGTCTGGCCGTCTTCCGCTGTGGTGAAGATCTGGCTCTTGCGCGTCGGGATCGTGGTATTCCTCTCGATAAGCCTAGTCGACACGCCGCCTAAAGTCTCAATGCCGAGTGACAGCGGTGTCACGTCGAGCAGCACTACGTCCTTGACCTCGCCTGCCAGAACACCCGCCTGGATTGCCGCGCCCACAGCGACAACTTCATCTGGGTTCACACTGCGGTTTGGTTCCTTGCCCGTGAGCCTCTTAACCAACTCCTGGATGACCGGCATGCGCGTGGCCCCGCCCACCAGGATTATCTCGTCTATCTGACTTACGGATAGCTTAGCGTCGTTTACGGCCTGCTTGAAGGGGACGGTACATCTCTGGGTGAGATCGTCCGTCAGCTCTTCGAACTTGGCCCGGGTTAGCTTCATCTCCAGGTGCTTCGGCCCGGACTGATCCGCCGTAACAAACGGCAGGCTGATGTTGGTCTCGAACACCGACGACAGCTCGATCTTTGCCTTCTCCGCAGCCTCGATCAGCCGCTGAAGTGCCTGACGGTCGCGCCTCAGGTCGATGCCCTGGTCCCGCTTGAACTGGTCGGCGATGTACTCCACGATCCGCTGGTCGTAGTCGTCGCCGCCCAGATGCGTGTCGCCTGCAGTGGATTTGACCTCGAATACGCCTTCGCCCACTTCCAGGATGGACACGTCGAACGTCCCTCCGCCGAGGTCCCACACGAGAATCGTCTCGTTGCTCTTCTTGTCAAGCCCGTAGGCAAGGGCAGCAGCTGTGGGCTCGTTGATGATGCGGAGCACTTCAAGGCCGGCGATGCGCCCTGCGTCCTTTGTGGCCTGCCTCTGGGAGTCGTTGAAGTATGCAGGCACCGTAATTACTGCCTTTGTAATAGTCTCGCCCAGGTACTTCTCAGCATCCGTCTTCATCTTCTGAAGGACCATGGCCGAGATCTCTTCCGGCGAGTAATCGCGTCCGGTTGCCGGGACGTCCATCCTGACGCCATAGTTGTCGCCGGATTTGACCTTATATGGCGCCCGCCCGCGCTCCGCTTCGACCTCGTCATAGCGTCGGCCCATGAAGCGTTTGATGGAGGATACAGTGTTTTCAGGGTTAAGCACGGCCTGCCGCCGCGCGAGCTGCCCGACCAGGCGTTCGCCCGACTTGGTGAAACCCACGACTGACGGGGTCAGCCTGGAACCTTCTGCGTTGACTATGACCTCCGGGTTGCCGGCCTCCATTACTGCGATAACTGAGTTGGTAGTGCCGAGGTCGATGCCAACAACTTTGCCCATACAGAACTCTCTCCTTCCGTTGACCAGCTTGTGCTGGGTGGATGAACTGGAAACCCGATTCAGGAGTGGTCGCCGTCATCGTCAGGGTCACCCCGGCGCCGCCCAGCCTGCTGCCGACGCACTACCTCGGTAAACCTGACTGTGGTATGCCCACCGCCCGTCTCCATCTCTAGGATGAGCTTTACCCCTGCAAGGTTGACGCCCTCTTCCCGAACCAGAAAGCAGATGCGCTGCAGCAGCAATAGGTCGTTTTCAGAGTATAGACGGATGTTCGCGTCGGTGCGCGCGGGCTCTAGAAGCCCCTCGCGTTCCATCACTCTGAGCGTTTGGGGGCTTACTCCGAGCAGACGAGCGGCCACGCTTATTGTGTAGACTGGTTCATCGGGGCCATGTAGCCTCAACTCTAGTCACCTCGGGTCAAATGGGTTCCTATGGCTAGTATAGGTCGACTGCCCCATTAGTGTCAATAGGGTTGACTGGATCGATATAAGAAAGTTATATATGAGGGACAAGCCTGCGCCCTGTGCTGTCAGTAATCTGCCTGTTTGAGTGGGGTGTTATTCGCAGAGAACTGCAGAGTCAGCCGGGGCTATTCTACCAGGTCAGCCCGAGCCCGATCTCGTACGGGAATGACCAGCGCAGTGTGAACCCGCTTTCAGCCTCATATCTTGCCGACAGACGCCGCTGTGGCTTGCCGGTGGATCTCAGGCTCGTCCAGTCGATCACGAGGCGATCTGCGAAGACCTCCAGCCGGGTGGAGAAGACCGGGAGCAGTGCAGTCATTGTGCCACTGCCATGACTTGCGACGCCTGCCCCGATCCAGATGCGAGTGTTGAAAGAGCGGAACAGATCGGTCTCGCACAAAAAGACGGAGGCGTCGCTGCTTGCCTCGGCGTGTAGGAGCAGGCTGGGTGAGGGGGAGAGGGTGAGACGGGCGCGGGTAGCGGACAACGTGAGGCTATCAGGTTCTCGCAAGGGGCGTCGAGCAGCCAGAGGATCGACGCCGAGGACCTCACTGTAGAGGGTGTGCAGCCATATGCTCTCGGGGACTGGCTCAAGGAGGATGTCAGGGCCTGACATCAGCACCGGCACGGTGCAGTCCAGCGCAGCTAGGCCCTTGTGCAGAGCGATATATCTGCCGATAGTCGGGATCCCTTTGGGCGGATTGGATATGACCACGACATGGCCGCTCTGTTCTGCCTGCATGTATCGGACAATCTGAACTGGCACCGCGGGCCACGGCGACCGGCAAGTCAAGTTGAGCCACTCGGAGTCAGTAAGCGGTTCTCCTCGATATCCCAGATCGTAATAGCCGAACGGGTCCTCTCCTTCGTGTATGTAGGAGATGCGATCTTCTTCGCAGTCAAGCACTACGGTGCCGGAATGGTACGCTCCCACCATGCGCGAATCGCCTTCGCGCCAGAATGCGAAGTCAACTTCACGCCGGGCGGCGAGCGCCTGCGCGATTTCCGGCGCGTACATCGGGTCAGTCAGATAGAGGTTTGGGTAGTAGCAGAGCACTGCCCGCTCGCCCGCCACGTCTGTCATCGCTCGGTCAATATCAACGAACTCCTCGATCATGCTCATGCCATGATCGCAGTAGAGCACCAGGTTGACACTGCCGGGAGCGCTCCGGACGTACTCCACTACGGGGCGGAGCATCGCGTCAAACTGAGCGACACTGAGTTTCTGCCCCTCGATTCCCTTCGTGTGCCCAATGGCATCGGTCGCGAACCAGAAGAACTCGACGACATCGAAATCGCGAAGCATGCGTCGAGTATTCACAATCGACAGCGCCGTTACCGGCCTGCATACTACTCCGATCGTCGCCTCTGCAAGAGCGTATCGCGGCAACCACTGCCACAGGCCCAGAACGTTTTCGGTGTAAGTCCGTCGTTGGCCTGTAGAACGGTTTATGGTCTCCCATCCAATTGGATCGTCGGAGCTCGCCGGGGTTCCGCGCTTCATGCGGGGATATACCATTTCGGTTCCTGGCAAGAACGGCGATACGGCATATGGTATGGTGACGCCGTCTGAGAACAGCGCTGATATGTTGGGCAACAGCCCTGCATCTAGCATCTCGAAGAAGGCCGCAGACGAGATGGCGTCAAGGTGGAAAACAAGATACGGCCTTGATGGCAGGTCTGACCCACGGGCACTGGCAGGCATTGAGCATGCGGGAGCTGCAAGTGCGAGAATGGCTAAGGCAGCCATGGTAGCCACCGCCAAAGCCCGCGTTTGAGTCGTGTTCAAGTGAACACCTCCAAGATGAAGATCCAAGCTGAAGTAATTGAGATATTCTCCGTATGTTGAGCGCCACCTCCACCTGTCGTTGCCTCACTTGGAAGTGTTCTCATATGTCCGGATCGCCTCTTGACGCGCCAGGAACCATAGGTTAGCATGCATGATGAACGTACCCCCGGTACCGAGCACTCCCATCGTGCATGATGAGATCTGCTCAGAGCAGATGCCTGCGCCTCGCCAGGCGGCGGGCATCGGGCCCAAAGGGGCAGCGGGCGCTTGACACACACGGCGCTCGCGGGACTGCGATCCATCCACAGGTCCCGCGGGCGCCGTTTCGCTATTTCGAAAACGCGATACGGGGGATGATGCATACATGTCTGGCGAGGACACCCGTGACGACAGGTTCAAAGCGGGCGAGTCAGTATCGTGGCGCGGCATGACGGCCAATCTTGCCTTGGTCGCCTTCAAGCTGGTCGCGGGCATCATAGGCCGCAGCTCCGCGATGGTGGCCGATGCCGCTCATTCGGCGTCGGATATGCTGGCCACTTTCGGGGTCATTGTAGCCTTTAGGATATCGAAGCGTCCGGCTGATGAGGATCACCCATATGGCCATGGGAAGGCTGAGCCGGTGGCAGCCAAACTAGTGGGCGCCATCCTGATCGTTGCCGGTTCGGGCATAGCCGTAGAGGCCGTTCGGAGAATCATCGCTCGCGATTTCGTACGGCCCGGGCTGATCGCCCTAATGGCCGCAGTCGCATCCATCATAGTCAAGGAGACCATGTACCAGATCGCAGCGACCACCGCCCGGCGGATCAGGAGCAGCGCTCTCATGGCTGAGGCCCTTCACCATAGGTCTGACGCGCTTTCCTCCGTGGGTACTTTTGCCGGAATACTCGGCGGGCGGCTTGGCCTGCCCATACTGGATCCGGTCGCAGGGTTTGTGGTGGCCATGATGATCATCTGGATGGGGCTTAAGATAATCCGCGCATCATCTGATGAACTCATGGACGCGCAGACCGACCCCGAAACAGTCAATGCCGTGCGAGTCGCGGCGGTCGGCGTCGGTGGAGTGTGCGATGTTCACTCGGTTGTCATACGCAAGTACGGAGGCGATTCCTACGTGGATCTACGCATAGGAGTAGATCCTTCGATTTCCGTAGTGATGGGCCACGAGATAGCGATGCAAGTTGAGAGCATGATAAGGCTGGAATGCCCCAGTGTTCGCGGTGTGCTGGTTCATGTGGACCCCGAGAGTGTTCATGTGGATGATCCGGAGGGCCATCCGCTGCCCCAGCTCACGCCGAATGGGAATGAGGGCACAGCTCAGTCAATGCATGGTCCAAATGGCCAGTGCACGGAGTGAACGCCTTGATATGGTCGTCTTCGCTGTGTAGGATTCCCCGACGGCCTTGTAGAACGTAGCAACACGATAACGGGAACCGGGGGTTAGATCTTCATTGCGTAACGACTGGCCGGCGCTGACCATTGTGTTGATCATCGCGATCGCTGCGGGAATTGTGCTCATTGCTCGGGCGCGCGAGCAAGTGAGCGTGTCCACGCCGCCGCCCGAGGCCGACGAAGGCCACGGCCAGGCTCAAGGCGAGTCAAGTGAGCTCATCGCAGATGCTGCAGGCGACGCCTCAGCCGTAGACGTCTACAGCGATGTTCTGGATGAACTGCACGGTGCCGACCTTGACCACATGGAACGCCTCATCCTGACCCTCGCGCGGCGCTTCGCTGAGGCCTCGGTCAGGGGTGATCCATTGCCGGCAGCCCGGGACATCATCAGCGCATCAGGTGTCCCCGACTCCGTGTCCGGCATTCTGTATCGGCGTTCTGCCGGGGTATTCGTGACGGTTATCAGGAACAATGCCGTGCGCGCATGCGTCGGATCCATGTGGGCGCATTTTCCCAGCCTTGCTCAGGAGATATCCCACTTTGCCGCGGCCAGCGCCGCACGGGATTTAAGGCGGCCACCAATAGAAGCGTGGGAACTCGCCGGATGCAGCTACGCGGTATCAATCGTGGGCCGTTTGGAGCGGGTGTCGCCGGGAACGCCCTGGGATCCGAGGTTGTATGGAGTGTTCGTGCGCGCCGGCGAAAGGTCGGGCGTGATACTTCCTGGGGAGGCGCTCACTCATGCAAAACAGGTGAGCTGGGCGCTTTCGGAGGCAGGTATAGACGCGCGCATGCCGTATGAGATGTACCGGTTCCAGACGGTCAAGTTCGGAGGCTCGCTCAGCTTGCGCAGCGGCCTCGGGCATTAGGAGGTATTTGATGTGGGCACACCGAACCGCCTGACGCGAATCTTCGTTCTGTGCGTCGCAGGCGTTATGCTGATAACGGCATGCCTGCTTGCGGCGGCGCCTGCAATGGCCGCCCGGCAGGCCTATGCGTGGCTGTTTGCCACGGCTCGCACTTACCTGCCTGGCGAACAGGCTGAGCTGGGAGTGCGGGGAAGGGGAGTCAGCCAACTCTATCTGGACATATACCAATTTGACGGCGCGCGTCACTTTTCCGAGTCCGGCCCAGACGCCATGTGGAACCTGAACCCGGCTCGCCTGCCCGGCAGGTCGCTTGTGCGCACGGTCAAGGTGAGGATCCCCAATCCGGGGGGCAATCTGGAAGCCTCAGTCAAGCTGGATCCACTGCCTCCCGGGGCGTATGTGGCCGTGACCCGGTCCAAGCAGCTTAGCCAGCAGGATACGGTGTGGTTCACTGTCAGCGGGATTGGCCTCATATCCAAGCAGTCTGCCGGGCGCCTGCTTGTCTATGCGATCGACCTGAAGACCGGCGAGCCTGCCTCGGACGTGCCTGTGCGAGTGACGCTGATGGGCAGTGGCGGCGATGACCAGCTTGCCTCGGCGGCCACTGCGTCCGGCACGACGAGCGGCATGACCGATGATTCGGGTCTTTTCTCTATTCCGCTGTCGCAACCTGCCGCGTCCGCCATGGTGATGGGCGGGCGAGGCGATGAGTTGGCAGTGCTCTACTCATCCTTCTGGTTCGACGCGCGGCAAAGTAAGGTCTACATCTATACGGACCGGCCAATCTACCGGCCCGACAATACCGTCTACTTCAAGGGCATAGCTCGGACTATGGTCGACCCGGGCTACACCATCCCTGCGGGGCAGTCTGTGAAGGTCGAGATCCGCGACCCTCGCGATAACCTCCTGTCAAAGCAGGAACTCGTCACGAATGACTGGGGCTCTTTCTGCGGCGAATTCACATTGGGCAGCGAGCCGCCACTCGGCGCCTACTCCATAATCGCAACCATCGGCGGCGAGCAGCATTGGTCGAGTTTCACTGTGGCGGAATACCGCAAGCCTGAGTGGTCAGTAGACGTCAAGTTCGACCGCGATAGGTACATCGCCGGCGACACGCTGCAGGCCACGTGTGAAGCCAGTTACTACTTCGGCGCTCCGGTGGCGAATGCCCGAGTGGAATACCGGGTCTACCGACAGCGCATCGGGTCATTCTCCGCGGCCGTGTCAGGCACAGATGGGGAATACGGCTACAGCGATTACGGCGACTATGGCGACTATTACGAAGATTTCGTCATGTCGGGCGAGGCGAGCACGGACGCTCAGGGTCGGGCTCTCATCTCCTTTGAGGCGCCTCGCGCCGATGGGCGCAACTACAAGTACATCTTGGCTGTGGACGTGATCGACGCCACCAACAAGCAAGCATCGGGCAGGAGTTCGGCCTTGGTGGCGATGGGTTCGTTCGACATGTGTGTATCGACGTCCGCATATCTTGTCGGGCCGGGCGACCGTTTCCAGGTCCGCATCAAAACCGCGGCGCTGGACGGCTCGGCCGTATCCCGCAGACTCGAGCTCGTCATGATGAAAAGGACTTACGACAAGACGGGATATACGGATACGCCAGTGGCGAGTCGTGCGGTAACGACTCCGTCTTCCGGCGAAGTCGCGGTGGAGCTGGAGGCAGCTGAGGCAGGAGACTACGTGCTGACGGCCAAGGCCGTAGACGAGCGGGGTAACAGCATAGTGGCCGAGGCCCACATCTGGGTATCGGGCAGTGCAGGGCGGCTTTCGGCCACCTGGCACAATGACGTCACGATAGTATGCGACAAGTCCAGCTACAAGGCGGGGGAGACCGCCAAGGTACTCATCACTGCACCGGCAGATGCATCCAGAGTGCTGCTTACCGTGGAGGATCGCGAGATTCGGCATGTGCGAGTGGTGCAGCTGGAGAATGGATCAGCCACGGTGGAACTGCCTATCGTGGAGGAGTACGCCCCCAACACGTATGTGACTGCCACCGCAGTGGCGTCCCGTGTGATGCAGACCGCCACGCGGGAGATCTCGGTTGCGTCGCCAGAGACGGCCCTGTTCGTGGAGGTACAGCCTAACAAGACTTCATATCGCCCCGGCGAGGTGGCAACGTATCTTGTGAAGACCAAGAACGCTCAGGGCGACGCAGTGCAGGCCGAGATATCATTTGCCCTTGTAGACGAGTCTATATACGCTGTTCGGCCCGATACCACCCCCGACATCGGCAAGTTCTTCCATGGACGCCGTGAGAGGTCAGTCAGCACCGAGAACTCGTTTCCTGTGACCTACTACGGCGGCGCCGACAAGGACGGCGGGGCTGAGAGCGCCCGAAAGTACTTCCCCGATACTGCCGCATGGTTCCCGTCCATAGTGACTGACGCCAACGGTCACGCAGTTGTGCGCGTCACTATGCCTGACTCGCTCACTACGTGGAGAGCTACGGTGAGGGCGCACGCGCGCTCAACCATGGTCGGGCAGGCACAGCAGAAGGTGGTCGTCACCATGCCTCTCGCGGCCAGGCTCGGGCTTCCCAGGCACTACACCCTGGGCGATAAGGCGATGGTGGCTGGCGTAGTCCACAATGACACCAGCCGAGCGCGACGCGTGTCGGTAACGCTCCGGGCCGATGGCGCCGATATCTTGGGGCGTGCCAAGCAGTACGTAACAGTCCCGGCTCATGGTCAAGCTTCAGTGGAGTGGGAGATCGAGCCGAGTATGGTGGGGAAGGTGACACTGTCACTGGCCGCAAGGTCCTGGTTCCTGAAAGACGCGGTGGAGATGACAGTGCCTGTGTTGCCGTTCGGTGAGGAGGCTGAGAAGGTATGGGCGGGCGAAACGCGTCCCACCGACTCATCCGGCGCGTTGCTAGAATTCGACTTGCCTGAGGACGCTCTCCGAGGCGCTACCCGCGTGCAGCTAGACGTGTCGCCGGGCTACGCCGGCGTGGTGAAGCAGGCTCTGGAGTTCCTTGTGAACTACCCTTACGGCTGTGTGGAGCAGACGATGAGCGCTTTCATGCCGGACGTCGTGGCCCATCGGGCGTTCACGCATCTCGGTGTAGCTCTGCCGCGCAGCCAGACGGAGCTTGCGCGCATGGTCGATTCAGGGCTTTCCAGGCTGTACAAGTACCAGCATGATGACGGCGGCTTTGGATGGTGGGAATTCGACCAAAGCGATCCGTGGATGACATCGTACGTCCTCTTCGGGCTGGGCAGAGCCAAGGAAGCGGGGTTTGATGTAAGCGCTCCGGTGATCGACAGGGCTCTCGACTATCTCGCCGGTTCGCTGGCGCGCATCAGAACCACCAACGCCAGGGAATACGCATTTTCTTCGTTCGTCTTGGCGGAGTACGGCCGACTGAAGGGCGCATCCCTTGATGGATTCGTCCGGTTCGGCAGGCAGTCGCAAGTCCTAAGCTCAGTGGCCGACCCGCTCACCACCGCGTACATCACCCTGGCGGCGTCGTGTGCGGGCCAGGATAGCATGGCTGCCGCAGGGGCCGAGCGGCTGAGCGCTATGGCCACACGCAGCTCTGGGCAGGCATACTGGCGAACCCAAGATACCGCGCACTGGTGGCGGAATGAGACTGCGGAGAGCACGGCGTGGGCGATGATGGCACTGCTTAGGGTGGACCCTGCCAACCCGCTGGTGCCGGAAGCCGCCCGCCATTTAGCTGCCGCGCGAACCGGGTCGCAGTGGCGCTCAACTCGCGAGTCGGCTGCTGCCGTGCTGGGCCTGGTAGAGTACATGATCCAGTCGGGTGATGACGTTTCGGCGGAGCGCAAGGTGGCCGTCAGCGTGAACGGCAAGGAGACGGCCAGCCTGACGTTGGGAGGCGGCGCCGGCGGTTCGGCGTCGGGAGAGGCATCCGCGTCGACTTCGATTGTGATCGATCCAAACCTCATCGTGCCGGGTCGCAACCAGATCTTGGTGACAACTCAAGGCGGTGCGGTTCTCTACTCGGCGCGGGCAGCTTGGTACGTGCCGCAGGACCACATAGAAGCCGGCGGTGACTGCGCCGTCATAAGCCGTGAGTACTTCCGGATTGATCGGAATGCCCCAGCCGTCAAGGGACAGAAATACTCTGTGACCCCCATCGACGGCGAGATCGGCGTCCGCCAGGAGGTGCTTGTGCGTGTTGCCGTGCACGCCCTGACTGACCTGGAGTACATGGCCTTTGAGGACCCAGTTCCGTCGGGGTTTGAGATATGCGAGGAATCTGTGGACGCCTATTCGTGGTACTACTGGTACGACAGAAGCGAGGCTCGCGACAGCAAGATGGTAGTGTTTGCGACTCGCATTCCGGCCGGCAAGACCCAGACGTTCGAGTATGTTCTGGTTCCGGAAAGGCCCGGTTCGTACAGAGTGATGCCCACTGAGGCATGGTCCATGTACTACCCTGGGCTACATGCCCATGGGAACAGCTCGGCGATAAAGGTAACAGGCTCGAAGTAGCCGACAGTCATGGTGTTCGGAGGTGAGAGCGGGTGTCGTGTGGGCGACGCGCGCGCTGCATAGTCGCGATAGCCATGGCGGTGACGGCGGTCGCCGTCATGGCTGCACTGAGGCTTGCGCCTGCTGCTCGCTTTCGGTCGGGGGCGAGCGCGGACTTGGCTGCCGGAAACGGCACTTGCGTGATCGGTAGGTGCACAACTGAGCTCAACCCCGACCAGCGAAGCCGTAACGATAACATAGCGATCGCCGCAGAGAAGCTCGATGGGACTATGGTCGGGCCGGGGCAGGAGTTCTCGTTCAATGAGGCCGTAGGCGAGCGCAGCAGCGAGCTCGGCTATGGTCCGGCCAGAGTCATTCGGGACGGCCGGAGCGAGCCCGGCATCGCGGGCGGCATATGCCAGCTGTCTTCGACTCTCTATAATGCCGCGCTGCTTGCGGGTATGGAGATCACCGAGCGGCGTCCACACTCGCGGCCCGTGCCATACCTCCCTGCAGGGCTGGATGCCACCGTGTCCTACGGGGCGGCGGATCTTCGCTGGGTGAATGTGCGTCCGTCTCCGGTGACTGTGCGGTCCCGGGTGGGCGTGGACAGTGTGTCCGTTTGGCTTGAAGGGCAGAGCGCTGGGCCCGAGGTGCGGCTGTGCACCGAGGTTGTCGAAGTGATTGCTCCAAGGCCTGCGGCGCCCCCCGATCCCACCGGCAGGGCCAAGTCGCCGCCGTTGCCTGGGGCCATCGTCGTGGCCAGCGCCGGCGCGCCCGGGTACCGAGTGAGGGTCTGGGCGGAAACCCAGACGCCTGATGGGGGACGCCAACGCGTATTGGTCTCAGAAGACCTGTACGAACCTGTCAACGCAGTCGTGAACTAGCTCGCATTGCGCCACCCGGAGCGACGCCGTGCCCAAGCGATCCATCGGCTGCCAGCTCTTCTATGACGGCAGCCACTCCGTCGTCATCATTTGACGGCGCTACTACGTCCGCCACACGGCGGATATCGTCGGGCGCGTTGCCCATGGCCACACCCAGTCCAGCATGGCGTATCAACTCAATATCGTTCACCGAGTCACCGAAACCCGCCGTCTCTGGCTGGGCGATGCCGTACAGGTCGGCAACGAAGGCGAGTCCCAGGGCCTTGTCAACGCCCCAGGCGAATACGTCCACCATGTGCTTGCCGTTCTCCACTATTCCATAATCCACGACTGACAGTGACTTCGGCAGATCGCAGGCCAGTTGCTGTGTTAGGGTCCGGATGGCCTGGGTATCAGCCGTGACGCACAGCTGCACCGGGTCGGTTCTGCACGCCTGTTCGAAGTCGTCTGCGAGCCGGTAGTAGGGCATCATGAATGGCCAATGCTCCGCCGCGTCTTCTAGCTCCCTGGGCGTAGTGACGAATATGGATCTTCCGGAATGTACGGACTCATGGACTGCCACATCGGCGCCGACGCCGCTGGCGATGCGACATGCCAGAAGCGCGGTCTGCCTCGGTATCTGTTTGGACATCAGGATGGATTCGTCCGATGGATCGTAGACCGCCGCGCCGCAATGAGCGATGCAAGGGGAGTGAATGCCCAGCCGGTGTGCGACAGGTGTGGTCGACGCGATCCTTCTTCCGGTCGCAATGACCACCATGGCGCCGTGCGCCTCGGCAAGGCGAAGCGCCTGCAGAGTGCGCGGGCTTGCTGTGCCGTCGCTTCTCAGAAGCGTGCCGTCAATGTCGCATGCGAGCAACGTGTATCTCTTCATTGCGTGCCTCCTTGCATTCGTTCAACTGCGAATATTCCCAGTACGACTATTGCTCCCCCAACGAGCTGGACCGGTGTGATCTGCTCGCCAAGGATGAGCGCGCTTCCTGCCACGCCGAACACAGGCACTAGGTTGATGAATGCCGACACCACCGTAGGCCCCAAAGACTGCAGTGCAAACAGGTACAGCAGGTATCCCATAGCCGAACAGAAGATGCCCAGATAGCCCAGGTTGAGCAGAACCTTTGGAGTGGACAATGCCTCGCGCCACGGAACGCCGTTCCGCAATGTGGCCACATACAGCACCGCAGTCGCGAATGTTATCTGATACGCGTTTGTTGTTAGGGATCCATAGGATGCAACGTTCGGCCTGTTGAAAATGGTGTACAGCGACCACGCGAACGACGACGTCAAAAGCATGGACGCCCCGAGCAGGAAGTCACTTCTGCCTGCGGCGCTCGCGGCGGCGGCCTGTGCGGCGCCCGACTGGACAACCAGAGCCACTCCCCCTGCCGATACGAGTATGCCTGCCCATCCGGCGAGTGGAAGGCGCCTGCGGTAGAATATGCTCTCTATCGCGGCGGTCATGGCGGGAGTGGATGCTGTGATAATCGATGCCGTGGCAGCCGATAAATACAGCAAACCTGTGTTTTCGAAGTAGTAGTAGATCGGTATTCCCACTACGGCCGCAATCAGCATGGTGGGAAGGTCGCGCAACGAGACCCTGATATCAGGCCGTGCAACTGCCGCCGCGATCCAAATGGCCACAGACGCGATCGCGTGGCGAAGAAACGCTACCTGGATAGGGGCCAGGCGTCGAAGGAGCACCTTAGTGCTGATGAAAGAGAGGCCCCACATGGTAGTCGTGAAGACCATGGCCGCCACCGATATGGTCCTTGAGCTAGATTTCACTGACATGTCCGGCATCTCCCCGATCGCAGCGCAAGTAAGATCAATTATACCTTAGGGGCCTGACAGATTTGAAGGGATTCTCGGTAGTGAGTAGAATTGTCTTTCGGAATGCTTCGCAGCGCCTGGCATGGATGATCGGAGGTGGGCTGATGGGCGGTGAACGGGGAGCCAAGCTCTCTCGAGCCGAGGAGCACTTGTGCCAGCTGCCCGGGGTGGTCCGGGCCAGAATCGTACAGGGAGCCGATGACGATGAGATCCACGTGATGGTCTCCGGCCACCTTGATCAAGACGAGATCAAGCGGATGAAGAAGGATATCGAGACCATCTACCTGCTGGATGTGGGGGAGCGCGTCGACTACCGCAAAGTGAGCATAGCGCAGGTGAGCATGGCCGAGGAGGGCGTTGGGCAATGCTCCGGGTCGCGACCTGTGCTCAGCCGAATTTCTCTGGAATACGGCCCATCGCGCACTGTTACCGCCGAGATCCATCTTGACTATATGGGGCAGTCGCATGTGGGCAAGGCTTCGGGATGCTCCGATGGTGACTGCATACACGACATAGTCAAGATCGCCACAGTGAATGCGCTGGAGTCCATGATGGGCAATGGGTATCGTCTTCAGGCCAGTTGCGAGCTGTCAGGCGATCGAGTGGTCTCTGAGATCACCGTCACTGATGTATCCACAGGCCAACGAACTAGGTACATAGGGGCGGCCTACAGGAAAGACGATGTGCCAACATCCGTGGCACGCTCAGTCTTGCAGGCCCTCAACCGCCAACTGCAACGCCTGGCGACCCAGTGACAGCGCGCCAGGATAGCGGAGCATAGCTTAGGGCCTCACGGTGTGATTATTCCCGTCGCAGCGAACGAGATGAGAGCGGAAGATGAGCTGAGCCTCCCAAGCAGCGCAATTACATGGGGAGGTGAAGCGTGTGAAGAAATTCGCTTTGGCCGGGTTTGTAGCGGCCATAATGACCCTGCTGATGTCGGTCGTGGCTTTCGCCGACACGTTCTTGGTCAGGTAGTCGCGGGCAGCCCGCGCGCATTCCGCAAGCGATGCTAACCCGCTGCGACGGGCCTTTCTTTGGGCGCCGCATACAGGCCTTGCGGCCCGTATGGGAATGGGGGTAGAACTTGTGCCACGCGATCGACACGCACTACACGATGCATACGCTTTGGCCGTGATCCTGGCTGCCGCTCTGGCCGTCGCGCATACGGTTCGCTGGGAGGTCCCGCTCGCGTCGGCCATCATGTTCGTCTCGCTACTTTGGGCATCGTCGCTGTCGGTCATCGTTTTGCGCACGACCGTAGTTGTGATGATGCTTCCCGTGATGATGGTATGCATCATCAAGTACGATGCAGGCACTTCGGCGATCCTCGCGATGCTGGGCAGCCTCAGCGTTCAGGAGTTCAGGATAATCCGCGAGAATAACCCTCCATATCTGACAGCGCTCAAGCTGGCGCTGAACAGGGCGATCACGGGGCTGTGCGCAATATCCGCCTGGTTCGCCTTCCACGCCATATGGCCAGGGCGGAGTTTGGCGCTCGGCGATCCGCGATTCGCTGTTGCAGCGGTTGTGCTGGGCCTGGTGTGGGTGATAGTCTCGGGGCTCATCGTGAACTTCCAGATACTCCTCTCAAAGCCAGTGCTGCGGCTCAGAATCGACCCATCGATTGTGCTGGGTTCGATCAGTTCGACGTTGCCATCAGTGATGATGGGCCTCATGGCCGCGGCCGTGTACGAGTATGGAGGCCTGGTGGCGTTCGCCCTTGCCGAGGTGTTTTTCATCTCGAACAAGAACTACACCCAGCGCGCGCTGATCCAGAAGGAGAATGCGGAGCAGATCAACTGCGCGCTGGCGCAGATCATTGACTCTAAGGACCACTATACCGCCGGACACTCCGAACGCGTCTCACAGCTGGCCAGCCGGCTTGCAGAGGCGTGTAACCTGTCGAGGAACGATGTTGAGAGGATAGCATACATCGCGAGGCTGCACGATCTGGGTAAGGTCAACATACCTCAGGAGATCCTAACCAAGCCCGGAGAGCTGACCCAGAGCGAATTCGCCGAGGTGAAAAAACATCCGGGGTGGGGCGCGGAACTCATTCGTGGCATGGACAAGATATACAATGACCGTGACTACCGGGCTATACTCGATCACCACGAGAGGTATGATGGAACTGGATACCCGTGTGGCAGGAAGGGCGACGATATATCGCTCTGGGGGCGCATTCTTGCTGTGTGCGATGCATACGACGCCATGACCAGCGAGAGAGTGTACAGAGCCGCGATGACGAGCGAAGCCGCCCGCGAGGAACTGAAGCGGAATGCCGGGACACAGTTCGACCCCAAATTGGTGCAGTTGTTTGTGAGCAAAGTCCAGGAGTGATCTGACAGCATGAGCAGTACTACTGCTATGGCTTTTGGCATGATCGGCGGATTGGGCCTGTTTCTGTATGGCATGACTTTGACCGGCGACGGACTGCGACGCGCCGCGGGCGAGAAGATGAAGCAAGTGCTGGAGGTGCTTACGTCTACGCCGCTGAAAGGCGTAATCGTGGGCGCTATAGTGACGGCCGTGATGCAGAGCAGCAGCGCCACCACGGTCATGCTTGTCAGCTTTGTCAACGCGGGACTGATGACACTGAGGCAGACTATCGGTGTCATTATGGGGGCCAACATCGGAACTACGGTCACGGCTCAGCTGATCGCGTTCAACCTGGCCGACTACGCATATCCTGCAATAGGCATCGGGTTTGGGATGACCATGCTAGCCCGCAGGAAAGTATGGAGAAGTGTGGGCCAGGTCATTTTGGGATTCGGGATTCTGTTCCTCGGGCTCACGACGATGTCTGGTGCTGTGGCTCCCTTAAGGGGAAGCGCCGTCTTTGCAAGGGCCATGCGCACCCTTGGGGCCAATCCGGTTTTGGCCCTGCTCACAGGGCTTGTGATGACTCTGGTCATCCAGAGCAGCGCGGCGACCATAGGCATGCTTCTGGCCGTAGCTATTGCGTCGCCTGATCTGATCACCATCGAGGTCGCCATACCGATATTGCTGGGTGACAACATCGGAACATGTATCACGGCCCTCTTGGCGAGCATAGGCACGAATCACACTGCGAGACGGACGGCCATGGTGCACTTGCTGTTCAATCTTTTCGGCGCTGTGATCTTCATGATCTTGCGTATTCCTTTTGCGTGGCTTGTCACCGCCGTGTCGCCTGTGGGCGGCATCGCCCGGCAGATAGCCAATGCGCACACCATGTTCAATGTGCTTAACACCGTAGTGTGGCTGCCCGGGACGGGGTTTCTCGAGAAGGTTGCCACCAGGCTGGTTCCCGGCGAAGACATTGTGGAGGAGGCAGGGCCTAAGTACCTTGATCGCCGTATGCTCGGTACTCCCGGCATCGCGCTGGACCTTGCCAATCAGGAGACGGTACGCATGGCCAACATTGTCCAGGGCATGCTGGCTCGATCACGCAAGTCGCTGACCGAAGGGTTCACGCCGCAGATCGGCGCGGAACTCACCTCCAGAGAAGAGCTGATTGACAGCTTGAACCGCCAGGTGGTTCTGTACCTGTCGGACATGGTGGCGAAGACGTCCGTGAATGAAACGCAGTCGGTGCGACTGGCTGGGCTGATGCACGCTGTGGGCGACGTGGAGAGGATTGGAGACGTAGCAGAGCAGCTGATGAACTACGCGCACGAAAAATCCGATACGAGAGTGATCTTCTCGGACACCGCCATTCAGGAACTGCACGAAGTGTTCGACCTGGCCGACTCGATCTTGCAGTACGGAATAGAGGCCCTGCGCGACGGGAGCGCAAGAGCCGCCGGGCAAGTGTATGCTATTCACAGCCGCCTTGATGAAGCCACCGATACGCTTCGAGCCAATCACATCTCACGGCTGAATGAGGGGACGTGTATGCCGCCGGCGGGCGTGATATTCGTGGAGGCGATGAACAGCTTGGAACGCGTAGGCGACCTGGCTGTGAACCTGGCTGACGCGGTAATGGGGAAGAAGAGCCCCAGAGTAGGGGACAAGGCGCGAGACAGACGGGAGGCTGGCGTATAGGACTATGGAGCACGTACGTACTACTGATTTCACGACAGGAAGCATACCAAAGCACCTAATTGCTTTCGCCACTCCGATGTTCATCGGAAACCTGCTGCAAGCTGCATACAACACTGTCGATAGCATATGGGTGGGGAGATTTCTGGGCCCACAGGCGTTGGCATCTGTCTCAGTGGGCTTTCCGATCATATTTGGCCTCATTGCCCTGGTTACAGGGCTGACCATGGCGACTACCACTTTGGTATCGCAGTACTATGGAGCGAAACGGCATGACATGGTGTCTGCGGCCATATCCAATGGCCTCACTCTTCTGACCATTATGGGCGTGGTAATGGCGGCCATCGGTTACCTGCTGCGCTGGCCGCTCTTGCGCCTGTTGCGGGCGCCTGAGGACATAATCGGGGCCGCCGCCAGCTACCTTGGCGTGTACACACTGGGATTCGCGCCGAGCTTCATCTACAACGTGGCCAGCTCGATCCTCCGTGGCCTTGGCGACTCGCGGTCGCCGCTGCGATTCCTCACGTATGCGACGGTCATGAACATCGTCCTTGATCCCATCATGATCTTCGGCCTCGGGCCCATTCCCAGGATGGAGGTGGCCGGCGCCGCCTGGGCTACTGTGCTCTCCCAGGTCTTTGCGGCCGCCCTGGCGCTTGCGTACATGGTTGGGCGGCTCAAGATCGGCACTCGCCTTCGGGACCTGGCAAGCCTGGACTGGAACCTAACCAAGCTTACAGTGAAGATCGGGCTGCCTGCCGGAGCTCAGCAGACTCTGGTCTCTTTGGGCATGATGGTTATCATGTCCACAGTGAACCAGTTCGGCAGTGTGGTGGTAGCGGGTTCAGGCGTCGGATCGCGGCTTGAGCAGTTCGCTCATTTACCGGCCTTCAGCGTTGGGCTGGCTGTCACCGCCCTGGTTGGGCAGAACTTGGGGGCCGGGCAGGAGGAGCGCGTGTCGGACGTGGTCAAGTGGGGGATGTTTCTGACGTGTTCGATAACAGGGGCACTTACCCTGGCCGTTCAGGCATTCCCGACGGCCGTACTGTCTTTGTTCACAAAGGATCCCGAAGTGCTTGCGGCGGGCACTGTCTACCTGCGCTGGATCAGCCTTGGCTTTGTCCCATTCGCCGCGATGTTCGCACTTACGGGTGTGCTTAGAGGGGCAGGCGACACGCTGCCCACGTTCTTCATCACTCTCGGTTCTCTGTGGCTTGTTCGAGTTCCCCTCGTGCGGGTGCTGGCTCGCACTTCGCTGGGGGTAGAGGGCGTATGGATGGCCATGGCCAGCGGCCCGTTCGTGGGCCTGCTTCTAAGCTACGCTTACTATCGGAGGGGTCGATGGAAGCAGAAGGCCATTGTGTCACGGCGGCCCGCTGTCGGCTCAGCGGCGGATCTCGTGACTACAGATGATGTTCAGTAGAAACCAGAAGGAGGCCGATTGCAGTTGGCTGAGACGGTCGAAGCGATTCCCGAAAGAAAGGATATCCCCGAAGACCTAAGGTGGAAGGTGGAAGACATCTACCCATCGGATCAGCTGTGCGAGGCTGACATGTCCGCGGTGCGGAGCAGGGTCCCCGACTTGGCGTCCTACGCCGGCAGGCTCGGCGCAGGCGCCAAAGCGCTTCTGGAATGCCTGAAGCTCAGGGACGAAATCGACTACCTAGTCATGAAGGCCTACACCTACAGCCGCATGCGCAAGGATGAAGACAACGCGAATGCTGATTACCAGAGCATGCACGATAGGGCAGCTAGCCTGGCAGTGGAGGTTGCGTCGGCGACGTCCTTCCTGAGGCCCGAGATTCTTGCCATTTGCGACGACGAACTGGAACGGTTCATGTCGGAGGAACCTGGGCTGGAGCTGTACAGGATTTTCCTGGACAACATCAGGCGCATGCGCGACCACACTCTATCCGCATCTGAAGAGCGCATCATGGCCATGGCGGGTGAGATCGGGCATGCTGTACCTGCCATCTTCACGATGCTCAACAACGCGGATCTCAAGTTCCCATCAATCGTGGACGCGGACGGAAACACAGTGGAGGTCACCCACGGCAGATACATCCGGTTCATGCAGAGCCGTGATCGGCGGGTGCGAAAGGACGCGTTTGACGCCTTGTACTCGTCCTATCGTGCCCTGAAGAACACCATAGCCGCAACCTATTCTGCATCGGTCAAGGCAGATAGCTTCAATGCGCGTGTACGAGGATACAGCAGCGCTCGCGAAGCAGCGCTGGATGAGAACAATATACCCGTAGACGTGTACGATAATCTGGTATCGGCCGTGAGGAGCCGGCTCGATCTGATGCACAGATACGTGCGTCTCCGAAAAAAGGTGCTCGATCTACCGGAGATCCACATGTATGACGTGTATGCGCCGATGGTCGCGGATGTAGAATGGCCCGTCGCTTACGGTGAGGCCAAAGCCATGGTACGCGATGGCCTGTCGCCTCTGGGCGAGGCGTATACGAAGGCTCTCTCGGCCGGGATGGAGTCCGGCTGGATCGATGTGATGGAGAACCGGGGCAAAACAAGCGGCGCCTATTCGTGGGGAGTGTACGGAGTGCATCCTTATGTCTTGCTGAACTGGCAGGACAACCTGAGCAACGCGTTCACCCTGGCACACGAGATGGGGCACTCCATGCATTCCTATTACACATGGGAGAAACAGCCATACGTGTACTCGGAATACCTGATATTCGTGGCTGAGGTGGCTTCTACCGTAAACGAAGTGCTGCTTACCCGATACTTGCTGGACAGGACGGATGATCCTGCGCGCAGGATGTACCTGCTGAACCACTTTATGGAGGAGTTTAGGGGAACGGTGTTCCGTCAGACAATGTTCGCCGAGTTCGAGAAGATCACCCATGAGATGCACGAATCGGGGCAAGCGCTGACTCCTGATGGCCTAAACCAGGTCTACATGCAGCTTAACCGCGATTACTTCGGCCCCGACATGGTCCTAGACGATGCGATAGCTTACGAGTGGGCCAGGATCCCCCACTTCTACAGAGCCTACTATGTGTATCAGTACTCCACAGGCTTCTCGGCTGCGGTTGCGCTTGCAAACAGCATACTCGACCAGGGAAAGCCTGCACAGGATCGCTATCTCGAGTTCCTAAGCGGCGGGAGCGCCAGGTACCCCATTGATCTGCTGAAGAGTGCGGGGGTGGACATGACATCTCCTGAGCCGGTGCTCGCCGCGCTGGGGGTATTTGAGAAGACGTTGGATGAGATGGAAGTGTTCTTCGAGGGGAAGTAGGAGTTCGAAGACGATCGCGCGTTGGACACCAGCCCGCCATTTGCTGTATCATGATAATGTGCAGCTACAATGCGGTTTGGTGGAAGGTTGGTGCGACAGATGGGCCTTGAGGTGTGCCCGGTCGTTGCAGTGGGTGGTCAGGAGATATTTGAGCTGTACTATCCCGGCGACGATCTCGGCGCAGTTTATTCGCCGGATTCCACGGCGTTTCGCGTGTTTGCGCCCACCGCTCTGGGCGTGTCAGTGATGCTGTACTCGTCGAGGCAGTCGGCAGCGGGATGGGAAGTCCCGATGAGCCCGGACTGTGATGGGACGTGGCTTGCCGTCGTTTTCGGGGATCTCGCCGGCATATGCTACACATACAGAGTGTTCCACGGCGGGTGTGTGAAGGAAGCAGTGGACCCTTACGCGCGGGCCCTTACGGTTAATGGAGGTCGCGGCGTTGTAATCGACCCGGCATCGACTGACCCTGAAGGGTGGGCAGGCGACGTGCGTCCTCCTCTGGCTGCGGCAACGGATGCCGTCGTGTACGAGGTGCACGTGAGGGATTTCTCCATATCGCCAGATTCAGGAACTCAGCACCGCGGTCGGTACCTGGGCATGAGCGAGCACGGGACTCGGGGTCCGGGCGGTGTGAGCACTGGAGTAGACCACCTAGTTGAGTTGGGAATCACTCACGTGCACCTGCTCCCGATACAGGATTTCGCCTCAGTCGACGAGCTCTCGCCCGACGGGTACAACTGGGGGTACGACCCGTTCCATTTCTTTGTTCCGGAAGGATCATACTCTTGCAGGCCCGAGTGCGCTGCATCACGTGTCACTGAAGTGAAGCGGATGGTACAGGCACTGCACAGGGCAGGCCTTAGGGTAGTGCTGGACGTCGTGTACAACCACACCTACAGCACGGATGATTCGCCCCTTCAGACGATTGTGCCTGGCTACTACCACCGTACCGATGCCGCCGGAGTGTTCACCAACGGATCGGGTTGCGGCAATGAGCTGGCCACTGAACGGCCGATGGTCCGAAAGCTGATTGTCGATTCGCTCAAGTACTGGGTCCGGGAATACCATGTAGACGGATTTAGGTTTGACCTAATGGCCCTGATAGACTGCGATACGATGCAGGAGATCGCATGCGAACTGCGTGCGATCGAGCCGTCGCTTCTGCTCTACGGTGAGCCGTGGACGGGAGGGCCTTCGGGGCTCTGCCACACCAGGATGTTCACCGCAGGCAGGCAGCGTTCCACCGGCATCGGCATGTTCAATGATGCTTTCAGGAATGCCATAAAGGGCGACAATGATGGAGGCCGACCCGGATACGCTACGGGCGCTGCAGGATGTGAACGCGAGATCGCGAAAGGAGTAGTAGCGTCGATCCGCTATTCCGACGGGCTGTCGGGCTTTGCGCAAGAGCCCGGAGAGTGTGTTAACTACGTGTCATGCCACGACAACCTGACTTTATGGGACAAGATCGCGCGGTCCAACGCGTTCGATTCAAAAGGCGACCGGATAAGCATGGATCTCCTGGCGCAGGCGATAGTCCTGACTTCGCAGGGAATACCGTTCCTGGAGGGCGGGGCCGAGCTGCTCCGCACCAAGCGGGGCCACCACAACAGCTACCGGGCCGGCGATGAAGTCAATCAGTTCGAATGGTGGCGCAAGCACGAATTTCGCGAGGTATTCGACTACTATCGCGGCCTCATTGAGGTGCGGCGCGCGCATCCGGCATTCCGGATGACCACTGCAGCGCAGGTGCGCGCGGCCGTGCGATTCATCCCCGGCCCGCCCGGCACCGTCCTCTTCGAGCTAGACGGCAGCGTGTGCGGCGACGAGTGGGACTTCATAGCCGTCATATACAATGCCAACAGGCACGAAGTCGAGATAGCTCTGCCGACGCATGGAGAATGGAGCATTGTGGTGGCCCGGCGGCAGGCCGGGACTAGGCCGCTGGATGATTCGGCATACATGGTGAAGGACGAAGAAGGCGATGATGTTCGAGTTCGCGTGCCTGCTATCAGCGCAATGGTGCTCTACAGCTGACCGGAAGGCTTAGCGTAAAGGAGGGAAGCACGCATGCCCGCCAACCTCACCCCGCAGTACATGGAGGCAGAGGAGGCGTACAAGCGCGCAATAACTCCTGAAGAGAAGCTCGCCGCGCTTGAAGAGATGCTTCGGACCATCCCCAAGCACAAGGGGACGGACAAGATGCAGGCTGATATCAAGCGCCGTATTGCCCGGATCAAGGAAGCCGGCGAGGCGGCTCGGAAGAAGGGCAAACAGGATCCCTATCGTGTCGAAAGGGAGGGTGCGGGGCAAGTATTCGTAATCGGCCCGCCCAACTCGGGCAAGTCTGCCCTGGTAGGGAAGCTTACCAGCGCGAAGGTGGTCGTGGCGCCTTACGCTTTCGCGACTACTCAGCCTGTTCCGGGCATGATGAAGTATGAAGACATCCTTATACAGCTGGTGGACACTCCGCCTATATCGATCGACAATTGCCCGCCCACTCTCATGGCTTCCATCCGCTCCGGAGATGCGGTGATCATGGTTGTGGATGTCTCGAGCGACTCATGTCTTGACGATATCCAGAGCCTGCTGGAGCTGTTGGATGAGCGAAAGGTCGTCAACCAGGGGAAACCGCACATGGTGACGCTGTCGAAGATCGATCTGGCGGGAGCTGCTGACAACGCCGATATCCTCGTGGAGGCTTACCCCGACATCAGTTTCGTCAGGGTATCGTCTGAATCAGCAGAGGGTCTGGAGGGGCTGCCCCGGGCCGTCTTCAACATGCTCGACGTCATCAGGCTATACTCAAAGCCGCCTGGGCAGGATGTAGACCGCGCTGCGCCGTTCGTGCTGAAACGCCCAGGAACGGTGACAGACCTTGCCATGGCCATCCACAGGGATCTTCCGCGCACCATGAAGAGCGCCAGGGTATGGGGGTCTGCTCGCTTTGACGGCCAGCCTGTTCCCAGGGAGTACGTGCTCTCTGATGGAGATATCGTGGAGTTTAGGACATGACTTGTCGCGTCTAGGGAGGAGGACGATGCGCGGTGAGAGCTCTGATTGTTTACCATTCTCGAACCGGCGTAACTGAGAAGTTGATGCGCGCCATCGGCGAGGAACTCGAGCACAGCGGCCACAGGGTGGAGTATCACAAGCTGGAGCCGAGCAGGCCTCTTGGGTATATGGCGGCAGCTTGGGCGGCGCTAAGGGGGCGCGAGGCTCAGCTTAAGACGGGTCTTCCCAAGACGCTTCGCAGTTACGAGCTGGTTATCGTGGCTGGTCCTGTGCAAGCCGGGAAGACATCGGCTGAACTGAACGCCTTTCTCAACAACATGCCGGACGGGATCGGCCGTCGTTTCGGCGTATTTGCCACGATGGGCAGTGGAAACGCTGAAGGCCAGATGAGATCGATAAAGACGCGCGTGGAGAAGGCGGGCGGCCTGATAGTGTACGAGGACGCCGTCCGCACGGGAGTTGTCACGAACCCAGATCAGCTTGGCGCGCGGGCCAGGAATATCGCGGAACAACTCCTGCGGCCCTGGGTATGGTAGGAGGCGCATCGTATGAGTGCTGAAATGTTGCTAAGCGAAGGTGTCGCGGCCCGGTTCATGCGGTATGTTCAGGTTGATACGACCAGCGCGGAGGACTCAGCGGAGGTGCCCAGCACGCCAGGGCAGTGGGAGCTAGCCCGCATGCTGGCAGATGAACTGAAGCAGCTTGGACTGATCGACGTCCAGGTGGACGAGCATTGCTTCGTGATTGGGCGTCTGCCGTCGAACATGGACCGGCCTACGCCGGCTGTGGGTTTTGTGGCCCACATGGACACGGTTCCGGGAATACCCGGTCGGGGCGTGGTCCCCAGGGTTCACCATAATTACCAGGGCGGCGATATCTCCGTCGGCCATGGAGTGGTCCTGAGCCCCAAAACATCGGTCAATCTTGCACGCGCGGTAGGCTGCGACATCATCACCTCAGACGGTTCTACGTTGCTCGGCGCCGACGACAAAGCGGGTGTGGCCGAGATCATGCAGGCCTTAGTGGAGCTGATCCGAGACCCTGATATCCGCAGGCCTGACGTGTGGGTGGCGTTCACTCCTGACGAGGAGACGGGCCGAGGCGTAGAGCGATTCCCGTATGATAAGTTCGGTGCCAAGCTTGCGTACACTCTGGACGGAGGAGTCCTGGCGGAGTTGTCGGAGGAGACGTTCAACGCCCTAAACGGTGTAGTGACAATAGAGGGCGTGTCGGCGCATACAGGCACTGCCCGCGGCAAGATGGTGAACGCTCTTCACTTGGCTGCCCAGCTCATCTCGTGGATTCCGGCATCTTCGCGGCCGGAGACGACTTTGGGCCGCGAGGGCTTCATACACCCCAATGAGATACAAGGCAATGTGGAGAAGGTGTCCATCAAGATCCTGATACGCGATTTCGACAGCCAGATGCTCGAGACGCGTAAGGCTGCCTTCATGAAGATGCTTGAGCTGCTTGAGGCGAGCCACCCCGGGTCGAAAGTCAGGTTCACTCCTCGAGGCGGGTACCGTAACATGAAAGAACGGCTTGACACGGACCCTCGGGCCACCGGCCTGGCGATTAAGGCAATACAGTTGGCTGGGCTGACTCCGGTTGTTGAGCCTATCAGGGGCGGGACTGACGGAGCGAGGATGACGTACGAAGGCGTTCTGACCCCCAACCTATTCACCGGAGCTGGCGATGTGCACAGCCGCGGGGAATGGGCATGTGTTCAGTGGATGGACGATGCCGTGAAAGTTGTGGTCAACTTGGTACGGCTCTGGGCGGAGCAGGAACATGCATGAGGAGCACAACAGTCGCACAATAGGAAAGCCCCGGGCTATGCCCGGGGCTCATTATTATCGGCTACTGTGATGCAGGCACTATGTATGCGTTTTCCGATTCTACCTGCGATCGGAAGCCTTCTGCGCCGCAAAACACTCGCTGCAGTAGACTGGCCTGTCGCCGCTGGGAACAAACGGGACCATGGCCGTCTCTCCGCAGGCCGAGCAGACTACCTCGTGCATCGTGCGGCTCCCGCCGCTTGCTCTGCGGGCGCGCCTGCACTCAGGGCACCTGGAGGGCTCGTTCTGGAAGCCGTGGTCAACGTAAAACTGCTGCTCGCCAGCGGTGAACACGAACTCCTGGCCGCACTCTTTGCAGACCAGCGTCTTGTCCTCGTACGCCAACCTGATCGCGCTCCTTTGCTTGGGTTTGAGCTCTTGGTCAAGTCGGCATACTCCTCGGATGCGCGCGCTTGAACAACAGCCAACAACAGATTACCACCCAAAGGCTTAAAATGCAAGATCACTGGGAATCAGCCAGTTGACACCTGTTCGAATTACGGTTATCATTAAAGAAATGTTTATCGAGAGGTGAAAGTGTAATGGAGTCGCGTTCTCGCGAACCTGCCGGAACTTATGTGGTGAGCGACATCGATGAGCTCAGGGCCCTGCTCGATAGCAAGCGAGTTGTCATCCTTCGCATGCTGGCCGAGGAGTCGCTCACCGTGAAGCAGCTTGCCGACAGGATGGGCCTGGTGCCCGCAAGCGTCCACTACCACGTGAAGGTGTTGGAGCGCTCCGGGCTTGTCGCGCTGGTTGAGGTCAAGGAAAAGTCCGGAATACTGGAGAAATACTATCGCTCCATCGCACGGGAGTTTCAGGTAGATCCATCGCTGGGCAGTACGCCGGAGGCGCCCGGCCTGGCGCTGGACGCTCTCATCCGCGACATGCGGTCAGCCGTAAATCACTTGCAGCAGATCGACGAAGCGGATCCATTCATCAACGTTCAGCTAGTCAACGTCAACCTCAGCCGTGACGAGGCAGCGCGATTCGCGGTCCGTCTTCACGAGCTCGCGGCAGAGTTCAGGGTCGCAGACGAACCGAGCGCGCGTGAGGCATACTCGCTTGCACTTGCCTTGTACCCGTGCGCGCCCCGGCTCACGCGGCACGCAGGCGAAGAGGATAATGCGGGTGATGGGGAGGAACGGTGCGATGAGCCTCCCCGCGATTGAGCTCGACCGTGCCGCCCGTGTATTCACCACTGGAGTCGGGCGACGCCGACGACGCGTAACAGCTGTGGAGGGGTTGTCGATGCGCGTGGCTCCCAGCGAAGTCATGGGGCTCCTAGGCCCAAACGGGGCAGGGAAGAGCACGGTCATCGCCATGATGAGCTGCCTCGTTACCCCAAGCTCCGGCCGCGTGCTGATCGGCGGCATCGACACTGTTCGGTCGCGACGACAGATCGCAGGTCGAGTGGGCGTAGTGTTTGATAGAGCGCGCGCTCTGTACCCTAGGATGACCGCGCGCGAGAACATCGAGTACTTTACCGCTCTCCGCGGCGGCGGCAGCATGAGGAGTGTTGCGCGAAGAGCTGCGCACTGGATAGAGCTGCTGGACATCGGCAAGTTCGCTGAGGTGCCTGTGAACAATCTATCCATGGGCACACGGCAGAAGGTGTCGCTGGCGGCGGCGCTTGCTGCTGATCCGGGTGTAGTCCTGATGGACGAGCCAACTCTCGGCCTGGATGTCGCGTCATCCCTCGACTTGCAGCAGTCGATCAAGCGCATGGCGCGGGAGCGCGGCTGCGCTGTGGTGATCGCGACGCACCAAATGGATGTGGCGGAGCGTGTGTGCGACAGAGTATGCATAATGAGCGATGGTAGAGCGCTGGCCATCGACACGGTGAATGCCTTGCTCCAGCTGTTTGGCCGCAGGTCCTACAGAATTGCATTGCGTACGCAGGTTACCTGTGCGGTGGAGGCGGCGATCGTGCACTCAGGGGCGCGACCTGGCATGCCCATGCCTTCGGAGGCAGATGCGGGCGGCGGATTCGTTGTCGACGTCGACCTAGATGATGATGCAGGGTTGCCGAGGGTTCTGGAAGCGATTCGGATGGCCGGAACTGAGGTAGAGTCAGTAGTCAGGCGAGAGCCATGCCTCGCAAGCGCTTTTCTCGAGATCACCGGAACCGGAAAGGGGCAGAGGGCCGATGCACGTTATTCTCTGGTATGAGGTGAAGCGAGGGCTGTTGCGCCGAGCGCGCAGTCCGATGGAGTTTGTCACCGAGTCGCTGGCGGTATACATATTCCTAGTAGTCGCCGTGTTTGCTGCGTCCGGCCGTGTGCCCGTGCCGTCAGCCATGGCGACGATGGCATCCGGCGGCCTTCAGGGCCGGGCCGCGAGCGAGGCGATGTTCGCCTTTGCGTGCATCTTCTGCTGCCTGGGGGCGGTTCAGGGGGCTTCGCTGCTCGCAACTGAGGAACCCGGCACGGCCACTCTGGATCAGCTGGCGATGTCAGCTGTTCCGCTCTGGGTGATCGGGCTGCTGCGCGATATTGCGTCCTTCGTGAGCTTCATCCCGAGTATGGCACTGATCATGGGGGCAGTATCGCTGACCACAGGGGTCCGGTTTCCCTGGCCGGCGGCCGTCGCCTTGGCCCCCATGGCCATGATGCGCCTGGCCATGCTGGGCATCGGGTATGCTCTTGGAGCAGTTGCACTTCTGGTCAAGCGGGTCGGAGGCCTGGTGAATCTGGTGTCGATGGCCGTTTTCGCTCTGGCGCTGGCGCCCATCAGGCAGTTGGACATCGGGCTTGGGGCGCTAGGCATCGTGTTCCCATATCGCTGGTGGTACGGGCTCGCGGCAGATCTCACGTTCGGAGGCAGCGAAACGGCGGGGCTTCTCGCCCGAGGAGTCGCCTGGCCCTGCGTGGCGCTGGCATCCATCATGACACTTGTCTACTTTTTCGCGGGGCTTCTGTCGTTCAACGCTGCGTTTCGCACTTCGCTGCGGAGGGGTTCGCTTTCCAGGGCCTAATCACACCATCGACGCGGCTTTACCCCCGGCGCGTACCGATGTATCATGTTCTCTGAGCATCACTTCGCGCTACTACGGTTCGGGAGAGGACGACATGATCACGATTACCCTTCCTGACGGCTCACAGCACCAGGCGGAGCCGGGAATCACTCTCGAATGCTTGGCTCGGGCAGTGCCGCACGGGCGCCGGTGGCCTGTGATAGCAGCCAGAGTGGATCACGACCTGAGGGAGTTGACCTATAGGCCGAATCGTGACGCCAGGGTAGATTTCGTAGACATAGGCGCCGAGGACGGCATGAGGATATACAGGCGCACAGGCATTCTCACCTTGGTGATGGCGGCCCGGGAGGTTCTGCAGGGCTGTCGTGTCATGATTCAGCATTCGTTGTCGAACGGGCTCTATGGGGAGATAAGGTGGAGGCGACCGCTCACAGAGGCGCACGTCGGCGCGATTGAGGCGCGGATGCACGAGATAGTCGCGAGCGATATGCCCATCGAGCGCAATCGCATCGCGGTGTCTGACGCAATCGAGCTGTTCCGGAGCGATGGCCAGATGGACAAGGTCCGTCTGCTGAAGTACCGTACGTCCGATACTGTGAACATATACCAGTGTGGGTGGCTCAGCGACTACCTGTACGGGTACATGGCGCCGAGCACCGGCTATCTGAAGTCTTTCCGGCTTCGGCACTACCTGCCCGGCTTCATCTTGGAGTTCCCCAGGCGGGCCAACCCTTTGGAACTGCCCGACTACGTGGAGCAGGGCAAGCTTGCCACCGTGTACTTCGAAGCGGAGAAATGGGGCAAGGTGATCGGTGTGACCGACGTTGCGTCGCTCAACGACGTAATACGAGCCGGCGACGTCAATGCACTGATTCAGACTGTAGAAGCGCTTCACGAGAAGAAGGTCGCGCAGATCGCTGACGTCATCGCATCGAATCGTGATAGAATAGCAGTTGTGCTCATCGCCGGCCCTTCGTCTTCAGGGAAGACGACGTTTGCGCAACGCCTGTCGGTGCAACTCAGAGTGAACGGGCTCAATCCAGTACCCATATCGCTGGATGACTACTTCGTCGACCGGGATAGCACGCCGCGCGATGCAGACGGAGAACACGATTTTGAGTCCATTGACGCCATCGACATACGTCTGCTCAACGAGCATATGACCCGCATGATCCAGGGAGAAGAGGTAGAGACGCCTGTTTTCGACTTCCGCGCGGGCAGACGGGCAGCCAAGAGCCGTCCTATCAAGCTGGAACGCGACCAGCTGCTGATCATCGAAGGGATCCACGGGCTGAACGATGCGCTCACTCGCTCCATACCTATGGGGCGCAAGTTCAAGATATATGCATCAGCCTTGACGCACCTGAACATCGATGACCACAACAGGATTCCCACTACCGATGTGCGGATCCTCAGGCGACTGGTGCGGGATAGGTTATTCCGTGGCCACAGCGCACAGCAGACAATCAGGATGTGGCCCAAGGTGAGAGCGGGCGAGGAGCGGAACATCTTCCTGTTTCAGGAGACGGCCGACGTGATGTTCAATACGGCGCTCGCCTATGAGCTGGCGGTGCTGAAGCCGTACGCTGAGGAGTTGCTGGACGCGATACGTCCGGATGAGCCTGAGTCTATCGAGGCCAAACGCCTGAGGAAGTTCCTGAAGTACATCCTGCCGGTGAAGGCGGCGGGCATTCCTCCTAATTCAATCATGAGGGAGTTCATCGGGGGTTCATGTTTCTGGCGAAACGAGGACTCCTAGAGATACAGCGGACATGGGGGGGGCATTGGGTTGAAGAAGACGTATCTGTCGTGGCAGGAAATTGAGCAGCTAGTAGACGTATTGATGCACAATGTGGAGGGGGAATTCGACGCCCTGCTCTGTATTACGCGCGGAGGGATGGTCCCGGCCTGCCTGCTTTCGGAGCGCATGGAGATCCGGAACATACTGGCAGCCGCAGTCATGTTCTACACGGGCGAAGGGCGTACGCTCGACAAACCGGTCTTCCTGCAGTTCCCGGGCGATCCGCACCTTGCAGGCAAGCGCATACTTGTTGTAGATGATGTATGGGACTCGGGGCGGACGATTGTCGCAGTGAAGGAGCGTATCGAGCGAGTGGGCGGAGAACCGCGCACAGCTGTGCTTCACTACAAGCCCACACACTCTGCCTTTCCCGATTTGCGCCCCGACTACTATGCGGCCGAGGTGGACGGGTGGATAGTGTATCCGTGGGATCCGTCTCGTCTCGCTGCGAACACCATGCAATAGACGGCGAAGGCGCAGCGCACGCCGGACACGGGGCAGCCTTTGAAGCTGTACACGGATCGATGGAAGGTGCAGGTATGAAAGTAGGAATAGTAGGCATGCCAGGGGCGGGCAAGACCGCGGTCTTCCGTCTCCTGACAGGCGGCAACCCCTCGGCCAGGCAAGATGCGAGCATCGGGATGGCGAAGGTGCCCGATGCTCGCATTGACGTTCTGAGCGGGATGTTCAGGCCGCGCAAGACTACGTACGCCCAGATCGAGGTAGTGGACCTCACGGGGAGCGGGGGGGTGGCCCGAAGCGGGGCTGACCAAAGCGGACGGGCGAGGGAGCGCGGCATATCATTGCTCATCAACCATATGCGCACCGTGGATGCTCTCATCCATGTAGTGCGCACTTTCCAGGCAGCCGAGGGCGAGCCTGCAAACCCGGTTTCCGATGCGATGTCGCTCAATGACGAGCTCATACTGGCCGATATGGCGATAGCAGAGGCAAGGGTCGAGCGCCTTCGATCCTCGCGCAGGCGAACCGCCGACGAAGACCGAGAACTAGAGCTCATGGAGTTGCTCGCCGCCGAGTTCGGCGAGGGCAAGGGAGTAAGGGAAATTGAGCTTGACAAATACAACCAGGACAGCCTGCGCGGTTATGGGCTCCTCTCTGTGAAGCCCATGATAGTAGTGGCCAACATGTCGGAAGAGCAGTTCCAGGCGGGCGGCTTCGAGGAAGAGGCACAGCTGCAGGGCCGCTGCGATGAGCGCCACACCCCTTACGTCAGACTGTGTGCGAGCATCGAGGCCGACATAGCGGAGCTTCCCGCAGAGGAGCGTTCTGCTTTCATGGACGCCTATGGCATCGTGTCTACAGGCGTAGAGCGCGTATCGCGCGCCGTGTATGAACGCTTGGGACTAGTGTCGTTCTTCACCGTGGGCGAGGATGAGGTGCGGGCATGGCCCATTGCCGCGGGCACAAATGCAAAGCGCGCGGCGGGCAAAATACACTCCGACATAGAGCATGGCTTCATCCGAGCAGAGATCGTGGCTTACGACGATCTGATAAGGCTGGGCTCATACGCGGCGGCCCGGGCGGCTGGGGTTTTCCGACTCGAGGGCCGAGAGTATACGATGGTCGACGGAGACATTGTGAATTTCCGCTTCAGTCCTCCACGGTAGCCGGCGTGGTGCTGGCCGAGTCGTCTGCGTCCCCCCGTCGCGAATAGCGGCGCACGTGTCGAGAGATATTACCCTTGATGGCTGGCGCGTGTGCGCGGGCATCACGACGCGATGCGAAGGGAGGTTCGCGATTGGTTCAGATGCAGGGAATCACTCCGACCGAGAGCTGGTTCGCTCACGAGCAGCTCAGCAAGGAGCAGCTATGCCTGAAAAAGTGCGGCATCTACTCAAACCAGATCCAGGATCCGCAGCTTAAGGGGAGCGTGCAGCGGCTTATGGACTCATGCCAGCGGCATGTCAACGCCCTCCAAGGCATAGTGGGGCAGACAGGGCAGACCAAGATGTGACGGCCTGATATGGGCTGAGAGGGGGAATGCATGTGGATCTTCAGGGCAAGTTCACTGACAAGGACATCGCTTCCGACCTTCTGAGTGACCTCAAGGAGATGCTCCTTGGCTATCACATGGCCACGGTCGAGTCGGCGAGCCCCAACGTGCGAAACACCTTTATGAATAGCCATGACGACTACATGAAGGAACAGCGCGAACTGTGGGAGACCATGTACTCTAAGGGATGGTATCAGATCATGGGTCAGGCGCAGGGCCAGCAGCCGGGATACCATTCACCCCAGGGAAGAATGTAGAGCGATCATACCTTGCGAGCACGGCCGGAGTTTCACCGGCCGTTCACTCTATGCAAGGGAAGGCCGCTTCTGTGCAGAAACAATACTTGTGTGGTAGTGGCATGGCGCTTTAGGGCTTGAGGGGAGGGTGTACGACGGATTGCAGGTGCGACTGATAGCCTTTGATATGGATGGTACGTTGACCGACAACCCGAGTTCGTGGGAGCACATTCACCGAAGATTCGGCTTATGGGACGCGCATGCCGATGCTTATATGAAGCGTTTCCTGGCCGGCGAGATCACCTATGCGGAGTTCTCGAGGCTCGACGCACTGGAGTGGAAGGGGAAACCCCGGCGCCAGCTCGATGCTGTGCTCGACGAGATAGGCTATGCGCCCTGCGCGCGGGAGGCGGTGTCGGCGGCGCGCGAGGCAGGCGCTGCCGTTGCGCTCATCTCCTCCGGGCTGTCGTTCCTGGCCTCTCGAGTCGCACGTGACCTGGGTATTAGCCATGTGTTCGCCAACGAGCTATCGATGTGCGACGAACTAATGACGGGAGAGGTCGTCATCAACGTCTCGATAGACGATCCTGCCAGGACCAAGGGCGCAATACTTGGGCAACTGAGGCGCGTATTTGGAGCCGACTTGGCCGAGACCTGGGCTGTCGGTGATAACTGGGGCGACATAGACATGCTGCAGGAAGCGGGCCATGCCTTCCTGGTAGCTCCCAGGCCTGCGTGTGCGGCGCGAGCTTTGCAGGCTGCTCCGCATGTAGAGTGCATCCCGGACCTATGCCATCTGGTCCGCCTCATCCGGGAAGTAGGCGTCCACACTGGTTGACGATGCGGGCAGCACAGAATCGTCTTTGTACTGTAGCCTGTATAGGTCGTAGTAGATCCCTTTGTGCGCCAATAGCTCCTGGTGCGTGCCCATCTCTCGGATACGCCCTTTGTGAAGCACGATTATCTTGTCGGCATGCTGGATTGTGGACAATCGGTGAGCCACTACAATGGTCGTGCGCCCCTCGATCAGCTTCGGCAGCGCATCCTGTATAAGCAGTTCCGTCTCAGTATCGATATTGGCCGTGGCTTCGTCGAGCACTAGTATCGCCGGATCGAAAGCCAGGGCTCGCGCGAACGCAAGCAACTGGCGCTGGCCGGCCGAAAGCGTGGAACCGCGCTCAGTTACGGCTTCATCGTAACCATGCGGCAGTCGAGATATGAAATGGTCGGCGTTCACATAGTGAGCTACCTCCCGGATCTTCTCATCCGATATGTCGGTGTTGTTCAGACGGATGTTGCCCTTTATGTCGCCTGTGAAGAGGAATACCTCCTGCAGTACGGTGGCGATGTTCCTACGGAGGTCGCTCACTCGGTACCGCCGGATGTCGATCCCGTCAATCAGTATCGCGCCCTTCTGAATGTCGTAGAACCTATTCATGAGGCTGATGATTGAGGTCTTGCCCGCCCCGGTGGCCCCCACGAAGGCAACCATCTCGCCAGGCTTTATTGTGAAACTGACATCGCGGAGCACCCAGTCCTCGCTGTTGTAGGCGAACCATACGTTCCTGAACTCGATCTCGCCCCGTACCTGACTGAGCTCGACCGGATCGGCAGGATCGCAAACAGTGATAGGCGTGTCAAGCAGCTGGAACATTCGCTCGGATGAAGCCATGGCTGCCTGCAGGATATTGTACTTCTCAGTCAGGTCATTGATGGGGCCAAAGAACATCCCGATGTAGTTGATGAACGCATATACCAGCCCGAACGGCATTAGTCCCGTGATCACGCGTCTGCCGCCGTACCATACGAGGAGCGACAGAGCCACAGTGCCAATGAGCTCAACTATTGGCCTGAATATGGCGTATACCATCATTTCCCCAATGCCCGCCCTGTAGTAATCGCGGTTGACTTCGGCAAACTCGTCCAGCTTCTTCTTCTCGCGGTTGTAGATCTGCACTACGCGCATGCCCGAGATGCTCTCGGCCATGAATGCGTTGATCTTCGCAAGCGCTGCCCTGAGTCGCCTGTAGGCGTCGCGCGCCTTGACTCTGAACACGACAGTCACCACTGCGATCAGCGGTAATGTGGCCATGGATATCAGAGCGAGCTGGGTGTTGAGGCGGAACATGACTACGATGATGCCTATGAGCATGAACACATCTTTGAATAGATTCACCAGGACGCTGGTGTACATCTCACTGAGCGTCTCAGTGTCATTGGTAACCCGCGTTACAAGACGCCCTACGGGGCTATGATCGAAGAAAGCCAGGTCCATATGGGTTATGTGAGTGAACACTTCTTGCCTTATGTTGTAGACTATGCGCTGGCCAACATAGTGCAGCGTAACGGTTTGAGCGTAGTTGAGCGCAAAGGCGCCCATTCCCACAGCCAGCAGCAATAGGGCAAGCCTTCCGATGGCCTCGATGTCGCGCTCACGGAACACGCGAACGGCATCGGCACTATCAACTATCTCGGCAGCGTAGTCCAGCGAATCTACGCGGAGTACTGCCCCATCTGCAGTCGCAAGCAGCTCGGCGCGACCGTGCTCTCGAGGCAGGACCGTGTCGATTATCACATACTTGCCCGACACGGCCAGCATCTGGTAGTGAGCTTCATGGCGCGTCTCAACAGGGAGATGCTCGGACCTTACGAACACGGACCCAGCGTAGCGCATTTTGTGCTCTTCACGCACGCCGGCAGGCGCCTGGCCCGGCTCAAAGCGGGCCATGGGGTGCTCGTAACCGGTCACGTGTTCATCGATGGCGATCTTGATAACATACGGCCTCACAAGGTCTGCGGCAGCAATCACCATCAGGACCGCGAGCGCTGCGGCGAAGATGGCCCAGTATGGCTTGGCGTATTTGAGCAGGCGGCGCATGAGCCTGGAGTCGTACGCCTTTCCGAGTATGTCTTCGTCTTTACCGTAGCCGTTCACTGTAGATCCACCTCTTCAGCCAGCCTGCCGGCTAGCCAGCTAGCTAGCTAGCTAGCTAGCTCTTGCTGGCCAACTCCTCTTCGAGGAGCTGTTTCTCGTGTAGCTCGTGGTAGAGCCCGCCAGCGGCCACGAGCGAATCATGGGTGCCTCGTTCCCGAACGATGCCGTCGTCTAGGACTATGATCTCGTCTGCGTCCTTCACTGTAGAAATGCGGTGCGAGATTATGATGCTGGTACGACCGCGCATGTACTCGCGCAATCCATGAAGAATACTCTCTTCCGTCTGCGTGTCTACAGCCGACAGGCAGTCATCGAGCACGAGCACTTTCGGCTCCTTGATCAGAGCACGCGCGATGCATATTCGCTGCTTCTGACCGCCCGACAGTGTCACGCCGCGTTCTCCTACCATTGTGTCGAATCCATCCGGGAATCCGGAAATGTCCTTGCCCACCTGCGCTACGTCGGCGAAATGCTCGATTCTCTCCTGGGGGTACTCATCAGAGGCGAACGCTATGTTCTCGCCGATGGTCGTCGAGAACAGGAATGACTCCTGCAAAACCACTCCCAGCTGGCTGCGGAGGGATTCAAGGGTGACGTGCCTTATGTCGTGTCCGTCGATGAACACGCTTCCTGGCGGGGGATTGTACAGACGGGTCAGAAGACTGACTATCGTGCTCTTTCCGCTGCCGGTCCTGCCCACAACGGCCAGCGTCTTGCCTGCCTCAATCGTGAATGACACATCGCTCAGTGCGGGAGGCAGTTCTGGGGAGTAAGAGAACGTTACATTTCGGAATTCGATTGTGCCGGCAACCGAGGGGAGCTCAACTGCCTGCAGTTCATCGGCGACTTCGGGCGCCTCATTCAGGATCTTGTTGATCCTGTCTAGCGCGGTGTAGCCACGCTGAACCACGTTTATCACCCAGCCGACTGCGATCATCGGCCACACTAGCATTGCCAGGTAGCTGGTGAGGGCCACAAAATCCCCCAGCGATATCTCCTGCCTGATTATCATGGCCGATCCGTACTTGAGTACGAATACGAAGGCCAGAGTCGACGCAAGGCCGCTCATGGGGAACATCAGTCCCCATATGCGGATCAGTCGCATGTTCTCGTCCACGTTTCGCTGGGCGACATCCATGAATCTGCCCGTTTCCGGCTTCTCCTGCACGAAAGCCTTCACTACTCGTATGCCCGCGATGCTCTCCTGTGCTCGTTCGGTGAGACTGGAGAATGCCTCGTGCACGGCTCGGAAACGAGGGCCGACCAACTTGCTGAAAAGCGTAGTCCCCAGGGCTAGGAAGGGGAAGGGGAGCAAGCTCAGCAGAGCCAGTTGCAGTGGCGTAGTTCTGAACAGTATGATTAGTGTGGCGCCTGTCATGAAAATGGCGTCAGTCAACAGGATGAATCCCTGCCCGAACGTCTGCCTGATTGCCGGGATATCGTTGGTGGCGTGGGCCATCAAATCCCCCGTCTTGTGCTCGTTGTAGTAGCGAGCCGGAAGCCGTTCCAGATGGGCAAAGAGCTTGTTCCTCAGGTAGAGATCCAGCAACCGGGCCGTGCCGTTGATGAAAATGCGCCATAGGAACCGACCTGCCGCTATGGCGCCGGCTATGCCCATGATTACGATAACGAAGTTACGCAGCCCATCGCTGGTGAGGGTGCCTGCGCGGAGACTGTCGGTGAGCTTTCCGAGTAGACGCGGGATAACCAGCTGCAGCGCGTCGACGAGGATAAGGCAGGCGATTCCTGCAACGTACTCCCACTTGTGCCTGGACAGAAATTCCCGTATATGCTCGAAGCGTTTCAACGGCCACTCCTCGATTCTGCGGCTATCGCACGCGACACCACATTATTATAGCCCACAATGCATCCAGATGAAAGACGCGTTCACCAGCATTCGCCAGCACTCTCCAGTACATAGGCAGTCTGGGGCGGTCTGGGGCAGTCTGGGTGTGCCTCGCTACTTGGCTACCGGGAGATGTCTATTTCGGCAAGACCACCGCGAGGCTCGCGTCTCGTGCGTATCACCGCCTGGAGCTGGCAGAGGAGGTACAGTTCGTCGATCTTTCGGTGTCGGATGCCATGAAGGCGGTGTTGCTGCAACCGGACGATCCGTGCGGCGCGGAGAAACTCAGGTAGGCGAGTGCGGAGTTCGCCAGTGTGCTGGCAGAGGCCGGCCAGGTGCGCAGGATGTGAGCACAGTGGCGTCTCTGGATGAGGAGAACGCTGCTTCGATCCAAGCGGTATCGGCATCTGCTGAGCATGTGTTTGCCTCGCTTGAGGTGATGGCCGACTCGACCGGTACAGTCCGTCGTCGCACCCGTGGTTGCGCCGATATACCCCCGGGGGTATCCCGCAGGCGATACCCTCAAATTTTGACGATAGTTCGGGTCGCTGTACTCAACTTTTGAGTACATCCGGGTGGCCGGTGAGCAGACACGACTGCCAGGGGCGTATTCGGGGGCCGATGATGCCCCATTATGTGGCAAGTAGCGGGCAGTAAGCACCATCGGCTGTGGGTCGTTGGCATATATACCCATATTATGGGGCACCTTGGTAATGGCTTTGCGGGCTTCGACGACCGCGCCCTTCATTAGGCCAGCTGGGCGGGACTTTCGGCGAGCATGGCGCCTTCGTGCCTACATCCACTGTGGGCATACCTGACTGATACTCCCATCACCGGAGCCGGCAGAGGCCACATGCACTCACGGGCACAGGCTGCGGTTGGGCGACAGCGCGAGATGGCCAAGTGCGAGGGCGTAGCCTGAAGCCATAAGGCCATGATCTCCATAGTTCGCTCGGCAGCAGGCAAGGCATGAGTTCGCAGCGCTCAGAATCTCGATCTCGGCGGTTTCGCCTGATGCATTAGGCGCGCTGGGCATGCTGCAGACTCCGGGGGCGGTGCACACACCTTGCGAGCCGTTGTCTGCGGCGCGATCATCGTCGGCGTTCAGGACGCGGCGCAGTGCGCGGGACAGCCGTACGAACCAGATAGCAGCATAAGCGTTTTCCTGGTAGTCGCGTGCCGGCTCTTTGAAGGCCGGCGGGTCATCGGGGTTGGGAATCCTCGAAACCAGCCCTGCTGCTCCTCGAATGTACCGCGCCGCGGCGTGGCTTGCGATGAGCGACTGGGCTAGCGTAGACGGCAGCTCAAGCCAACTCTGGTCGCCCGTCGCCTCGAACGCATCTAGGCAGGCAGCGCCTACGGAAATCGTGTCGTGGGCTAGCCCAAACAGGCGAGGTTCGCCATCGTACAGATGTGCCAGGCCGCGCTGCGGGTCGAGGCATCTGTCGACGATGGCGCGGAGGACGTGCACCCCGCGCGAGGTCCATTCGGGTTCGCCGAACACGCGCCCGGCGGTGATCATGGCTGCGGATGCGCGACCGTTCCAGTCAACGTATATGCGGGTATCGACTCGCGGCGGGGTGCGGCGAGCGCGCTCTTCGGCGGCGGCCAGAACGTAGTATTCCTCGTCAGCGTCCTGCGAGCCTGACCATGCCGGGATGTTCGGCTGGAACAGGACGGAGTTCATGTAGCTGACAGTGCTGTGCGCAGCGGCGGCGAACTCCGAATTCTGTGTCGCCTGATATGCGTTTGCCAGAGTATGGAGGAGAAGCGCATTGTCGAGCAGCATCTTCTCGAAATGAGGTACGCTCCAGTCGCGGACTGTGGAATATCGGAAGAGACCGCCTTCTACTTTGTCGTAGGTTCCGCCCGAGGTCATGGCACGCAGCGTATGCTCGAAGACCTGTCTGTACGAGCCATCGCCGCTGACACGGTACGCGAGAATCGCGAGGTTGATCGCTTCGAACATGGGGAACTTGGGGGCGTCTCCGAACCCGCCATACACAGGATCGTAGGAAGCCATCAAATCGCCCAGCACATCGTAATAGGGGTCCAGGTCGGGTTCGCGGTCGGAAGTGCCGACGTCATCGTATTCGCCGTCGTAGTCTAGTTCGTGCTGGCGATCCTTGACCATCTCATGATCTCCGCCCATGCCGGAGCGCGTCAGTGTAGGGTAGGCTCGCGATACCCGGCCTAGCCACTCCAGCATCCGGTCGGGAGGCACGTACGTCGCGCCTGCCAGTGTGTGTCCGTCATGATCGAGAATGGCCACCGTCGGCCATCCGCCCATGTTGTAGCGGGAGTTCACGTCCGGGCGCACATCAGTGTCGACGCGTACGGGGACGTACGCTTCGTTGACGAGAGCTGCGACATCGCGGTCGGAGAAGGTTGTTCGGTCCATGACATGACACCAGTGGCACCACGACGCAGATATCGACAGAAGCACTGGCTTCTCCGCGGCGCGTGCTTCGTCGAACGGCTGGCTGCCCCAACCTCGCCATGCTATCTGCTGCCCATCCGAAGCGCCGTGACTATCCTGAATGTCCACGTGCACTGGTGCCTCCTTCTCCGCGTGTGATGACTGATCGTCCGCTGAGCGGCGAGCATCCATATGAGTATGCCCCAAGACAGACCGTGAAAAGCGAAGGGCGAGGCTGCCAGCCTCGCCCCTCAGTATACCTGCGCTGAGCAATCCGGCGCTCGAGCGCTGTCATGCTGAACCTAACGTCAAGGAGAACTGACGTCGAAGACGACCTCAACGATAGCGCCGCTGGCGACTTCTACTCCGGGAATCCCCTGCGACTTCATGCCCTTAGCGCTTGGAACAATGGAGATGATGTGGGTGCCTTCGGCGACCTCCATCTCCCATACGCCCTTGCCTACCTGCTTTATCAATACCGAGGCACCCTTACCGTGTAACTGTACGAACACGACGGCCTCGGTGAAGGGCTTCCCATCGGAGACGAGCTTGATGCGGAGGAGTCCCTTGCCGGCCACGGTGACGGTTTTTTCCACGGTGCTTCCGCTGAGAACTTCTATGCCGGAGATTCGCTGCGACTTCGAGCCCTCAGCATTCGGGAGGACCATGATATCGTGCGTGCCTTCGGCGATCTTCATCTCCCATACGCCCTTGTCTACCTGATTCATCCACATCCCGCCACCCTTGCCGTCTAGGTACACCATCACTTTGGCTTCGGTGAGGGGCTTTCCATCGGACATAACCTTGACGCGTAGGAGTCCCGCAGGATCGAAGTCCATCTTGACCTGAACCGTTTCGCCTGCCCGCACCTGTACTTTGGGTGCCTCCCTGCGCTGGGCGAACGGATCGGATATCTCGCCCACAACGGTGTAGGCGCCTTCCGGCACAGTCAACTCGACTCTATCGGGCTGAATCGCGACAGTGCCGACTGACACTCCGTCAAGACTCGCCCATGCACGGAGCTTGTCGGTCCTCATGGGCTTGCCCTCGATTGTGGGGATTATCGCGATCAAGCCGGGTAACTTGACCTCGAGGGTCAGATCCGTGATATCCCCGGGCTTGACGTAGGTTTCATACATATCGCTTTCGGAGTCGCAGTAGACCGCGGTCACGGCGTAGACGCCCGGCGTCACGAGCGCCTGGCGCGCGTCCGCCATGTAGGGCAGTTCGATCTGGCCGTCGCGGCCCGCCGCCGTCACGTGCGAATCGGCGGTTACATCGCGCCCGCCCGCCACGACGTGCGTTCGGAGCGTGCCGAGGAGGTCGTCCAGGGTCACGGTGATATTGGTCGTTCGGCCGCCTGCCAGCTGCACGCCGGGAACGCCCTTCTCAACTGTGACAAGATCGCGGTACATCACACTGAGGTCATAGGTTCCGGGAGTTGAGGTCCAACGGAACATACGTCCGTCAGCTGTGCTGCGTATCACCTGCGTTGCCTGCCCCGGCGCGAACACGCTCAGCTGGCACAGGTTGGATATGACCGCTCCGCGGTAGGTCACCGTCACCTCGAGCGTCGCCGGCAGCTCGCCCAGGTCCACGTCGACGTAGGTGTCCTGGCCGGCCCGGACTGTGGCTGCCGCCGTGCGGGTGAGCTCGGGATACTGCCTGTGGGTGACGATGACTGTGTAGTCGCCCGCCGGCAGATTCGTGGTGGGCGGAATCCCGGCCCAGCTCGCTGCGATGGGCGCGCCCGCCTTCAGCACGCGTATGTCGACGCGGCCGCTAACGTCCTGCCCGGACGCGCGGGCGGTCACGCGGACCCTGCCATCCAGCGGACCGAAGTCCAGCCTCACCAGGCTGGTCTGCCCGGGTTTCGCGGCAATCCCCACGGCCTGGGCCGTCAGAACCTGCGACCCCACGATGAGACGACCGCGCACTGTGTACTGGCCCTCATCCACCTGCGCGCGCACGACAGGGGGGTCCTGCGCGGTGCGGGTCGACTGCACGACCTCGCCGGTGGACTTCACGATCTCGATTTGCGCCTGCGCTGTCACGTTGACCGCGCCCGCCCAGGCCTGCACCTCTATGTGCGCCGGAGCGACGGCGCGGGCCATGATCGTGGAGAGAGCTTGCCTGAGCGATGCTGTATCCGAAGCCGAGTAGTACTCGCCAATGCAGCGCACCAGAGCGGCCTGCTTCTCGGTGAGGGCGAACCCCACCACGTACGGCTTCATGACGAATCCATCTGCTTGCAGCCGGGCGGAGACCGCGCACGGGTCGCCGCCGCAGCTTTCCTCGCCGTCGGTGATCAGGACGATTATGTTGCGGGCGGTCTTGTCGGGGAAGTCCCGGGCCGCCTGCTCCAAAGAGAGGGCGATGGGCGTCATGCCCCTGGCCTTCATCGACTTGACTTGGTCGATCATATTCTGCCGCGACTTGGCCACGGGAGCGAAGGGCTGAACCAGCACCGTATCTTCGCACGGCGTCAGGTTCGGTCGCAGCTCGGCCCCGTAGATCCTGAGCGCCACCATGAGATTGGGGTCGTCCGGAAGGTCGCGGATGAGCTGCTCCATGACGGCCTTGGCCACGTCCATTCTGGACTTCCAGCCCTCCACTCGGGCGCTCATGCTGATCGAAGAGTCCAGAATCAGCTCTATGTAGGTCTTCTCGCCGGCAACTGCTGCCTGCGCACGTGCATGGGGTGAGAGGCTAGCCGCAAGTAGACATACGGCAAGTGCCAGGATAACGGCATGACGCGTGCGTCTCAAGATTGTGCCCTCCTTAGGAGTATAGCTGTCTCGCGCATGGCGTGAACAATCTGCGTGCAACGAAACGCATCGTGACCATTTGACGGTCCTTCGATAAATCCTGCCTGGCAGCGCTGTACTTTGATGCCAAACCATTCCACTACTGCTTGGCCTTGGTTCGAAATCGGAGGGTTGCCCTGAGTCAGAGCCGTCAGAGATTGCAGTCATAGACCTGGCCCAGCAGAGCGGAGAGTCCGCTCTTGCCAGAGCCGCTCGGGCTGTCAATAGCGATGCACACAGTGTCCTGCGATTCTAGTAGCGCATCAATCCGGCAGAAGAGTGCGAAGTGATCTCGGCAGACTGAGTCGACCACCCGGTATGCGGGCTTGTAGTGGTCGCGGTAGACCGCGCTATGGCTGATCGCTGGATAGCCTTGCGCCCGGTAGGCCAGCAAGAAAGCGTCAAGGTCAGCCGGCGAATGTGGGAGGCTGCCCGCCTGACAGCAGGCGCGGAGCACCTCCAGTTTATGTTCGAAACTGGTGAGATCTCCGCGCCTCGATCGGGCAGTATTGACGAAGAACTGGTTGACGGTAGTCAGATGGATGCCGGTGCTCTCTATGGCTGCAAGTTGCAGCCGACAGAGACCATTCCCGATGCCGACGAAAACCTCGTCCGGCTTCTCACCGCTGCAGTTGCCGGCGATCGCCTGGAATTCCGCGCGCAGACGCTGCAGGCTGATCGCTGCGTCGGCGATCATGTGCCCGCCGGCAAACTCGTTCTGATAGGCCAGCTTCACCAGGTCCTGAATCTGCATCCTGGGATAGCGCTGCTGGTGCCATAGGAGCACCTCTTGCAGTTGGTCGCCGTCAGATATCATCAGTCAGCCTGGCTCTATCGAGGGCGATGATTATTACCGGGATGAGAACGAGCTGCAAGATGATGCCGGGCAGCGCATTCACAAACGCGCCCGCCATGAAGGCCTTCCAGGTAAACCCGCGACCGGCGAAGCCCAGAATCAGCATGCTGGCCACGCCCCAGACAACCCTGCCCAGCAGCATGGACAAGATCAACGTGAGATACACAAAAACGCTTGTCTTGGGCAACAGCCGACGGAACCAGCCGGTTGCGAAACCGTATGCGGCCAGCTCAAAGGACATGACCACTGCTGCCGGAAACAGCGGCGGCATGCCGAAGATGAGACTGCGAAAGACCGGCGTGATCAGGCCAACAACCAGCCCTGTCGGCCAACCGCACACAAAACCGCAGATCAAGACGGGCAGGTGCATCGGCAACAGCTTCGACCCCAGGTTGGGAATCTGTCCTGTGAGGAATGGCATGAGTAGGCCCAAGGCCAGGAACAACGCTGCCAACACGAGTTTCTTGGTTGCAGATCCGCTCAACTCTCTTACCCCCAAACACAAAAATACCATGACGATACGGTCCTCGTTCGGAGGACTAGTACCTTCATGGTACTATTGTTCTCGGCCATAAACTGGGAATTACAGCACGAGCTGACTACAGTCAGCGGCTGAAGAAAGCTTAGCACAGAAAGGACGGCGACTCAAGCCGTCCCGCGAGCCGGGGCGACTCGGCGGTCGGGTATTTCGCGAGGGGACGGAGGCAAGAAAGGGCCATGCTCGCCGAAAACAGCGCTCAGCTGGCCTAATGAAGGGCATGAGGCGTCAAAGCAGCTGGAGCTGGGATGTACTCGATTTTTGACGTCAGTTTCGGAGATAGCCGCAAAAATCGAGTACATCGATTTCGGATGGCTGCCGTATGACCCGTAGATCGCGCGATTTGGGGGGTATACGGCGCGCGCGACCGTCGAAGCCGGAGAAGCGCTTACCAGTACGTCCCATAATATGGTGGAGCTTGGCAATTGCGCGTGGATGATGGCGTGCAACACCAGTCATTCGCCACATAATAGGATACCATCAGCCTCCAAATAGGCCCCGGGCAGTCCTATCTGCTCACCGGCCAACTGGATGTACTCAGAAATTGAGTACATCGACCCAAACTACCGTCAAAACCTGCTGATATCCCTGCTCGGATACCTCCAGAAGTATACCGGCGCAACCATGGTCCGCAACCATGGTCCCGATCATTGGCCACCAGGCCGAAATCCACACGCCCAATCGCCCAATTGACAGTCAGACGCTGGCCGAAAGCAGGCCAGCGTCTGATGACCTATGTTGGCGGTATGATTAGCCTAGAACTCGCGCAGCGTCACACTGAGCTCCACGGTCTGCC